>NZ_JBEYIS010000019.1:0-131411 GCF_040635975.1 Streptomyces sp. NPDC006798
GCCCCCGCCACCCCCCCCCCGCGCCCCGCGGCCCCCCCCCCCGCCTCGCGCGCTCGCGGGGAGGCGGCGCGAGGCCGCCCCCGGGACGGCGTCATACGTCGGCGGGTGCCCGTACCCCCAGTTCGGCGCCTTGCGGCAGCTGTCGCTGCAACCGGTCGAGCGCGTCCTCGAAGTCGCCCCCGGCGACTCCGGCCTCGAAGGCCGCCCCGCCGTAGAGGAGCGTCAGATTCAGATCGGCCCGGTCGAGCGCCCCGTCCGGCCGGGGCTCGCCGAGCGTCAGCAGACAGCTCAGCGTGGCCCGGTGGACCACTCCGTCCGCGTGGACGGGAAGCGGCATGTCCCATTCCAGTACACAGGACGAGAGCAATCCCCCGGTCCCCGCGGCCTCCAGGGCGGCGAAGGCCGCCCCCTCGTACTCAACACCCCTGATGCGCGTACACAGTTGCCGTCCGCGCGCCGCGATCGTGACCGCTTCCGCGCCCCGCCGATCGCGGTACCAGCCCGCCCAGACCTCAGTCGACTCCGATGACATGGCGCGGACTGTAGCGCTACGCGGGCCGGGGGCGTACATCCGGGATACCTCTTCGGCCCCTTCGGACCGCTACGACCTGCGAAAGCGGGTCGTATCAGGGGGCGCGAACGACGCTCGCGCCCCCGCTGTCACAAGGGTTCAGCCGGTACCGACGGCCGGGGCGTCCGCGGGGCCGTCCGCGGCCGTCTCCTCGGGCCCGGCGTAGTCGGCGCACTCCCGGTTGTGGCACGGCCCGGGACCCCACAGGGGCACGAAAGTGCCCATGGTCTTGTGCCGTCGCATCTCCGTGGCCACCGGTTCACCGCAGGCCGGGCAGCGGAACTCCGCCTGCGGGCTGTGGACGGTGCCTCGTCCTGTAGTGCCCATGCGTCCAGCATAGGCCGGTGGCCCCGGGGCGGCACGGTTCGGCGGTACGAGGACGCGGCGGTACGGGGACCACGGCACGGCGGTACGGCACGTTCGGGCGCCGGGGCGCCGGTACCCAGCCGGTCCGTGCCGGTAGCCGGCGGGTACGAAGCCGGTACCGCCTCTCCGCCGGAGGCCCGGCCGCCCGCCGCCCTCTGCCCTCCGCTCACCGGGACCTTCGGGTCACGAACTCCGCCAGTGCCAGCAGATCCCCCGCCGCCGCCAGATCCGGTACGGCCCGCGACAGCTCGTGCACGGCCCGCGCCATCCGCTCCGACGCCTGGAGCTGCGCCCAGTCCCGGCCGCCCGCCCGGTCCACGGCGTCGGCGGCCAGCGCCACCGCCGACGGTGACATATGCCCCCGGTAGAGCCGGGCCAGCTCGGCCGCCGCCGGGGTCCCGGACGTCAGGGCCGCCACGACCGGCAGGCTCTTCTTGTGCGCGACGAGATCGGCGCCCGCGGGCTTCCCGGTCCGCCCCGGATCCCCCCAGATCCCGATCAGATCGTCGATCAGCTGGAACGCGAGACCGGCCTCCCGCCCGAAGGAGTCCAGGGCGTCGGTCTCCTCGGCCCCGGCGCCCGCGTACAGCGCCCCCACGGCGCAGGCGCAGCCCAGCAGCGCCCCGGTCTTGGCGGTCGCCATCGCGACGCACTCGTCCAGGGAGACATCCTCCGGCGCGCGCTCCTCGAAGGCGCAGTCGGCCTGCTGGCCGCCGCACAGCTCGATCACGCAGTTCGCGATCCGTTCGGCGGCGGCCCCGGCCGCCGGATGGCCGTCCTCGGCGAGGAGGCGGTAGGCGAGGGCCAGCATGGCGTCCCCGACGATGATCGCGTCGGGGGTGCCGAAGACGGTCCACGCGGTGGGGCGGTGTCTGCGGGTGGGATCCTCGTCGATCACGTCGTCGTGGAGCAGGGTGAAGTTGTGCACCAGCTCGATCGCGGCGGCGGCGGCGACCGCGCGCTCCGGGGCGGCGCCGAACGCCTCGGCGGCGGCCAGGACGAGCCCCGGCCGGATCGCCTTGCCCGGGGACCCGGCGGCCGGGCTGCCGTCGGCGTTCTCCCAGCCGAAGTGGTAGAGGGCGACCCGGCTCATGGGCCCCGGCAGCGACCCGAGGGCCGCGCGCAGCCGGGGGTCGACGACCGCCCGGGTCCGTTCGAGCAGGTCGAGGGCCTCACGGCCTTCGACGGTCTCGGAAATGCTCACGTACGGGGTCCTTTCCACGGGGACGGTGATCCGGCGGCGCCGGCCGGGTCTCGGGGGCACGTCCGGGACACGGGTCGTACCCGGTACGGCCCGGGGGCGGTATGCGGCGTTACGGCCCCGGAGGGGGCGTGCGGGGTGCGGGGTGACGGCGCGGGCGGGCCGCCGCCGAGGGGCGGCCGGAGTACGGCTCCGGGGGCGGCGTTACGGGGGTACGGCGCCGGGGCCGGGGCGGGCGCGCCGGGGGCGGCCGGCGGGCGGTCGGCGGCGGCCGGGGCGGCGTACGGCGTACCGGTTACCCCGGGGCGGCCGGGCCGACGGCGTCCCGCAGACCAACCGGACCAACCGGACCAACCGACATCGATGCTTCCTCTCGTCACCGCGTGCGGCCCTCGGACCGGCGCATGGCGATACCCGCCGGAACCGTCCGGTCCGCACGGCAAAAAGCTTCCAGCGGGTGAAGTCGCAACGCCATTACACGAATTGATGGGACTAATTCCACGGACCCTGGGCACACGCCGGGGAAAAGGGCAATCCGCCAGGTGGGGCGATCGTGGATGACCGATTCGGATCGCACACGATCCGAACGGCGGCGCCCTGTCCGGTGACCCGGTCAAGTAGGCTGATACGGAATTCGACGTACCCGATCTCCGTCCCGGCGGGCCGTTCCGGCGCATCTCTTCCGACGCGGCCCTTCCGGCGCGCCCCTTCCCCCGGACCCGCCGCGGGCTCCGGTCTCCGCGAGGGCCCGGGGGCGTTGTCCACAGGCCGGTGCCGGGGTCGCCGGCGCCGGTCACAATGGGGTCATGTCCCCGGAAGCGCTCGACCCCGCCGCCCTGCGGCCCCGGCTGCCCTCGCCGCTGGTGGCCGTCGAGGACGAGCGCTTCTCGCGGTACGGGGTCCGGCTGCTGCTCAAGCGGGACGATCTGATCCACCCCGACCTGCCGGGCAACAAATGGCGCAAGCTCGCACCGAACCTGCGGGCCGCCGCCGGACGCCCCCTGCTGACCTTCGGCGGGGCTTACTCCAACCATCTGCGGGCGACGGCCGCCGCCGGACGGCTGCTCGGGGTGGCGACGATCGGTGTGGTCCGGGGCGACGAGCTGGCCGACCGCCCGCTGAATCCGTCGCTCGCCCGGTGCGCCGCCGACGGGATGCGGCTGGTCTTCGCCGACCGGGGGACGTACCGCGCGAAGGACGATCCCGCCGTGCTCACCGGCATCGTCGCCGAAGCGACCCGGGACGCGCCGTCCGGCGCCGCTCCGGCCGGGGTCTGCGTCATACCGGAAGGCGGGAGCAACGCGCTCGCCGCCCGGGGCTGCGCGGAGCTGGGACGCGAACTACGGGGCGCGACCGACGTGGTCGCGGTCCCCTGCGGCACGGGCGGCACCCTCGCGGGCCTGGCGGCCGGGCTCGGCCCCGGCCAGCGGGCCCTGGGTATCCCGGTGCTCAAGGGCGGTTTCCTCGGGGCGGAGGTGGAGCGCCTCCAGCGCGCGGCGTTCGGCGGGCGGCGCGGCGAGTGGTCGCTGGACGACCGCTTCCACTGCGGCGGCTACGCCCGTACGCCACCCGAACTCCTCGCCTTCGCCACCGATTTCGAGGCCCGCCACGGCCTCCCCGTGGAGCGGCTGTACGTCGCGAAGGCGCTGCTGGCCCTGACGACCCTCACATCGGAGGGAGCGTTCCCCCGGGGCACGACCCTCACCGCGATCATCACAGGCCCCCCGGAGTAGCCTCCCCGCCCCGCACCGGGCCGCGCCCGGCGACCTGGCGTAGTCGGCGGCCCGCGGACCGCCCGTGGCTGATCGCGCAGTTCCCCGCGCCCCTAAAGACTCTCCCCGCACCGCCCCTGAAAAAAGGGGGCCCTCCCCTCGACGAGGCCGGTCAGGAGGGCAACCGGGGGCGCGGGGAACTGCGCGGCAAGCCACAGACCGCGCGCGGTCGCCCGACAAGCCAGCCCCGCTGGACGGACGGCGCGGGCCCCACCCGGAGGGCCAAGGCGCCGGGGCCGACGGGAACCCCCACGGCGCCCGCCCGCCAAAGATCAATCGTCGTCCTCGCGGTACGCGGCGGCCTCCTCCAGATCCAGGCGGAAGAGCAGCGTCCGCATCATCTCGTCGTCGATCCGGCGCTCGTCGCGGAGCCGGACGAAGACCGCGCGTTCGGCGCCGATCATCTCCCGGGCCAGCCGCCGGTACGTCTCGTCCGCGGACTCGCCGGTCCGTTCGTTGACCGAGCCGAGCCGTTCCCAGACGGAGTTGCGCCGCCGTTCCATCACCGTCCGCAGCCGGTCCTCCAGCGGGCCGGGGAGGGCGTTGCGTTCGTCGGTGAGCAGGACGTCGAGCCGCCGGTCCGCCGCCTCGGACGCCTGGTTCTGGGCCTCGGCCTCGGCGAGGGTCTGGGCGTAGGCGTCGGGGCGCGGCAGCCGGAGCGCCCGGATCAGGGCGGGCAGGGTGAGCCCCTGGACCACCAGTGTGCCGATCACGGTGGTGAAGGTCAGGAAGAGGACCAGGTTCCGGGACGGGAAGGGTTCCCCGGACGCGGTGGTCAGCGGGATGGAGAAGGCGATCGCCAGGGAGACCACGCCCCGCATTCCGGCCCAGCCGACGATCAGGGGCGCCTTCCAGGTCACCCCCGGTTCGCGGGCCCGGATCCGGGCCGAGAGCCGCCGGGGCAGGAAGGTCGCGGGGAAGACCCAGAGGAACCGTACGGCGACCACGAGGACGAAGATCCCGACCGCGTACGCGAGCGCCTGCGCCACTCCGTAGTCGCCGAGGCCCCGCAGGACGTAGGGGAGTTGCAGTCCGATCAGGGCGAAGACCACGGATTCCAGGAGGAAGGCGACCATCTTCCAGACGGCGGCCTCCTGGAGCCGGGTGGCGAAGTCGACCTGCCAGGCGCGGTGGCCGAGGTAGAGCGCGACCACGACGACGGCGAGCACCCCGGAGGCGTGGACCTGTTCGGCCGCCGCGTAGGCCGCGAACGGGATCAGCAGCGAGAGGGTGTTCTGGAGCAGGGGTTCCTTGAGCCGGGTCCGCAGCCAGTGGATGGGCACCATCAGCAGCAGCCCCACGGCGACCCCGCCGAGGGCCGCGACGGCGAACTCCCCGAGGCCGCCGAGCCAGCTGGCGCCCTCGCCGACGGCGGCCGCGACGGCGACCCGGTAGGCGGTGATCGCGGTGGCGTCGTTGATCAGGGATTCGCCCTGGAGGATGGTGGTGATCCGGTGCGGCAGCCCCAGCTTGCGGGCGATCGCGGTGGCGGCGACCGCGTCGGGGGGCGCGATCACGGCTCCCAGGACCAGGGCCGCCGTCAGCGGGATACCCGGGATCAGCAGATAGGCCAGCCAGCCCACGGCGAGAGTGGCGAAGAGGGTGTAGCCGAAGGAGAGCAGCGCGACCGGCCGGATGTTGGCCCGCAGATCGAGGTAGGAGCTTTCGAGGGCGGCCGTGTGCAGCAGTGGCGGCAGGATCAGCGGCAGCACGACATGCGGGTCGAGGGCGTACTCGGGCACTCCGGGGACGTAGGCGGCCAGGAGTCCGGCCGTGACCAGCAGCAGCGGCGCCGGTACGGGGGTACGGCGGGCCGCCCCGGCCACCGCAGCACTCGCCGCGACCAGCCCCACCAGGGACAATGCCTCCATGCCCGGTTCTCCGTCCGTCGTCCGTCCGGTCGGGACCGGCGGTCATCGGTCGGACCGCTCGACGGGAAACCCCGGCCCCGGCGCCGTAATCTGGCCATCATGAGTGAGTGTCCGCATACCGCGGCGCTGCCCCGCCCGGAGCCCGCCGCCCAGTCCGAAACGTGCCCGGAATGCGTGATCGCGGGCGTGCAGCCGGTCCATCTGCGGCTCTGTCTGGAGTGCGGCAGTGTCGGCTGCTGCGACTCCTCGCCGCTGCGGCACGCGACGGCCCACTTCCGGGAGACCGGTCATCCCGTGATGCGCAGTTTCGAGCCGGGCGAGGAGTGGCGCTGGTGCTTCGTGGACGGCGCCCTCGTCTGAGCGGGGCCCGTACCGCCCCGGTCCAGGGGATTCACCAGTTCGAACGGTGGGTACGTCAACCCTCCCCCCGGTACCTGGAATTGCGCACCGCAGACCTCTAGCCACTGTGCGTACTCATGTGCCTACCATGAGTGACAGTAACTCCGGGGGGCCCTGCGACAGGGCACCATGGATCGCGATAGCGTCGCCGGGCCGGTACCCGGCCGCGCGCTCGTCGCGTGAGCCCCCGTCGTACCGGAGCGCGTACCGACGGCCCCGGGATCCGCCCCGCGGGCCCCGATAGAGCATGTGTCACCTTGGAGGTGAGGGTGTCCCAGATCGCAGGCGAGCCCGGGACCCAGGACTTCGTCGAAGTCCGGCTGCCCGCTGCGGGTGCCTATCTGTCCGTGCTGCGTACGGCCACCGCCGGCCTCGCGGCGCGCTTGGACTTCACCCTCGACGAGATCGAGGATCTGCGGATCGCGGTCGACGAGGCGTGCGCGATCCTGTTGCAGCAGGCGGTCCCCGGTTCGGTCCTGAGCTGCGTGTTCCGGCTCATCGACGATTCACTGGAGGTCACGGTCTCCGCCCCGACCACCGACGGCCGGGCCCCCGAGCGCGACACCTTCGCCTGGACGGTGCTCTCAGCGCTGGCCGGAAAGGTGGAGTCGTCGGTCGCCGACGACCGCACGGTCTGTATCAGCCTGTACAAACAGCGCGGCGCGGGACCCGGGCCGGCGTGAGGAGCGGGAACGGTCCGGTACGGGACGGCGAGCGGGACGGGCAGCCCGCCGCGCCACCCGACATCCCGGAGCAGCAGGCCCACGGACTCGACGGATTCCACGGACTCGACGGCGACGTACTCGGCGGCCGACCGGCCGCGGCTGAGCAGGCGGGGGCTGCCACTGCGGCGGAGCCCGGGGCGAGGGCGGACCAGATGACCGAGAACGACCACGAGAACGCGAACGACCACGATCCCGTCGGCGCCCGGCCGGGCGCCGGAGCGGGCCATGGCACGGCGACCGCGACGGCACCGGCGCAAGCGGGCGCGGGCGCCCGGGGTGAGGGCCCCGGCAACCACCCCGCCCCCGCCCCGGCACCGGACGGCGGCACCGGTGGCGATCCGGCCGGGACCGGCTCGGCGGCCGGTCCGGAAGCCGCCTCGGAAGCCGGTCCGGAGGCCGGTTCCGAGGCCGGTGGGAACGGTGTCGCGGAGGGGCGGCAGGAATCCACCGACCGCAGCGGCGCCCGGGCCATGTTCGTGGAGCTGCGCAAGCTGCCGGACGGCTCTCCCGAGCGGGCGGAGCTGCGTAATCAGCTCGTCCGGATGCATCTGCCGCTGGTGGAGCATCTGGCCCGGCGGTTCCGCAACCGGGGCGAGCCGCTGGACGATCTCACCCAGGTCGCGACGATCGGTCTGATCAAGTCCGTGGACCGGTTCGACCCGGAGCGGGGGGTGGAGTTCTCGACCTACGCCACGCCGACCGTCGTGGGCGAGATCAAGCGCCACTTCCGGGACAAGGGCTGGGCGGTCCGCGTCCCCCGCAGACTCCAGGAGCTGCGGCTCTCCCTCACGACGGCGACAGCCGAGCTGTCGCAGCTGCACGGCCGCTCCCCCACGGTCCACGAGCTGGCCGAACGGCTCGGGATCTCGGAGGAGGAGGTCCTGGAGGGGCTGGAGTCGGCCAACGCGTACTCCACCCTCTCCCTCGACGTCCCCGACACCGACGACGAGTCGCCCGCGGTCGCCGACACCCTCGGCGCGGAGGACGAGGCCCTGGAGGGCGTGGAGTACCGCGAGTCCCTCAAGCCGCTGCTGGAGGATCTCCCGCCGCGCGAGAAGCGGATCCTGCTGCTGCGGTTCTTCGGCAATATGACCCAGTCGCAGATCGCGCAGGAGGTCGGCATCTCCCAGATGCATGTGTCCCGGCTGCTGGCCAGGACGCTGGCCCAGCTCCGCGACAAGCTCCTGGTCGAGGAGTAGGACGGGCACCGGCCCCCGTCCCGGCCCGGTCCGGGGCGCGGGCCGCCGGAAACACCGCGGGGGCGGCCGTACGAGACCAGGCCGTACGGATCTCGGCCGTACGGAACCACAGCGGTACGAGGCAACGGCGGTACGGAATCGCGGCGGCACGCGCCGCCGGAGCGGGCGACCCGGCGGATCGGCCGGGCCGGTCGCCGCTCGGATCAGTCGCCGCTCGGGGGCCGGATCCCCAGCGCCCGGGTGGTCTCCGAGCTGATCAGCAGGGTCAGACCGGTGACGGCGACCACGCCCACCACGATCCCCACCGGGATCAGCGCCGACGACGGCGACCGCAGCAGCGACCAGGCCGGGATCAGCGCCATCAGATGCGTGATCAGCGCCGGCCCCCGGGCCCAGGACCGGCAGAGCAGCAGTCCGCGCGCCGCGACCAGCGGGAACGCGCCGAGGGCGATCAGGGTCAGTCCGCCCATCTCGGCCTGGGTCGGGCTCTCCGGCCGTCCCAGCAGGCCCATCACCAGCAGATAGACGCCGTATCCGACCAGGGCGACGCCCTCCAGACCGGACACCGCGGCGGCGGCGGTCAGACGGCTGGGGCGGGGGGTCGGGTCAGCACTCACCCCAGCAGGGTAGTCCGTACGGGCCCGCCGCCGGACGCCGCCTCCCCGGCCCCTGCCCGGCCGCCGTCACCGGACCGCCGTCACCGGACGCGGACGGCCGCCACCGCCGGGCCGGGGGCGGTGCCGCCGCCCGGACGCCCGGACGGCCGTCGGTCCCGACCCCGCGCCCGCCCCCGCACCAGCCGCCGGGCCCGGCATTACCGCCCCCGGCGCGGGCTGGGTACGCTGCACCTCATGCGCGCACTTCTCGTGGTCAATCCGGCAGCAACCACCACCAGTGCCCGCACCCGGGACGTACTGATCCACGCCCTCGCCAGTGAGATGAAACTGGAGGCCGTGACGACCGAGTACCGCGGCCACGGCCGCGACCTGGCCCGCCGGGCGGCCGACTCGGGCGAGATCGATCTGGTCGTGGCCCTCGGCGGCGACGGCACCGTCAACGAGGTCGTCAACGGACTGCTGCACGCGGGACCCGACCCGGAGGGGCTGCCGAAGCTGGCCGTCGTCCCCGGCGGTTCGACCAATGTCTTCGCCCGCGCGCTCGGGCTGCCGAACGACGCCGTCGAGGCGACCGGCGCGATTCTGGACGCCCTGGCCTCCCGGAGCGAGCGGACCGTCGGTCTCGGCCTCGCGGCCGGTACGCCCGGCACCCCGGACGAGGGAGTTCCCGGACGCTGGTTCACGTTCTGCGCCGGTTACGGATTCGACGCCAGCGTGATCGGCCGGGTCGAACAGCAGCGCGAACTCGGAAAGCGTTCGACGCACCCCCTCTACGTCCGGCAGGTCGTACGCCAGTTCCTCCAGTACCCCCACCGGCATCACGGCACGATCGCCCTCGAACGCCCCGGCGCCGACCCGGTCACCGATCTCGTGGTGGCGATAGTCGCCAACACCTCCCCCTGGACCTACCTCGGCAATCGTCCGATATACGTCTCCCCCGACGCGTCCTTCGACACCGGCCTCGATCTGCTGGGGCTCTCCCGGCTGTCGACCCCCGCGGTGGCCCGCTACGCGACCCAGCTACTGCGTTCGACGCCCGAACGGGGACCGCACGGCAAGCACGCGGTGACGGTGCACGACATGGATGACTTCACCTTGAATTCAAAGGTTCCGCTCCCCTTTCAGATGGACGGCGACCATCTCGGACTGCGGACGAGCGTGACGTTCACAGGCGTACGCCATGCACTGCGTGTGATTGTGTGAGTAGAAGGGCCGCGCCGCCTTCATCTCGAACGTACGGACCAGTATCCACCCCATGGAAGTACGGCTGTGACCTAGTCGACACCGAGGAATCAAAAAAAACTTTCCAGAAGGGGTTGTATCCGCCGCCGAGGTTTGCGAGTCTCTTCATGGCGATCGGGACGGCCCGCTAAACCTCGGCCCCGCAGATCGCCGGAACCCCTCCTCAAACACCAGGACCACGCCGATGTGATGTCGGTGGTCGGCCCTTCCGTTGTGGGGGGATTCGTGAAAGCGTTCACATTCACAAGCAATCCGCATGTCACACAAGGAGAGGTAGCAGCCATGGACTGGCGTCACAACGCCGTTTGCCGCGAGGAAGACCCGGAGCTCTTCTTCCCCATCGGCAACACCGGTCCTGCGCTGCTGCAGATCGAGGAAGCCAAGGCCGTCTGCCGTCGCTGCCCCGTTATGGAGCAGTGCCTGCAGTGGGCGCTCGAGTCCGGCCAGGACTCCGGCGTCTGGGGTGGCCTGAGCGAGGACGAGCGCCGCGCGATGAAGCGCCGCGCCGCTCGCAACCGGGCGCGTAACGCCAGCGCCTGATCGCCCCCGCGATACGCCGAAGCGACCGGCGGCGCGTACGGAGCGTACGCAATCACCGCCACCGAGCCGCAGCGCGCAGCAGTACAACCCACAGCGTTCGAGCCCCGGAAGCCCCAGGCTTCCGGGGCTCGCTGCCGTTCGGACGCGGTGGGCGCGCGGGCACTCCGGCGCGCGGCGGGTTCCCGGGGCGCCGGGCTCCCGGCAGGCGGCCGGGCGCCGGGGCGCGCGGTCCCGGACCCCGGCGACCGCGACCCCGTTCGCGCTACTTCTGGGACCGGACGGGGATGTCGAGGACGACCCGGGTACCACGCCCCGGCTCCGGGACCGGGAGCATGTCGAAGCCGCCGCCCAGCTCGCCCTCGACCAGGGTCCGGACGATCTGGAGCCCCAGATTCCCGGCCGTCTGGGCGTCGAAGCCCTCGGGCAGCCCGGAGCCGTCGTCCTGGACGGTGATCAGCAGCCTGCTGTCGGGCCGCTGGGGGCCGCGTACCGCGGAGACCTCGACCGAACCCCGCTCCCCCGCCGGGAAGGCGTGCTCCAGGGCGTTCTGGAGGACCTCGGTCAGCACCATCGACAGCGGGGTGGCGACCTCGGCGTCGAGAATGCCGAACCGGCCGATCCGGCGGCAGTCGACCTTGCCCGGTGAGATCTCCGCCACCATCGCGATGACCCGGTCCGCGATCTCGTCGAACTCCACGCGCTCGTCGAGGTTCTGGGAGAGGGTCTCGTGGACGATGGCGATCGACCCGACCCGCCGTACGGCCTCGTTCAGGGCCTCGCGGCCGCCGACCGAGTCCATCCGGCGGGCCTGTAGCCGCAGCAGCGCCGCGACGGTCTGGAGGTTGTTCTTCACCCGGTGGTGGATCTCCCGGATGGTGGCGTCCTTGGTGATCAACTCGCGTTCGCGCCGCCGCAGTTCGGTGACGTCCCGGAGCAGGACCAGGGACCCGATCCGGGTGCCCTTGGGGCGGAGCGGAATCGTCCGGAGCTGGATCACCCCGCCGTTGCCCTCGACCTCGGTCTCCCGGGGCGCGTAGCCGCTGGCCAGCTTGACCAGCGCCTCGTCCACCGGGCCCCGGGAGGGCGCCAGCTCGGCGGTGACCTGGCCCAGATGGTGGCCGACGAGGTCGGAGGCGAGGCCGAGGCGGTGATAGGCGGAGAGCGCGTTGGGGCTGGCGTACTGCACCACGCCGTCGGCGTCCAGCCGGATCAGCCCGTCGCCGACCCGCGGCGAGGCGTCCATGTCGACCTGCTGCCCCGGGAACGGGAAGGACCCGGCGGCGATCATCTGGGCCAGGTCGGACGCGGACTGGAGATAGGTCAGCTCCAGCCGGGACGGGGTCCGCACGGTCAGCAGATTGGTGTTACGGGCGATCACGCCCAGCACCCGGCCCTCGCGCCGGACCGGGATGGACTCGACGCGTACGGGAACCTCCTCCCGCCACTCCGGATCGCCCTCGCGCACGATCCGCCCCTCGTCCAGGGCGGCGTCCAGCAGCGGCCGGCGGCCCCTGGGCACCAGATGTCCGACCATGTCGTCCTGGTAGGACGTGGGGCCGGTATTGGGGCGCATCTGGGCGACGGAGACATAGCGCGTCCCGTCCCGGGTCGGGACCCAGAGCACGAGATCGGCGAAGGAGAGATCGGAGAGCAGTTGCCACTCCGAGACCAGCAGATGAAGCCACTCGAGGTCCGAGTCGCCGAGGGCGGTGTGCTGGCGTACGAGGTCGTTCATGGAGGGCACAGACGCGAGCGTACCCGCGGTCGATGAGGAAGATGAGAGCCCGGATGAGACTTCGAACTGTTCGGCGCCGACACATGGACATCCATGAATGGTCTAGTCCACAATGAAGTCATCGAGAACTTCCGCCCTCCCCGCACAGGTGGGCGGATGAGGGACGCGTGCTCTCTGCCCTGACTGCGACGCGCCCCTCCCCATCGGCCGCGCGGGCCCGCACACTCGCCCGGCCGGAGCACTCCGGGCTGCGGTGCCGGGCGGGTTGAGGGTCCCGCCAGGCGCCGCGGCCCGCGGGTTTTCCCGGGCACGCGCCCGAATCGCGGCGGCTACGGCCCGTGCCGCTCCTCCCGCCTCTGCGGCCAGGATCCCAGGGCCAGCTCCACCACCGACTCCAGCTCCGTACGCCCGGCACCGTCCCGGGCCTGGATCGACATGCCCTGCACGACGGCGCCGACGAAGCGCGCGAGGGCGGCGGAGTCGGTGTCCGGAGGCAGCAGACCCGCGTCGACATCGTCTTGCACCCGCCGCTCGAAGGCCGCGGCACTCGCCTGCCTACGGGCCCGCAGATCGGCGACGACTTCGGCGTCGGCGCAGTTCAGCGCGGCGTTGATGACCAGGCAGCCGGGCGGGTGAGCGGGATCCGTGTAGTCGGCCGCCAGCGATCTCAGCAGCCCTTCGAAGGCGGCGCGGGCGGTCGGGGCGGCGTCCAGACCGAGCGGACGGGCCGCCTGATAGACGTCGACCGCCTCGGCGAACAGGGCCCGCTTGTCACCGAAGGCCGCGTAGAGGCTCGGCGGTCCGATTCCCATCGCCCGGGTCAGATCGGCGATGGACGCCGCCTCGTAGCCGTGCTCGAAGAAGACCCGCGTCGCCTGACGCAGGGCTTCGTCCCGGTCGAAGGACCGGGGCCGGCCGCGCTTCCTCGTCTCCATCCACGGATTCTACAGGCTTTCTATAGCGACCACTAGAGAAACGGGGGCGGGCACGGGATCGCTCGACGGGAAGACGGCGCTGGTCACCGGAGCCGGCCGGGGTATCGGCCGGGCCATCGCGGAGCGGCCGGCCCGGGACGGCGCCCGGGTCGCCGCCCATTACGGGACGAACGCGACGGCGGCCGCGGATACCGCCGCCGGGAGCTGGGCGCGGCGGGGGCCGTGGACGCGCTCTGGGCGGAGTTCGACCGCCGTACCGGAGCGGCGGGCCTGGACATCCTGGTGAACAACGCGGGCATCGGCACCTCGGGGGCCTATCCGGAGCTGGCGGCCGAGGAGTACGAGACACTGTTCGCGGTCAATGTGAAGGCGCCGTTCTTCCTGGTCCAGCAGGGGCTCGGGCGGCTTCGCGACGGCGGCCGGATCTTCAGCATCTCCTCCGGTCCGGCCCGCTCGGCGGTGCTGCCGGAACTGATCGCCTACGCCATGACCAAGGGCGCGCTCGATGTCTTCACCCGCGACCTCTCCAAGCTGCTGGGCTCCCGCGGGATAACGGTCAATTCGGTGGCGCCGGGCATCATCGGTACGGATGTGGACTCGGGCCGGCTCCATTCGAGCGACGAGTCGTGGCAGGAGGCGGCGGCGCTGTCGGCGCTGGGCCGGGTGGGCCGCCCGGACGACGTGGCGGATGTGGTCGCCTTCCTCGCCTCCCCCGACGCCCGCCGGCTCACCGGCGCCTGGCTGGACACAACAGGAGGCAGCCTCCCCTAGCCCTGGCGCCGGGCCCCATTGCCGAAGGCAATCAGGGGCGCGGGGAACTGCGCGACCAGCCACGGACGGCGCGCGGTCGCCCGACAATCCCCGCCCGGCTGGGCGCACGGCGCGGGACCCGTCTGCCGAAGAGCCAAGGCGGTGGGTCGAACCGCGACCGCGGGTTGCCTGGAGGGCGGTCAGGAGGCCAACCAGGGGCGCGGGGAACTGCGCGAGCAACCACAGGGAGGCCGCGGCCCGAAACGCGCCGGCGTCGGCAGACGCGACCGTCCCCGCCTGACGCCGGGGGCGGCACGGGCCCGAGGACCCTGCTACCTCGGCGAGAGGCGCCCCGGCAGCCGGGCCCGGAGAGCGCTAGCGGGTCTCCGTCACCTTGGCGAGAGCCCTCGGCGCGTCCGGGTCCTGGCCCCGCGCCAGGGTGACCTCGTACGCGAGGAGCTGGAGCGGCAGGATCTCCAGGACGGGCTGGAGGTTCTCGGGGAGGCCGTCCGTCAGCAGGACGAAGCCCGCGGACGCCGCCGCGACCTGCCGTGCGGGCCCGACGACGACGAGGTCGGCGCCCCGGCCCCGGAGCCGGTCGAGTACGGGCTGGAGCGCTTCGCCGCCGCGCCCGTCGGTGACAACCGCGATCACCGGGGAGATGTTGTCGACCATGGCGAGGGGCCCGTGGAGCAGGTCGGCGCCGGAGTAGGAGAGTGCCGGGATGTAGCTGGTCTCCATCAGCTTGAGGGCGGCTTCCTTGGCGGTGGGGTACCCGTATCCCCGGGATGTGATGACCATCCGTTCGGCGAACCGGTAGCGCCCGGCCAGCCGGCGGACCTCGTCGCCCCGGTCCAGGATCCGTTCCGCGAGGCCGGGGAGTTCGGCGGCGGCCGTCCCGTCGGCGCCTTTGAGCCCCTGGACGAGGAGGTAGAGCGCGAGCAGGGTCGCGGTGTACGTCTTCGTCGCGGGCAGCGCCTTCTCGGGGCCCGCGAGGACGTCGATATGGAATTCGGAGACCGCGGCGAGCGGTGAGTCGGGGTTGTTGGTGACGGCGAGCGTCACCGCGCCCGCTTCCCGGGCGGCCCGGGTGGAGGCGACGAGGTCGGGTGAGCCGCCGGACTGGCTGACGGTGATCACGAGGACGTCCCGCAGATCGGGCTTGGCCCCGTACGCCGTGGTGGTGGACATGGAGGTGAGTCCGCAGGGCAGTCCCAGCTCGATCTCCAGCAGGTACTTCGCGTAGAGGGCGGCGTTGTCGGAGGTGCCCCGGGCGGTGAGCAGGACGAAGCGGGGCGCGCGGGCGGCGACGGCGGCCGCGGTCTCCCGGATCGTGGGGGCGCCGTCCCGGAGGATGCGCCGGAGCACGGCGGGCTGTTCCGCGGTCTCGGCGGCCATCAGACGGCCGGGGCGTTCGCGGTCTTCGTCGTCGTGGGGTGCCGGGTGCGTCGCAGCCATCTCCGTTGCCTCCAGCGGGCGTCGGTGCGCCGAGGGGGCCACCGGCGGCTTTCGCCGCCGGTGGCACCCCGGCACAGCACACGGTCCGTCGGGTCAGTCGCCCGCGCTCTTCGCGCCGGTGATGACCTCGGCGGCGGCCCGTCCGCAGACGCGGGCGGCGCCGTGGGTGGCGATATGCAGCGCGCCCTTGGGTTCGGCCCGGTTGAGGCCCATCTCCACCACGACCGTGTCGGGCCGGGCGGCGAGGACCGCGTCGAGGGCCGTCGCCATCCAGGGGTGGCGGTGGACATCGCGTACCACTGCGACGATCCTACGGTCTGCCGCCGCCGCCAGCACCTCACCGGCGAGGTCGCCGGCGGCTTCGGCGGGTACGTCGGCGTGGGTCGCGGTGAGCGTCCCGGGCACCAGGTCCTTCAGCTCTCCGGCGACGCCCCACGGGGTCTCGTCACCGACGGCGATATTCGCCTCGGGCGAGAAGGTGACGACGTACGGCGGCTCGGTGACCGGCTCGTACGGCTCCTCACCGGGGGTGACCTGGACGGCCCGCCGGGCGGCGACCAGGCCGACATCGGCGGTGACTCCGGCACCGGCGCGGACGCCGGGCGCGGTCCCCTCCTGCACTTCCGCGCCCGGCTCCGCGTCGGCAGCTCGTGCCCGGCGGGTCCAGTCGGCGAGGGCGCGTACCCGCGCCGCCGCGTCGGCCAGCCGCTCCTCGGGCAGGTCGCCGTCCCGGACCGCGGCGACAATGGCGTCCCGCAGCCCGAGTACGGTCGCCTCGTCGGCGAGTCCTCCGCCGACGCAGATGGCGTCGGCGCCCGCGGCGAGCGCGAGGACGGAACCGCGTTCGATCCCGTACACCGCCGCGATGGCCTGCATCTCCATACCGTCGGTGACGATCAGCCCGTCGAAGCCCAGCTCCTCGCGGAGGAGCCCGGTGAGGATCCGGGGGCTGAGGGTCGCCGGACGGTCGGCGTCGAGTACGGGCACCAGGATGTGCGCGCTCATGACCGCCTTGGCGCCGGCCGCGATGGACTCGCGGAACGGCAGCAGGTCGCGGGCGTGCAGGGTGTCGAGTCCGACGTCGATCCGGGGCATCGCGTGGTGGGAGTCGACGTTGGTGTCCCCGTGGCCGGGGAAGTGCTTCACGCAGGCGGCGACTCCGGCGGCCTGGAGGCCGTGGACGTACGCGACCGTGTGCCGGGCGGTCAGCCCGGCGTCGGCGCCGAAGGACCGGACCCCGATGACGGGGTTGTCCGGGTTGGCGTTGACGTCGGCGGACGGCGCCCAGTTGAGGTCGACGCCGCAGGCGGCGAGCCGCCGGCCGAGGGCGTGGGCGACGTCCCGGGTGAGCCCGGTGTCGTCGACGGTGCCGAGGGCGTAGTTGCCCGGGAAGGAGGAGCCTTCGACCACCTCCAGGCGGGTGACGTCGCCGCTCTCCTCGTCGATGGCGACGAGGAGGTCGTCGCGTTCGGCCCGGAGCTGGGCGTTGAGCGCCGTGAGCTGCTCGGGGGTGGTGATGTTCCGGCCGAAGAGGCCTACGGCGCCGAGGCCGTCGGCGATCTGGCGGAGCAGCCAGTCGGGGGCGGTGGTGCCCTCGAAGCCGGGCTGGAGGACGGTGAGGGCGTCACGGCTGAGCTGGCCGGTCGCCCGCAGGTCGTTGGTCATGGAAGTCACCGCGGATTATCCCTTCACCGCACCGTCGGAGAGCCCGCTTACGGCTCCGCGCTGGAGGTAGAGGAAGAGGAGCAGTACCGGAATGGCGAAGAGGGACGACGCCGCCATGGTGGCGCCCCAGTCGTTGCCGAAGACGGACTGGAATCCGGAGAGCCAGAGCGGCAGGGTCTGGTACTCGACCTGCTTGTTGAGGACCAGCACCATCGGGAACTCGTTCCAGGCGGTGATGAAGCCGAACATCGAGGTCGACATCAGACCGGGGGCGAGCAGCGGGAAGATCACCTTGATGAACGCCTGGCGGCGGGAACAGCCGTCGACCATGGCGGCCTCCTCCAGCTCCCTGGGCACGGCGGCGACGAAGCCGCGGAGCGTCAGGAGGGTGAAGGGGAGGATCATCACCATGTAGAAGATCGTCAGCGGGATCAGGCTGTTCAGCATGTCGGCGTCGCGGACGATGAAGTAGATGGAGATGACCATCACTTCCCAGGGCGCCATCTGGGCGATCATGAAGCCGATGATGAAGCCGCGCCGTCCCTTGAACTTCATCCGGGCCAGGGCGAAGGACGCCGCGAGGGCGATCATCAGGGAGAAGATCACCGCGAGGAGTGTCACGGTGAACGAGTTGGCGACGAACGTCCAGAAGTTGTCCGCGTCGAATGCCGACTTGAAGTGCTGCGTCGTCGGTTCCAGCGGGATCCACACCGGGGTGTCGGCGACGATGTCCGGCGTCTTCTTGAATGCCGTGGCGAACATCCAGTAGACGGGGAAGGCGAAGAAGGCGACCAGGAGTACGGCGGTCGCGTTGGGCCAGAAGCGGCCGAACAGGGAACGCTTCATCGCACGTCCTCCTCTTGCTTGAGCACGATCCGGAGGTAGTAGGACGTCAGGAACAGCATGATCACGATGGTGAGCATCGCGATGGCCGCGCCCATGCCGTAGTGCTGGTTGCCCATGCCCTCGATGTAGGCGTAGACGGGGAGGATCTCCGTGAGCCGGTCCGGACCGCCACGGTTGATGTTGAGCACCTGGACCAGGGCCTTGAAGACCCAGATGATCTCCAGGAAGGTGGTGGCGTAGAGGAAGGGCCGCAGGAACGGCATGGTCACCGAGGTGAACTGACGCCAGCCGTTGGCGCCGTCCAGGGCGGCGGCCTCGTACAGCTCCTTCGGGATGGTGGTCGTCGCGGCGTAGAGGGAGAGGGCGACGAACGGGATCGACTGCCAGACGATCAGCAGGGTGATCACGAAGAAGGTCGACATCTGGGTGCCGAACCAGTTGTGCTCGGCCATCCCGTCGAAGCCGAGCTGTACCAGGACCCAGTTGACGACACCGAAACGCTGGGCGAAGAGCCACTGGTAGACGGTGGTGGAGGCGACGACGGGCATGGCCCAGGCGAGCACGAGCCCGATCATCAGGGCGAAGCGCATCTTCTTGCCGAGGCGGGCGAGCAGCAGACCTACGAGGGTACCCAGAACCATGATCAGCAGAACGTTGACGCCGGTGAAGGCGATCGAGCGTCCGGTGACCCGCCAGAATTCCTCGCCGGTGAGGATCTCCCGGTAGTTGTCGATGCCGTTCCACTCGGTGAGACGCTGGATCAGCTGTCTCATATTGAGGTTCTGGAACGACAGAACTCCGTTGTTCACCAGGGGCCACCCCAGGAAGACCAGGGTGACGGCTACCGCGGGAAGCAGCAGCAGATAAGGAACGAAATCGCCGGCTCTACGCGGCGCTTTGGGCCTGCCCTTGCCCTTGACCGGAGGGGTGGGTACCTCCGCGGGGCCGGAAGGCGCCCGTTCGGTCTGCACGGTCATGCTCGCCATCTCTTCACTAGGCGCTCGGGGGACAGCAGTCGGCGGCCGGGGCAGGGCCGTGAGACCCCCGCCCCGGCCGCCGGATTCGGTTACTGCTTCTGCGACAGGCGCTTGTTGAAGTCGCCCTCGACCTGCTTGGCGGCGTCCGCCGGGGACTTACCGCTCACCACGGCGGTGAGGTAGGCCTTGATCGGGTTGGGCTCGTTCTCGACCGAGGCCCACTCGGCGATCAGCGGGGTGGTGCCACCGAACTTGGCGGACGGCGCGGCGGCCTCGGCGACCGGGTTGCCCGTCAGGTTGGAGTTCAGGGACTCCTTGTTCGGGATGACGCCGCTGGCCTTGGCCAGACCGCCCTCGTACTTGTCGGAGAGCAGCAGCTTCAGGAACTCCTTGGCGAGCGCCTTGTTCTTGCTGCCCTCGGCCACGGCGACGTTGGAGCCGCCGAGGAAGACACCCTCGGGCTTGTCCGCGGTCTCACCGGGGATGGTGAAGTAGCCGAGGTCCTTCTCGATGGCCGGGTTCGCCTTGATGGCGGTGGCGCCCTCCCAGCCCATGCCGATGAAGGCACCGACGTTGCCCTTGGCGAAGACGTCGGCCTGCTGCGGGGTGGCCTCGTCCTTGTCCTTGGGCGCCTTGGAGTACGCCTGCATCTTCTTGTATTCCTCGGCGGCGGCCTGGACCTTCGGGTCAGCCAGGTTGGAGACCCACTTGTCGCCGTCCTTCTTGACCAGCTCGCCACCCTGGCCGATGACCAGACCGACGAAGTGGTACCAGTTCTGGCCGGGCAGGTAGATCGGCTCCTTGCCCTTCGCCTTGATCTTGTCGAGCGCGGCGTAGAACTCGGCGCGGGTCTTCGGCGGCGCGGCGATGCCGGCCTCGGCGAAGACCTTCTTGTTGTAGACGACGACGCGGTTGGCGAAGTACCAGGGGGCGGCGTACTGCTTGCCCTCGAAGACGGACGCCTTGTTCAGGGTCTCGGACCAGTCGGCGCCGATCGCGGACTTCACGTCACCCAGGTCGGCCAGACCGCCGGTCTTGGCGTACGCGGGGGTCTGGGTGTTGCCGATCTCGAAGACGTCCGGCGGGTTCTCCTCGGAGAGGGCGGTCGTCAGCTTCTGCTGAATACCGTTCCACGCCTGCTTCTCGTACTTCAGCTTGGCGCCGGTCTTGGCCTCGAACTCCTTGGTGAGGTCGGCCAGCCACTGGTCCGGCGTGGAGCCGTCCATGGCCCAGAAGGTCAGCGTCTGACCCTTGTAGCTGCCGTCCTTACCGGGGCCGCCCTCATCCTTCTTCTTGTCGTCCGAGCCACATGCGGCAACACTGACCAACATGCCCGCGACACCGATCGCCGCGATGAGCTTGCGCTTCACGCCACCCTCCTAAGGGATGCCTGCCACCCCGCCCACCACGAAGCGATACGGGAAAAGTACTGCCTGGGGCTGGGACCTGGTCTTTAATGGTTTAGACCAGTACCGGGAGCTTGGCCTAGACCTTTGAGGCTGTCAAGGCTCGATAAACCTGCCTGTCCAGTCCGTTATCGGACCGACATCTGGGCACGATCCGGGCAGTCTTGAGGGCCCTACTTGGACTAGACCAACCCTAGTCCCCTCGGTGTATAAGAAGCAGTGGTGTCCACCTGGAGACAGAAACCAGGAGGGAGAGGGTCACTCCCCGGGACCGGCCCGTGCCACGATGTGATCCGCTACAGACGGAGGAGCCGGTGACGGCAGCGCAGCAGTCGGGAACGGGAAGGCGGGCCATGACGACGGACGGGGTGGTTGCGGAGACCGAGGCGGGAGCACCGACCCGGACCGCGCGCGTACCCAAGTACTACCGCCTCAAGCGGCATCTGCTGGATATGACGGAGACCCTTCCGCCCGGTACGCCCGTACCGCCGGAACGCACCCTCGCGGCCGAGTTCGACACCTCCCGCACCACGGTCCGCCAGGCGCTCCAGGAACTGGTCGTCGAAGGCCGGCTCGAACGGATCCAGGGCAAGGGCACGTTCGTCGCCAAGCCCAAGGTGTCCCAGGCGCTCCAACTGACCTCGTACACCGAGGACATGAAGGCACAGGGCCTCGAACCCACCTCCCAGCTCCTCGACATCGGGTACGTCACCGCGGACGACACCCTCGCCGGACTGCTCGACATCTCCACCGGCGGCCGGGTCCTGCGGATCGAACGGCTCCGGCTGGCCAGCGGCGAGCCGATGGCGATCGAGACGACGCATCTGTCCGCGAAGCGCTTCCCGGCGCTGCGGCGCAGCCTCGTCAAGTACACGTCCCTCTACACCGCCCTCGCCGAGGTGTACGACGTCCACCTCGCCGAAGCCGAGGAGACCATCGAGACGTCTCTGGCGACACCGCGGGAAGCCGGGCTGCTCGGGACGGACGTGGGCCTGCCGATGCTGATGCTCTCGCGGCATTCGCTGGACGCGCAGGGGGAGCCGGTGGAGTGGGTCCGCTCGGTGTACCGCGGCGACCGCTACAAGTTCGTCGCCCGCCTCCGCCGCCCCCACGACTGACGCCGCCTTCTTACGGCACCCGCGCCCCTGAAGCCTCCCTTCAGGGGCGCGCGCCTTTCCCCGCCCCGGGCCCCGCGCCAGGCGCGCCTTCGGCGGTGGGAGCGCAGCCCCGTCTCGTGCTCCACCCGGGCCGCGCCCGGCGACCGAGGCCTTGTCCGCGGTCTGCGGACCGCCTGTGGCTTGTCTCGCAGTTCCCCGAGCCCCTCGACGCTCTCCTGAGCACCGCCCTTGTGGAGAGGAGGGCCCTCCTCTCCACAAGGGCGTTCAGGAGGGCAACCCAGGGGCGCGGGGGAACTGCGCGAACGGCCACGACGGCGCCGCGCCCGGCAAACGCCGCCCGCCCCGCCGGGCAGTGTCCATGGGCGGCCTCACGCCGCCGTGGGCGCCTCGCGCAGTTCCCCCGCGCCACCTGAAAGCACCTCCCCGCAGGGGAACGGCAAGCGGCGCAAGGGACCCGCACCGCATCGCCGCCCGCAGGGGACCCGCGGCGCGCGACACAACATGTGGGGGCTACGCCGAGGGCCCGCCCCCACATGTATGCTCATCTCGCTGTCGTCGCAGAGGAATCCGGTGCGAATCCGGAACTGTCCCGCAACGGTGATCTTCGGCATGCTTTGTCATGCCGCAAGCGAGTCCGGCCGTCTGCCGACAGTGCACCCGGTCGTCCGACCCGGTGCCCAGACGTCCGGGCCTCGTGGTTGGGCCGGTGGACGCCGTCGCGTGTCGCCCGCCGGACGAGGCCGGGACCGCTCCGGCCTGCCGCCGTGCCTCTCGCCACCGGTCCGTGAGCCGAGCGAGGGAGAGCTCCACGTGACCATCGCGCCTGCCGATCCGGCTTCAGGCATCGCCGCCCCGGCGGTGTCCGCGCCCGAGGACGGCCCGGGGACCGCGTTGCTGCGGACCCTGACCGATCTCACCGCCGATCTGCCGGACACCGACCCCGGCAGGGTCGCCGCCGCCGCGCTCCGCGGCCGGCACCCCGGTTCGGACGCGGCGGAGCTGCGGCAGCTGGCCACGGACGCCGCCGCCGGGCTGATCTCGGAGGACCCGGCGTACTCCCGGCTGGCGGCCCGGCTGCTGACCCGGACGATCGCGGACGAGGCCGCCGGTCAGGGCGCGGTCTCGTTCTCCGCCTCGGTGGCGGTGGGCCACACGGAGGGCCTGATCGCGGACCGTACGGCCGCTTTCGTGGCCCGTTACGCGGACCGGCTGGACGCCGTGATCGACCCGGCGGGTGACGACCGGTTCGGCTACTTCGGGCTGCGTACCCTCTACAGCCGGTATCTGCTGCGCCATCCGATCACCCGGCAGGTCGTGGAGACCCCGCAGCACTTCATGCTGCGGGTCGCGTCGGGGCTGGCCGAGGACGACAGCGTCCGCGCCCTGGACGAGGTCGTGGCGCTGTACGGGCTGATGAGCCGGCTGGACTACCTGCCCTCCTCCCCGACTCTCTTCAATTCGGGCACCCGGCATCCGCAGATGTCGTCCTGCTATCTGCTGGACTCGCCGCTGGACGAGCTGGACTCCATCTACGACCGGTATCACCAGGTCGCCCGGCTGTCGAAGCACGCGGGCGGGATCGGGCTCTCGTACTCCCGGATCCGGGCCCGCGGCTCCCTGATCCGGGGCACGAACGGCCACTCCAACGGCATCGTGCCGTTTCTGAAGACCCTCGACGCCTCGGTCGCGGCGGTGAACCAGGGCGGTCGGCGCAAGGGCGCGGCCGCCGTCTATCTGGAGACCTGGCACGCGGATATCGAGGAGTTCCTGGAGCTGCGGGACAACACGGGCGAGGACGCCCGCCGCACCCACAACCTCAATCTGGCGCACTGGATCCCGGACGAGTTCATGCGCCGGGTCGACGCGGACGCCGACTGGTCGCTCTTCTCCCCGGCCGACGCCCCCGAGCTGGTCGATCTGTGGGGCGACGAGTTCGACGCCGCGTACCGGGCGGCGGAGGCGAAGGGCCTGGCACGCAAGACGATGCCCGCCCGGGAGCTGTACGGGCGGATGATGCGGACCCTGGCCCAGACCGGCAACGGCTGGATGACCTTCAAGGACGCCGCGAACCGGACCGCGAACCAGACCGCCGAGCCGGGCCACACGGTCCACTCGTCGAATCTGTGCACCGAGATCCTGGAGGTCACGGACGACGGGGAGACCGCGGTCTGCAATCTGGGCTCGGTCAATCTGGGTGCCTTCGTCGCCGGTGACGACCTCGACTGGGAGCGGCTGGACGCCACGGTCCGGACGGCCGTGACCTTCCTCGACCGGGTCGTGGACATCAACTTCTACCCGACCGAGCAGGCGGGCCGCTCCAATGCCCGCTGGCGGCCGGTGGGCCTGGGCGCGATGGGTCTCCAGGACGTCTTCTTCAAGCTGCGGCTGCCGTTCGACTCGCCGCGGGCCCGGGCGCTGTCGACCCGGATCGCCGAGCGGATCATGCTGGCCGCGTACGAGGCGTCCGCCGAGCTGGCCGAGCGGCACGGCACGTTCCCGGCGTGGGAGAAGACCCGGGCGGCCCGGGGCGTCTTCCACCCGGACCACTACGGTGTCGAGTCGGCCTGGCCGGAGCGGTGGGCGGCGCTGCGCGAGCGGATCGCGGTCACCGGGATGCGCAACTCGCTGCTGCTGGCGATCGCGCCGACCGCGACGATCGCCTCCATCGCGGGGGTCTACGAGTGCATCGAGCCCCAGGTCTCCAATCTCTTCAAGCGGGAGACGCTGTCGGGTGAGTTCCTTCAGGTGAACTCGTATCTGGTGGCGGATCTGAAGGAGCTGGGCGTCTGGGACGCCCAGACCCGGGAGGCGCTGCGCGACGCCAGCGGCTCGGTCCAGGGCTTCTCCTGGGTCCCGGCGGAGATCCGGGAGCTGTACCGGACGGCGTGGGAGATCCCGCAGCGGGGGCTGATCGACATGGCGGCGGACCGTACGCCCTATCTCGACCAGTCGCAGTCGCTGAACCTGTTCCTGGAGACGCCGACCATCGGGAAGCTCAGCTCGATGTACGCGTACGCCTGGAAGCGGGGTCTGAAGACCACGTACTACCTGCGGTCCCGGCCCGCGACCCGGATCGCCCGCGCGGCGACGGGCTCGACCGCCGCCACCGCTCCCGTCCCCTCCCCCGCTTCCTCCCCTTCCTCCGTACCGGCGCAGGTCACGCCCGAAGAGGCGCTCGCCTGCTCCCTGGAGAACCCCGAGTCCTGCGAGGCCTGCCAGTAATGTCCGAGACCACCACCACCGGAACCGCCGCCGCGACGTCCACCGCCGCCGCGACCACCCGCCGTACCCAGAATCTGCTGGACCCGGGGTTCGAGCTGACCCTGCGGCCGATGCGCTACCCCGACTTCTACGAGCGGTACCGCGACGCGATCAAGAACACCTGGACCGTCGAGGAGGTCGACCTCCACTCCGACGTCGCCGACCTGGCCAAGCTCACCCCCGGTGAGCAGCATCTGATCGGCCGCCTGGTGGCGTTCTTCGCCACCGGTGACTCGATCGTCGCCAACAACCTGGTGCTCACCCTCTACAAGCACATCAATTCCCCGGAGGCGCGGCTGTATCTGAGCCGTCAGCTCTTCGAGGAGGCGGTGCACGTCCAGTTCTATCTGACCCTGCTGGACACCTATCTCCCCGACCCGGAGGACCGCACGGCGGCCTTCGCGGCGGTCGAGAACATCCCCTCCATCCGGGAGAAGGCGCAGTTCTGCTTCCGCTGGATGGACCAGGTCGAGAAGCTGGACCAGCTGGAGACGAAGGCCGACCGCCGCCGCTTCCTGCTCAACCTGATCTGCTTCGCGGCCTGTATCGAGGGCCTGTTCTTCTACGGGGCCTTCGCCTACGTCTACTGGTTCCGCTCGCGCGGTCTGCTGCACGGTCTGGCGACCGGCACCAACTGGGTGTTCCGTGACGAGACCATGCATATGAACTTCGCCTTCGAGGTCGTGGACACGGTCCGCAAGGAGGAGCCGGAGCTCTTCGACGACGAGCTGCGGCAGCAGGTCACGGACATGCTGAAGGAGGCCGTGGAGGCCGAGCTGCAGTTCGGCCGCGACCTGTGCGGCGACGGTCTGCCGGGGATGAACACCGAGTCGATGCGCGAGTACCTCCAGTGCGTCGCCGACCAGCGGCTGGTCCGGCTGGGCTTCGCGCCGGTGTACGGCTCGGAGAACCCGTTCTCCTTCATGGAGCTCCAGGGCGTCCAGGAGCTGACCAACTTCTTCGAGCGCCGCCCGTCGGCGTACCAGGTCGCGGTGGAGGGCTCGGTCGGCTTCGACGACGACTTCTGAGCCGTACAGCCCCACCTAAGGTTGAAGGCGGAAAAAACCCTCCCCGGCATCGCGCCGGGGAGGGTTTTTTCAGCCGGGAGCCAGCCATTCCGCCGAACGGAACCGGCCAGGCATCAAGTGATACTCGGCCTTCGACCGGCCTTTCCCTAGGTTGATCATCAAGAACTCCACATCCCTGGAGGGTTGATGAATTCACGTACCACCGTTCTGCGTACGGGTGTCACCGTCGCGGCGATCTCCACCGCATTGGTCGCCGCCACGATCGCTCCCGCAGGCGCTCAGCCGACACCTGCCCCACCCGGCGCGAGAGCCGCTCTTTCGGCTACCGAGACGGCCGAGGTCAAACTTATCGCGGAGAATTACCTGCATACCCGGGCCACCATGGTGACGACGGCGAATCCCCCCGCCGCCCGTACCGCGAGGGCGCTGAACGCGGTTTCCGCGCCCATGGCGAGCCGGATCAGTTCGGAATTCGACGCGCTGCGGCAGAAGTCGGCCCGCTATGTGGCCGCGGACGGCGGCTACACCGGGGCGGAGGTGGCGGTCGCGGTCACCGGGACCGCCACGGACGGTGTCACGGCGACCGTCGACATCGACGAGTCCACCAGGCTCAGGAACGCGGTCACCCCGGCCGAGATCGCCGAGGGCGCTCCCGAGTTCGAGGAGTTCGTCCTTCCGCACACCCTGACCTATCACCGGACGGCGGACGGCTCCTGGGCGCTGGCCTCGGATGTCGCCCATCCCGGGGACGGTCCCACGCCCAGCACCCTGGTGACGGCGCAGCCCGTGGACGCCGTCCCGGCGAACCCGGACGACTGGGGCCCGTCGGAGGAGCCCGAGGCGCCCAAGGACGCGCTGTCGTCGGAGACCGCGCTGCCGCCGAACTGGGGCGTCGAGATCCTCAAGCCGAACTTCGGCGCGGCGTACGACTACGACAAGATGGTCACCTACGCCAATAAGCACTGGAAGAACTACAACGGCAGCTACCGTAAGTACAGCCAGGACTGTACCAACTTCGTTTCCCAGATCATGCGGGCCGGCGGCTGGGGCGAAACCGGCAGCATCATCAATCGCAAGAAGAACAAGGTCTGGTTCTACGGCGACTACAACTGGAGCACCAGTTACACCTGGGCCGGCGCCGAGAACTGGTACTGGTTCGCCAAGCATCATTCCAAGCGGACCAAGATTCTGGACAATATCTGGAAGATGGCCAAGGCCGATGTCCTGCAACTCGACTTCCAGGGCAACAACAAGAATATCGACCATACGATGTTCGTCACCAAGACCAACCGCGGCAAGATCTATATGACGTACCACACCACCAACACTCACAATAAGAGTCTGGCCAAGATCGTCGCCGACTATCCGCGCGCCAACTACTACGCCCACCGCACCTGAGCCGCGCCTGAGATCATCGAAGGCCCATAGTCGGCCGGACCCGGGAGAGACGATGCGACGCGGTGGAACACGATGGGCCAAGCCCCTGCTGGCCCTGACGACGGTGGCGATCGCGACCCTGACGACGGCCTGCGGGAGCGATGACGACGAGCCCCGCGCCCCCGACGAACGGGGCGCGCGGGCCGCGCTCCATACCTATGTCGACGCGCTGAACGCCCGGGACCCGGCGGCCCTGATGGAGATCGGGGGCGTACCGGCGGACCGGGAGGCCGAGCGCGAGGCCGCGCGGATCCTCAAGGAGCGCGGCGGCAAGGGCCTGACCGTCGAGCGGGTCGACATCGCCTTCGACTTCGGGCCCGATGTCGGCTCCGCCCGGCTCACCACCAAGGACCGGAGCGGGGCCACCGGCGCGGAGACGATCACCGTCAGCCGCGACGGCGGGCCGTGGCAGGTCGCGGTCTTCTTCGACCGCCCGGGCGGCAACAAGTCGGAGTCGTCGTCGGTCGAACGGCCGTAACCCGGCCCCGTACGACCGCGTACGACCGCGTACGGCTTGTGTACGTCCACCGGGCCCGGCGCCGCCGCCGGAGAGCGGGGGTGCCGGGCCCGGTTCGTCATCCCCGGGGGTCGACCGGTGTCAGTACCCCGAGCCGGTCCTCGACCGCCTGCCCGGCGGCCAGGCACAGATCCTCCCGGAACGCCCGGCCCACGAGCTGGACCCCCGTCGGCAGTCCGGCCGTGACCCCGGTGGGCACGGCGACCGCGGGCACCCCGACGAAGCTGGTCACGGCCGAGAGCCGGAGCGCCGTCGCCACCCGGTCGCGGCCCGCCCGGTCCCGGGACTCGATCCCCGGTTCGACCGGCGGTTCGGTGAAGACCGGACCCAGGAGCAGCGGATACGTATCGAGGAACTCGGCCCAGGCCCGGCGGATCGTCAGCCGCAGGCCCAGCAGCCGGACCAGTCCGGCGGAGTCGGCGGGTTCGACCCGCTCCATGGCCATACCGATATAGCGGTCGCCGCCGTCGCCGAGGAGCTGCCGTACGAGCGGCCAGGCGGGCGCGAACTCGGTGACCGTGAGCCGGTCGTACGCGTCCATCGCCTCCGCGAACAGCGGCAGTCCGGTCACCTCGTGGACGTCGTAGCCCGCGTCGCGCAGCGCGTCGGCGGCCGTCGCGATCGCCCCGGCGACCACGGGATGCACCCCGAGACCGCCGGGGTCGGTGACGACGGCGACCTTCACCGGGCCGGGGAGCGGTTCGCCGTACGGCGGTACGGGCACGGCCCGGGGATCGCGCGGGTCCGGCCCGGCCAGGGTCTCGTACGCCAGCCGCAGATCGGCGACCGAGCGGGCCAGCGGGCCGTCCGTGACCAGGACCTGCGACGCGGGCCCCGGATCGTCGGGGCCGATCACCCGGGGGTCGGCGGGGAACCGGCCGGGCGTCGGTTTCAGCCCGGTCACCCCGCAGAAGGAGGCGGGCAGCCGGACCGAGCCGCCCGCGTCGTTGCCGAGTCCGATCGCGGCCATCCCGGTGGCGACCGCCACCCCGTCGCCGCCGCTGGAACCCCCAGGCGTCCGGCCCGGGTCCCACGGGTTGACGGTGTCGCCGAAGAGGGCGCTGCGGCTGTGCATCCCGGCCAGGACCAGGGTCGGCATATTGGTATGGCCGACCGGTACGGCTCCGGCGGCGCGCAGCCGGGCCACCGGGATCGCGTCGGCGGGCGCCACGACGTCCCGGAACCGCTCGACGCCGAAGGTGGTCGGCACCCCGGCGACCGGTGTCGTCTCCTTGACCGTGAACGGCACCCCGGCCAGCGGCCCCGGGTCCTCGCCCGCCGCGATCCGGCGGTCGATCCCCGCGGCGGCCTCCCGCGCGCTCTCCGCCATGAGCTGGGTGACCGCGTTGACCCGGGGGTTGACCTCGGCGATCCGGCCGAGATGGCTCTCCGTCAGCTCCGCCGCCGTCAGTTCGCCCCGGCGCACGGCCGCCGCCTGCCGCCCGGCCGTCAGCCGCCACGGGGCGGTGTGGTCGTCGTCGTACGACACCGTTCTCGTCCTCCAGGACCTTGTTCCGATGCGCTTGCATCGGAACCGTATCCTGATACCGATGCAACCGCATCGGAATACTGCGGGAGCCCGCGACCGGGCCGATCCAGGGGGTTCGAGAAGCCATGCCGAGAACGGTCGACACCGAGGCCAGGCGGCGCCGGATCGCCGACGCGGTCCGCGCGCTCGCCGACGAACACGGCCTCGAAGGGGTGACCCTGCGGGACGTCGCGGCCCGCGCGGGTGTCTCCATGGGAGCCGTCCAGCGCTGCTTCCGCACGAAGGACGAGATGCTGAGGTTCGCCCTCACCGAGGTCGGCGAGCGGATCGGGACCCGGGTCCGGGCCGGGGCCGGCATCCCGTCCGCCCCGGGGTCGCTGACCGGCCTCGCCCGCGCGGTCACCGAGGTCGCCCTGGTCGACCCGGCCGACAGCGCCGACGCCCGGGTCTGGCTCTCGTTCGTCGCCCAGGCCGCTGTCACCGACTCCCTCGCGGCCGTACTGCGCGCCGACTACGCGGAGTTGGAGGAGCTGTTCGTCCGGCTGCTGCTCCGGGCGGCCGGACCGGACGGGGACCGGGAGGCGGAGGCCGTACGGGAGGCCCGCGCGCTGCTCGCCCTCGCGGACGGCCTCACCATGCACGTCCTGGTCGGCCATCGCACCTCGGAGGAGGCGGGAGAGGTCGTCCGGACCCAACTCGCGGCCCTGGAAAGCAGGTTCATCACCCACACGAGTGGTTCCGAGTAAACAAACCAGCGGCATCGGCGGCGAGCGTAATCTCGGAACGCATCAAGACTCACGGTAATCACTCGAGCACGTCGAGGAGTTGGTTCCGATGTCCGCCGACGACACCGAGAACACCGAGAACGTCAGCAACGCAGATGCCGAGCCCGTGGATACGCCGAGGACCCCGTACGGAACGGAGCTGCGCCGCCGCCGGCTCGCCGCGGGCCTGACCCAGCAGGTACTGGCCGACCGCGCGATCATGACACGTACGCACATCACCCATATCGAGGCGGGCCGCCGGAAGCCCTGCGTCCAAGACGCCCGCCGACTGGACGAAGTACTGGAAACAGGTGGGGTGTTCGTCAACTTCCTGCCGACGCTGAATCTGCGCAAAGTCGCTATCCACTTCGAGGCGGCCCGCCACTTCGAGCAGATGGCGAACATGATCCGGGAGTACGGCGGCCCACTGATCCCCGGCCTGCTCCAGACCGAGGGATACATGCGGGCGATCTTCGACTCGTACTTCCCCGTCAGAGATGCCGAGGAGTGCGACGAGGCGGTCACCGCCCGGATCGACCGCGCCCAGGTCTTCAGCCAGCCCCTGATGCCCAACTACATGGTCCTGCTGGACGAGGCAGCGCTACGACGAGAGATCGGCGGTCGCGCTGTGATGGCGGAGCAGCTCCGCCATATCGCCGAGCTGGCCGAGCGCAAGCGCATCCGCGTCCATGTCCTCCCGTTCGACGTGGGCTGCCACGCGTTGGTGCAGAGCAACCTGACGCTCATGTGGTTCGAAGACATGCCCCCGGTCGCTTACGTGGAGGGGCTCCACACCGGGAACTTGATCGATGAGGCTGGCCTGGTACTCCAATGCCAGACCTCCTACGATCTCGCCTTGGGGGATGCGCTGTCGCACGAGCAATCCCTGGCCCTGATCAGGACGATCGCAAAGGAACACGAGGATGATCCGCACTGACGCACCGGTCTGGCGCAAGTCCAGCTACAGCGGAGGCGCAGGAGACAACTGCGTCGAGGTCGCCGACAACGTTCCTGGTGCGGTCCCCGTCCGCGACTCCAAGACTCCCGGCGGACCCGCCCTCAGCTTCGCCGACCCCGCCTGGGCCGCCTTCATCGGGATGGTCAAGCACGACGGCTGAACCGGCACGCCGTACGACAAAGGGCCGCCCCCTGCCACGGGGGGCGGCCCTTTCGTCGCGTACGCGCGCGTACGGCTCAGTCGTTGGCGACGACCGGATAGCGCGGCGTGCCTTCCTCCATCTGCCGGAGCGCGTCCTTGCGGTCCCGCTTGGAGAGGCGGTCGATGTACAGCCGGCCGTAGACGTGGTCCGTCTCGTGCTGGAGGCAGCGGGCGAAGTAGCCCGTGCCCTCGACCCGGATCGGGTTGCCCTGCGCGTCCCGGCCGCTGACCACCGCGTAGTCCGGGCGGGCCAGGGCCGCGTACGCCGTCGGGACGGAGAGGCAGCCCTCGTTGGACTCGTCCAGGACCCGGCGGTCGGCGGGCAGTTCCTCCAGCACCGGGTTGATCACATAGCCCACGTGCCGGACGCCGTCGTCGTCCGGGCAGTCGTAGACGAAGACCTTGGCGTCCACGCCGATCTGGTTGGCGGCGAGGCCGACCCCCTCGGCGGTCCGCTGGCTGGCAAACATGTCGTCGATGAGTTGCGCCAGTTCGCCGTCGAAGGCGGTGACGTCCCGGCACTCCCGGTGGAGAACGGGGTTGCCGACGACCGTGATCGGACGGGACGTGCCCCGCTCGCGGTGCGCCAGCTCGCGCGCCTCGGCGTCCTCCGTGTCATTGATGAACTCGTCGACGAGCGACTGGTCCGTGTCCTGCTGCGACGCCATGTGTTCCTCGAAACCCCGGGTAATCGTTCGGTGACTGGCCGAGAGGCGCCGCGCGGCGGGCGCGGGCCCCTGCGCGGGCATCCGCGCACGTACAGACTACGGCCCGGGGCCGGGCCGGGGCCCGGTGATCGTGCCGGTGGCCGGATCCGGCGGGCCCGGCGGGCGGCTCAGCAGACCTCTTCGAGGTCCCGCCACTCCCGGCTGTCCGGGCTGTCGGCGACCCAGCCGTCGAGCAGCCCGCGCACCAGTCCGGCCGGGGCCGCTATGCCGCACTCGCGTTCGGGGGACCAGAGGTCGCCGGAGGTGCGGTGCCCCAGCGGGCCCGGGTGGCCCGGCTCGCTGTGGTCGTGCGGGTCGAGGTGTTCGCCCTCGCCCTCGGCGCTGGGCATGGACCCCTCGGAGCAGGTCCGGCAGAGCAGCCGTACCGACGACGACCAGTCCTCGGCGGCGTAACCGGCGTCCGACGCCAGCCGCTCCAGCGCGTCCCGGTCCTCCTCGGTCCCGGCTTCCAGCAGAACGACCCAGGTGGGGACGGGTGAGGGGGCCCACAGCTCGATCTCGTCGAAGACCGGGTAGGAGGGGCCGGCGGCCGTGGTCCGCTCCCCGTTGGGGACGCCGTCGTGCAGGACGACCTCGCCCCAGCGGCGGCCGGACGACGGCAGCGGCACGGAGAGGACCTCCATCCGGGCCGGGTCGAGCCTGCGGCCCCAGACGACTTCGGCCTCGCCCTCGGGCGAGAGCCGGACGGCCGCGCTGCCCAGCGCCATGCCGACGGGTTCGGTCGCGGGTCCGAGCGACGCGCCGCCGCCGATCCGCGCCCCGCCGCCGGGCACCTTCAGTCCGTACGCCTGCCAGGCGCGGCGGGCCAGCGGCCAGTCCTGGAGGGCCGTCGCCGCGATACCCACATTCCACCAGTCCGGGGCTCCGGTATCGCGGTCGAGCAGGGCGACCGCGCGCAGTCCCGCGGTCCTCGCCTGCTCCCAGTCGTGCCGGAACTTGTGCAGCAGCGCCAGGTTGAACCAGGACTCGGAGAGCCAGGGCTCCAGATCGGCGGCCCGGGTCAGCAGGGCGCCCGCGTCCTCGTACCGGCCGTCGCCGATCAGCGTGAACGCGCGGTCGGTGGCCTGCCGCCACGAGGCGGACGGCCGATGCCGTACCTTCCCGAAGATCTTCACGATTCCCGCCTGCCGGTCGCTCGGGACAGTTCCCCCGGACGTGCTGTCTCGTTCCGGCCCCGCCGGACGCCGCCGGGGCGTCTCCCGCGGTGCCTGTCGTACCTTTCCGTACCCGTCAGTGCCGGTCCGTACCTGTCGGTGCCGGTCCGCCGCTCCTTCCCGCTCGCGCTGCCGCTCCCCCTCTTCGCATCCAACCATGCCGCACCTGAGGCCCGCTCATTACCCGTGGGTTACCCCGGATGGTCCGGGGTAACGGGCGGGTGTTCCGCCCCCTGTCCCCGGCGGCGCGGCGAGGCCCGCAGGCCGCCGCCCCGCCCCAGGACTCCGGCCAGCGCCTCCACGACCTCGGGCTGATGGTCGCGGCCGGTGCCGAGCCGGAGCCGTTCGAGCGCGTCCAGCGGGGTCACCGGACGGCGCCCGCCCGGTCGCGGGCCGTTCTCCCTTCCGGTTCCCCCGGTCAGATCGTCGTATGCGTTGACGGTCCGGACGATACGGGCCGTGAGCGGCTGATCGCGGTACGGATCCGCCTGCCGTTCCACCACGACGGCGACGGCCGACGGCACCCCGGTCTGCCGGACCACCGCACCGCCCAGCAGGGCGATCCGGCGCTGCTCGGGCGCCGGGAGCGGGGCGGTGGCGCCGTCCGGTACCGGGTCGACGAGGGAGAGCTGGCCGATGTCGTGCATCAGGGCCGCGTACTCCAGGACGGTCAGATCGGCGCCGCCGAGCCCCAGCTCGCGCCCGACGGCGACGGCCAGATCGGCGACCCGGCGGGCATGCCCGGGCGGGGTGTATCCGGCGACCTCGGTGGCCCGGGCCAGGGACGCGATGGTCTGGCGGTAGGTCGTCTGCACGGCCTCGTACCGGCCGAGGGAGAGCTGGGTGAGCAGCAGCGGCAGACTGAACACGGGCAGCGCCCACAGTCCGGCGACGGTCACCGAGAGCGCGATCACCACACCGGTGGCGCAGACCGCGGAGCCGATGCCGGGGAGCGCGCGGAGTTCGTCGCGGAGCAGGGGCCCGTACGGGAAGCCGGTGCGCGAGCCGCGTACCGCCGCGCGCAGCACGCTGTCGCAGAGCGCCGTCAGCATCAGCAGGACCAGCATGGCCAGGGCGTACAGGGCGCCCGCGTAGTGGTCGGCGGGCGGTCCGGCGGCGTACAGGGGCTGGAAGCAAACGGCGGCGAAGGCGGCGACGAGGACCCGCCGGGCGAGATGGTCCGCCAGTTCGGCCCGGGAGGGCGCGGGGGTGCGGGCGGGGGCACGCGGACCCGGTCCCGCGCCGTGGCGGCGGAGGGGCCGGGGCCGACAGGGCAGCCGGGCCCGGCAGGGCAGGGATCCGGCGAGGGTCGCGATCAGGACCACACCGACGACCTGGAGCGTGCCGGGGGCCGTCATCCGCCCGGCGCACTCGCCGAGGAGGGCGTAGCCCAGCACTCCGGCCGCCCCCAGGGGCGCCGGGTCGCGCTCCCCCGACCCGGAGGGCTGCCGGGCGGCCTCGCCGACGGCGATCAGCAGGCCGAAGCCGAGGGCGATCGCGAGGTGGTGCACCCCGTTGACCGCGATACTCGCCAGTCCGGCGGCGCCGAGCGCCCCGGCGGCTCCGTAGACGACCGCCCCGGGCCCCGGCCGGGGCCGCCACCGCCGGGGTCGGGACCGGGCGGGGCCCGGGGTGCCTTTCCCGGGGCGGCGGCGGGGCGGCGGAACCGGGCGGAAGGCGCGGCGGGCACTCATCGGGGGCCGTTCCCGGGCGCCGGGCCCGTACCGCCACCGCCGTCCGGTGCCGGGGGTGCGGCGGACCGTTTCGGCCGAGTGGCGGGGGCCGCGTCCCGGGGCGGAGGTACCGGCTCCACCGGGCACGGCGGCAGCGGCTCGTCCGAGGTGACCGAGGTCTGCCAGCCGTACCGGGACAACGCGCCGGCCAGCGCCGTCACCATCCGTGGGTCGAACTGCGTCCCCGCGCACCGCTCCAGCTCCTTGAGGGCCACCGGCACCGGGCGGGCCCGGCTGTAGGAGCGGGTCGAGGTCATCGCGTCGAAGGCGTCGGCGACCGCGACGACCCGGGCGGACTCGGGGATCCCGTCCCCGGCGAGCCCGCACGGATAGCCCGTCCCGTCGAGCCGTTCGTGGTGGTGCAGGATCGCCTCGCGCGCCTCGCGGAGGAAGCCGATGCCCCGGGTGATCTCGTGCCCGTACTCCGGGTGCAGCTCGATGATCCGTCGCTCCTCCGGCGTCAGCGGGCCGTCCTTGCGCAGAATCCGGGTCGGGACGCCCAGCTTGCCCACGTCGTGCAGGATCCCGGCCAGCCGGATCGCCTCCCGCCGGCCCTCGTCCATCCGCAGCTCCATGGCGATCAGCGCCGCCGCGCGGCCCACCCGCTCGCCGTGCCCCCGGGTGTACCGGTCCTTGATGTCCACGGCCTGGACCAGGGCCCGGATGGTGGCCCGGTGCGCGGCGGCCTCCCGGTGGTACTGGGCGAACAGCCAGCAGGAGATGTGGATCGGCAGCAGGACGAAGACCGCCGAGCCCGGACCGTACGGGCTGCGCCACAGGACCGCCATCACCAGCCCGGCCAGTCCGTGCACCAGATACGGCAGCGCGGCCGTGCCGACCGGGCCGCCGGGCGCTCCCGGCGCCCCGGGTCCGCCCCGGCCGCCCGCCAGCCGCCAGGCCCGGCGCGGCGGCAGCCGTTCGGCGGTGAACAGGATCCCGGTCTCCAGCAGGCCCAGCACCACGCAGAAGGCCAGGGCCCCGGCCGCGGCGGCCAGCAGGGCCTGCGGAAAGTCCGGCGGGGCGCGGTCGACCCCCAGGAGGCGGTACGTCCCGGCCGCCGCCCAGGTCGCCAGGGCCAGCCGGGCCGCCGCCCAGATCCGCCGCAGCCCGACCGGACGGCGGCGGGGCCGGGCCAGCAGCGCGCCCGGTACGGGGACGAGGGCCGCCGCGGCCGGGGGGAGCAGGAACGCGGCGGCCAGCAGGACCGGGAAGAAGGACCCGGAGCGGACCGCCGCCGGGATACGGCGCCCCTTGTCCTGGGAGTCGCCGGGGTCGGGGGAGCGGCCGGGCAGCTCGCAGAGCGCGTAGAGCCCGGCGAGCAGGGCGGCCGTCGACCAGGAGATCGGTGCGAAGGGGCCCGGTGGACCGGGCAGGGCGGGCAGCGCGCAGCAGAGGGCGCCGAGCGCGACGGTCAGCACATAGGCGTGCGCCGCCGCCGGTACGGACCTCACGTCCGCCCCACCCCTTCCTCGTGCTCCGCGTGCTTCCGGTGCACCCGGGCGTCACGCTAACGAGCCGTGGAAGAGGGGGTGACGGCCGATCCGACGATTCCCGCATCCGGGTGAATCCGGGGCGGTGACCGCACGGCAGCGGCAGAAATATGGCCTCCCGCCCGGGCCGTGGCAGACGGGTGCCCGGGGCGGAAGACATCAGAAGCGGGGCGGAGAGGGGGCGCGGCACTGTGCCGCGCGGGGCGTCCTGTCCCGTACGGCGCCGAACGCCGGGCGGGCGGACCGCCGGTGGCGCTACTCGCGCGGCGCCGAACGGGGCGCGGGCTCGGGCTCGCCGACGGCGATCTCCTCGTCCGGCACCGGGTGACCGGCCCGGATCAGATCGATCCGGCCCATCACCTTGGAACGCAGGTCGGTCGGCACGTCGTCCGAACCGCAGCACCGCTTGACCAGCTTCTTCACCGCCTGCTCCAGCCCGTACATCTCCAGGCAGGGGGAGCACTCCTCGAAGTGCACCTCGAACTTGGTGCAGTCGGCGTCGGGCATCTCACCGTCGAGAAGCTCATAGAGGTGGTCCAGCACCTCGGAGCAGTCCGTCTCGTGCGGCTCTCCGCAGCTCATGAGCCCGAGCCTTTCGCTTCGTCCGACTCCCCCGCACCGGCGGGGACGAGTCCGCGCTCACGCGCGTAGTCCTCCAGCATGCCGCGCAGCTGACGGCGACCGCGGTGCAGGCGGGACATCACCGTCCCGATGGGTGTACCCATGATGTCCGCGATCTCCTTGTACGCAAAGCCCTCGACGTCCGCGAGATAGACGGCGATCCGGAACTCCTCCGGAATGGCCTGGAGGGCGGCCTTCACATCGGAGTCCGGCAGGTGGTCCAGCGCCTGCGACTCGGCCGAGCGCAGTCCGGTGGACATATGGGACTCGGCCCGCGCGAGCTGCCAGTCCTCGATCTCCTCGGCCGCGCTGCGCTGGGGTTCGCGCTGCTTCTTGCGGTACGAGTTGATGAAGGTGTTGGTGAGGATCCGGTACAGCCACGCCTTGAGGTTGGTGCCCGCACGGAACTGGTGGAAGGAGCCGTACGCCTTGGCATAGGTCTCCTGGACCAGGTCCTCCGCGTCGGCCGGGTTGCGGGTCATCCGCAGGGCCGCCGAGTACATCTGGTCGAGGAAGGCGAGGGCGTCCCGCTCGAAGCGGGCGTTCCGCTCGGCGGGCGTCTCGGGCTGTTCCTGACCGTCCCGGCCGTCCCGGGCGACCGCTCCGGCCGCGGCGGCGGTGACCGCCTTCGCGGAACCGGTCCTGCCGGTCTTCTCGGGCTGACCGCCGTCGGTCCCCGCGTCGGTCCCAGTGACCGGACCCACCTCCTCCAGCGCCGCGGCGAATCCGAACGCGGACCCGCTCGAATCGGAGGATAGTCGACCTTCACCCGAGGTCTCTCGGTGATCGACCGCGCCCTTGGGCCGGTCGGGGCCCGCGGCGGCCGCCGAGAGCACGGACCACTCCAGACCGGCGGCGTGCGGACGGCGGGGGCAGATGGTCGGTCCCATGCGTCGGACTCCCTACTCCATGCTCGGTGCCGGCCGCGTGCTGCCGTACCGCGATGACGGCGATTTCCCAGGTATCCGCCTCAACACCCCATGGGGCCCGGTCATTCCCGGAGACGGCCCAGCCATTCCCGCACCGCGCCAGTGATCATCGTCACGGTCTCCTCCTCGGTCCGGCCGGAGCGCTTGGGGACGGCGAACCCGTGGTCGGCGAAAGGCACCTCGACCAGTTCGAAATCACCGCGGGGGAACTCCTCCGGGCGGCCGAACGAGTCGTTGCCGCCCTGGACGACGAGGGTGGGCGCGCCGGAACCGAGCAGTTCGTCCGCCCGGGACTTCTCCGGACGGCCGGGCGGATGGAGCGGAAAGCTCAGGGCGAGTACGGCGCGGGCGCCGAGGGCCGGGGCCGTACGGCAGGCGACCCGGGCTCCGGCGCTGCGGCCACCGGCGACGACGGGCGGGCCCGGCCGGGTGAGGGCGGGCCAGACGCCGTGCCAGCCGGCGTCCAGGGTCTTCGGCGCCAGCGCGACCTTCTTCCCGGCCACCCGCCACGGCTGCTCCACCAGGGCGACCGTCACCCCGTCGGCGGGCAGGGCGGCGGCGAGAGCCGCCAGGTCGCGGGCGCCGGTGCCGCCGCCCGCGCCGTGGCCGAGGGCGAGCACCAGCCGGGGGCGGGCCGCCCGGTGCCAATGGATCCGGGCCGTCCCGGCGGGGGTCTCGACGTCCTCGACGGCGGGCGGCGACGACTTCTTCGGCCTGTTCGATGCGCTCGGTGTGCTCGGTGTGCTGGTCACGGGCCCATCCTGCCGCGCGCGGCTCCCCGGCGGCCGGAGGTCCGGCACGGCTCGCGCCCCGGGGCCGTTCAGAAGAGGGTGCCCTCCTCCGGGGCCTCCAGCTCGGTCAGCAGCTCGGGCCCGTTGTTGCGGACATTGCTGACGGCGGTGGAGACCGGATAGGCCCGCATCAGCCCCTCGGGCGGCGGGACGAGCAGGGACCGCAGCTCCTCGACGTCCGTCCGGGCCGGGTCCAGCCAGTCGGCCCAGCGGTCGGGGGTCAGCATCAGCGGCATCCGGGGATGGATCTCCGCCAGACTGCCCGGACCGTCGGCGGGCGCGACCCCCAGGGGGCCCTGCTCGGCCTCGGTGGTGACGACGGTGCAGGTGGACCACCACGCCTGCGGATGGTCGTCGGGCAGGGTGCGGTCCCGCCAGAACTCGTAGAGCCCGGCCATCGCGAAAACCGAACCGTCCGCGGGTGTGACGAAGTACGGCTGCTTGCGGGGGCGCTTGCGGCGGCCCTTCTCCTCCAGCTCCCGCTCGTCGGAGCCGGTGACCCACTCGAAGTAGCCGTCGGCGGGGATCAGACAGCGGCGGGTCGCGAAGGCCCGGCGGAACGACGGCTTCTCGTGCACCGTCTCCGCCCGGGCGTTGATCATCCGGGCGGCGCCCTCGGGCGACTTGGCCCAGGAGGGGACGAGCCCCCACTTCAGGATCCGCAGCTGCCGGACGGGCGCCGGATCGCCGGAGTCCTTCAGGGCCCGCTGGACTATCGCGTACACCTGCTTGGTGGGCGCCACGTTGAAATCCGGGGCCAGGGTCTCCAGCGGATCCCACTTGGCCACGTCGAAGAGCCCGACGAGATCCTTCGGCGCCCGGCTGGCCGCGTACCGTCCACACATCGTCAACCACCCCTTTGATCCGGAAGCCTACCGGCGGGCACTGACAGTCACGGCGGCTTCGCGGCCGGAGGACCGGCCGGAGGCCGGGCGGGGGACGAGCGGGGGCCGGGCGGGGGCCGGAAACCCCTGGTCGGGGCTGATCCGGACGGCCGCGGGGCCTGAGAGCGTCCGGATCCGGGGCCGTCCGGAACCGGGCCGGACAGCCGCCGGGGCCGTACGGGCCGGTGCCGTACCCCCGCGCCCTCGCGGTACCCGGGGCCGTACCCCTCGTACCGCCACGCCCCCGGCCCGTACCACCGTCCGGAACGATCCGCTCCGGCAGGGCGTCCTCCCGAGTGGGCACCTCCGGGTGCCAGACTGCGACACTCCGCCGCCCGCCCCGCCCGAGGAGCCGCCCGCCATGGACCCCACGCCGACCACCGGTCTCCTCGCCCCGGCGACCGACGCGACCACCGGCACCGTCCTGAGCACCGCGTCGGCGGCCGACCTGTGGGACCGGCTCACCGGCACCCAGCCGTCGCCCGAACAGTGGATCGTGGTCCTCGCCGGGGCCCTCGCCCTGATCGCGGTCGTACCCAACCCCATATGGCGGCTCTCCCGGACCGCCGTCACCATCGCCCACGAGGGCGGCCACGGGCTGATCGCCCTGCTCACCGGCCGCTCCCTGGAAGGCATCCGGCTGCACTCGGACACCAGCGGCCTGACGGTCAGCCGGGGCAGGCCCACCGGGATCGGCATGATCCTCACCGCCGCCGCGGGCTACACCGCCCCGCCCCTGCTCGGCCTCGGCGGCGCGGCCCTGCTCTCCACCGGGCACATCACCCTGCTGCTCTGGCTGGCGACGGCCCTGCTGCTGGCGATGCTGGTGATGATCCGGAACGCGTACGGGGCCTTCGCCGTCGTCCTGACGGGCGCCGCCTTCCTGCTGATCTCCTGGCTCGCGGAGCCCGGAGTCCAGGCCGCCTTCGCCTATACGACGGTCTGGTTCCTGCTGCTCGGCGGGGTCCGCCCGGCCTTCGAGCTCCAGTCCAAGCGGCGCCGGGGCGGCGCCCCCGACTCCGACGCCGACCAGCTCTCCCGGCTCACCCACGTACCCGCCGGGCTCTGGCTCTTCCTCTTCCACGCCGTATCGCTCAGCTCGCTCATCGGCGGCGGCCGCTGGCTGCTGGCACGCTGAACCCGGCGCCCGGAGCGGCGCGCTTCCGTACCACCTCTTGATTACGCCCCGGTTTCGGCAGATTTGATCAAGATCGGGGTGTCGGCCGAGCCACTAAAGTAATGGCCATGACCGAAGCCCCCGCGCACCACTCCCCCGCACTCTGGCCCGCCCCCTACGCGAGCGGAGCCGTCGAAGCGACGGTGACCGTGCCCGGATCGAAATCGGTCACCAACCGCGCCCTGGTCCTGGCGGCGCTCGCCGCCGAGCCCGGCTGGCTGCGCCGCCCCCTGCGCTCCCGCGACAGCCTGCTGATGGCCGAGGCGCTGCGCGCCCTCGGCGTCGGGATCGAGGAGGGCGTGGGCCCGGACGGCGAAGGCGAGGTCTGGCGGGTGATCCCGGCCGGGCTGCACGGCCCCGCCACCGTCGACGTCGGCAACGCGGGCACGGTCATGCGCTTCCTGCCGCCCGTCGCCGCCCTCGCCGACGGCCCGGTCCGCTTCGACGGCGACCCCCGCTCCTACGAGCGCCCCCTGCACGGCGTGATCGACGCCCTGCGCGTCCTCGGCGCCAGGATCGACGACGACGGCCGGGGCTCGCTCCCGATGACCGTCCACGGCGGCGGCGCCCTGGACGGCGGCCCCGTCGAGATCGACGCCTCCTCGTCGTCGCAGTTCGTCTCGGCCCTGCTGCTCTCCGCGCCCCGGTTCAACCAGGGCGTCGAGGTACGGCACATCGGCGACCGGCTCCCCTCCATGCCGCACATCCGGATGACCGTCGACATGCTCCGCTCGGTCGGCGCCCAGGTCGACGAGCCGGAGACCGGCGGCGAGCCCAACGTCTGGCGGGTCTCCCCCTCCGCGCTGCTCGGCCGGGACCTGACCATCGAGCCCGACCTGTCGAACGCCCAGCCGTTCCTCGCCGCCGCCCTGATCACCGGCGGCCGGGTCACCGTCCGCGACTGGCCCGAGCGGACCACCCAGCCCGGTGACGCGCTGCGCCGGATCTTCACCGAGATGGGCGGCTCCTGCGAGCTGACCGACCACGGACTGGTCTTCACCGGCGGCGGCCGGATCCACGGCATCGACGTCGACCTCTCCGAGGTCGGCGAGCTGACCCCCGGCATCGCCGCCGTCGCCGCCCTCGCCGACTCCCCCTCCACCCTGCGCGGCGTCGCCCATCTGCGGCTCCACGAGACGGACCGGCTGGCCGCCCTCACCCGGGAGATCAACGGCCTCGGCGGCGACGTCACCGAGACCGAGGACGGCCTCCACATCCGGCCGCGCACCCTGCACGGCGGGATCTTCCACACCTACGACGACCACCGGATGGCCACCGCGGGCGCCGTCATCGGCCTCGCGGTCAAGGACGTCGAGATCGAGAACGTGGCGACCACCGCCAAGACCCTCCCCGACTTCCCGGCGATGTGGGCCGCGCTGCTCGGCGTCCCCGATCCGGCGGGAGCGGAAAGCTGAACGGGGCCTGAGGCAATGCGGCGCTACGGCAAGAACCCCGACGAGGACGACATCCGCGTCCGGCCCAACCGCAAGGGGAACCGGCCCAGGACCAACATCCGGCCCAAGCACGAGGACGCCTCCGAAGGCATGGTGCTCACCGTGGACCGGGGGCGGCTGACCTGTCTCGTCGGGGACCGGACCGTGATCGCGATGAAGGCCCGCGAGCTGGGCCGGAAGGCGGCCGTCGTGGGCGACCGGGTCGCCCTCGTCGGGGATCTCTCCGGGGCCAAGGACACCCTCGCCCGGATCGTCCGGATCGAGCCCCGGGACTCCGTACTGCGCCGTACCGCCGACGACGACGACCCGTACGAGCGGGTCGTCGTCGCCAACGCCGACCAGCTCGCCGTCGTGACGGCCCTGGCCGACCCCGAGCCCCGGCCCCGGCTGATCGACCGCTGCCTGGTAGCCGCGTACGACGGCGGGCTCGAACCCCTGCTCGTCCTCACCAAGTCCGACCTCGCGCCCCCGGACGAACTGCTGGAGATGTACGGCGCGCTCGGTGTGCCGTACATCGTCACCACCCGCGAGGAGTTCGTGGACGGCCGGGCCGCCGACCGGGTCCTGGAACATCTCGCCGGGCGGACCACCGCCTTCGTCGGCCACTCCGGGGTCGGGAAGACGACCCTGGTCAACGCGCTGGTCCCGGAGGAGCGGCGGCGCATCACCGGCCATGTCAACGCGGTCACCGGCCGGGGACGGCACACCACCACCTCCGCGCTGGCGCTGCCGCTGGCCGTCGAGGGCGGCGGCTGGGTGATCGACACGCCGGGCGTACGGTCCTTCGGCCTCAACCACGTCGACCCGACCCGGGTCATCAACGCCTTCCCCGACCTGGTACCCGGCACCGAGGACTGCCCGCGCGCCTGCAGCCACGACGAGCCCGACTGCGCGCTCGACGCATGGGTGGAGGCGGGCCACGCGGACCCGGCCCGGCTGCTCTCGCTCCGACGACTGCTGGCGACACGGGAACGACGCGACGGGGACTAGGCCGGCGCGGGGCGCGCGGAGCCCCTCGCGCGTCGATGCCGACCGGTTGCCGTCCGTGGCTTGTCGCGCGGTTCCCCGCGCCCCTGGTTGCCCTTCTGATCGCCCTCGCAGAAAAGCCGGGTCCTCCTTCAGGGGCGGTGCCGGGGAGAGCTTTTAGGGGCGCGCGGAACTGCGCGAACGGCCACGGGCGGGCCGCAGGCCGCGAACAAGATCAGGTCGCCGGGCGCGGCCCGGTGGGCCGGGTGGCCGCAGAGGGCAGGCGCCTCGGACGGTGCCCGCCCCCGGATGATTCAGTGCGCGGAGCCGGAGAGCTGGAGGCCGATCACGCCCACGATCACCAGCGTGATCGAGATGATCTTGAGTGTGGAGACCAGATCCCCCAGGAAGATCATTCCGTAGATCGCCGTACCCGCCGCGCCGATCCCCGTCCACACCGCGTACGCCGGGCCCACGTCGAGCTTCTTCAGGGCGAGGGTCAGCAGACCGAAGCTGCCGAGCGCGAAGGCGGCGAAGGCGACCGTCGGCCAGAGCCGGGTGAAGCCGTGGGAGAGCTTCAGACAGACGGCGAACCCCGTCTCCAGGATCCCGGCGACGACCACCAGCAGCCACGCCATGTGAGTGCCTCCCCGACAGTCGGTGACTGCTTCGTCTGACTTGTTGCGATTATGCACTTACCAACATCAGTAGGCCGCAAACGTGACCGATTCACCCGACCGCGCGCCGCCCCGGGAGGCGTGACGGCGCGCCGGCCGGTCCTTCCGACCGGTCTCACTCCGCGGGCGGCGGCCGTCTGGGCGCCGCCACGGCCGCCCTGACCAGGGCCGCGACCCCTTCGCGGTCGGGGGCCACGACATAGGAGAGGGCCAGCCGGACGGTGAGTTCGCAGCGGTGGGCGAGTATCGCCGTCTCGTCCGGATGGGTGGGGCCGCCGCCCGTACGGGACCGTTCGAGGGCGGCGAGCGTACGGTCCCGTACCGCCGCCGCCACATCCGCGGGGGCCGGGGGTCCGGCGTCCGCACGGCGCTGGGCGGGCGCCCCGGCCGACGGCGAACCGCGCCCCGTGGGCCTCGGCGCGGGCAGCCGTTCGCCCCAGCAGCCGGTGAGCAGCGCCCGCAGCAGCGGCCGGGCCCGCGCCTGGGAGACGGTCCACTCGGCGAGGGCGACGAGCCGCTCCACCGCGCCGGGCCCGTTCCGCTCCGAGAAGAGCCGGTCGACACCGTACAGATAGGCATCCGCCTCGCGCCGTACCAGCGCCCGGGCCAGCCCGTCCTTGCCGCCGAACTCGTTGTAGAGGGTCTGCCGGGAAACCCCCGCCGACGCGGCGACGTCGACCATCCGCACGGCCGACCACGGCCGTTGGTCGAGGGCCCGTGAAGCGGCGTTCAGCAGGGACTCTCGCGCTGTTGGCACGGTCACCTCCAGGCCTCGGGGCTCGCAGGGCCTCCCTAGGCGTGTCCCTGCCAGAGTTGACGGGGGCCCGGACGGTGTCAAGGGGGCCTCCGGCGGCCCCGGCCCGGTGCGGCGGCGCACCGATAGGGTGAGGATCATGCCCGAATACGACGATGATCTGCGCCTCGCCCATGTCCTCGCCGACGCCGCCGACGCGGCCACCACGGCCCGGTTCCGGGCACTCGATCTGAAGGTCGAGACCAAGCCGGACATGACCCCGGTCTCGGAGGCCGACCGGGCGGCCGAGGAGCTGATCCGGGGGCAGCTCCAGCGGGCGAGGCCCAGGGACGCGATCCTGGGCGAGGAGTACGGGGTGCAGGGCACCGGACCCCGCCGCTGGGTGATCGACCCGATCGACGGCACCAAGAACTACGTGCGCGGGGTGCCGGTCTGGGCGACCCTGATCTCCCTCACCGTCCAGGACGACGAGGGCGTCTATCAGCCGGTCGTCGGGGTGGTCTCGGCGCCCGCCCTCGGGCGGCGCTGGTGGGCCGCCCAGGGCTCGGGGGCCTACACGGGCCGCTCCCTCACCTCGGCGACGCCGCTGCGGGTGTCCCGGGTGTCCCGGCTCGAGGACGCCTCGTTCGGCTACTCGTCGCTGACGGGCTGGGAGGAGCGCGGCCGTCTGGACGCCTTCCTCCAGCTCTCCCGGGACTGCTGGCGCACCCGCGCCTACGGCGACTTCTGGCCGTACATGATGGTCGCCGAGGGTTCCGTCGACATCTGCGCCGAGCCCGAGCTGTCGCTCTGGGACATGGCCGCGCTGGTCGTCGTCCTCCAGGAGGCGGGTGGCGTCTTCACCGGCCTCGACGGGCAGCCGGGCCCGCACAGCGGAAACGGCGTGGCGTCGAACGGGCTGCTCCACGAGGAGCTGCTGGCCCGGCTCGGCGACGCCTGACGGGCATCTGACGGACGGCAGGCAGCAGGCGGCGGTACGGTATCGGCGCCGTATCGCCGCACCACCCCGCGCCGCCGCCCGATTGTCATACCGGCGCACCGAACGGGACCGTCCGGTTCCGCCCGCCGCGCGCCATGGCGAGACCGGCAGCCGAATCGAACGGAACCGGACACGGAATCCGACCCTCCTACCCCCTTGATGCCGCTCCCGAGGGCTGCAACTCTGAAAGTGCCCTCGTTTGTGAACTTGTGAATCGGTTCTCGAAAGGCCGGTTCCCCAAGGAGGTGGCCCCATCCATGCTCGTCCGTGACGCCATGAGCACGGTGGTCCTCACCATCGGGCCCGCTCACACCCTCCGTCAGGCCGCCGGTCTGATGTCATCCCGTCGCGTCGGCGCGGCCGTGGTCCTCGACGGCGACGGGGAGGGCCCGGGCATCCTGACCGAGCGCGACATCCTCACCGCCGTCGGCACCGGGCAGGACCCCGACCGGGAGACCGCCGGCGCCCACACCACCACCGACGTCGTCTTCGCCGCGCCCTCCTGGACCCTGGAGGAAGCGGCGGAGGCCATGTCCCACGGCGGTTTCCGCCATCTGATCGTGCTGGACGACAACGGCCCCGTCGGCATCGTCTCCGTACGCGACATCGTCCGCTGCTGGGCCCCGGCCCGCCGCCACCGGGCGACCCTGGCCGGCTGACCCGGCCGGTCACCACCGGCCAGGTCGCGCGAACGCGCGGAGGCCGGTGCCCCGTCGTGATCCGACGGGGGCACCGGCCTCCGACTCCTCCGGCGGGCGCCGTCAGCCGCGCAGGGCCTGGACCGCGGCTTCCAGCCGCTTGCCGAAGTCTCCGTCCGCCTGACGGAAGTTGTTGATCGCCCGCTCGGCGATGTCGTCCCGCGACACCCCGGAGATGGCGCCGGCCAGGGCGTCGACCAGCCGGCCCTTCTCGTCCTCGGACATCAGCCGGTAGAGGTCGCCGGCCTGCACGAAGTCGTTGTCCTCGGCGTGGCTCGGGGCGGCGTGGTCGCCCGTGACCCCGCTGACCGCGGTGGCCGACCAGAGCGGCCGGTCCGTCTGGTGCGGGCCGCCGAAGCTGTTCGGCTCGTAGTTCTTCGCGCCCTTGTGACGGCCGTCGTACAGCAGGCCGTCGCGGGCGTTGGTACGCGCCTCGGTGGCGTGCGGCCGGTTCACCGGCAGATGGTCGGCGTTGATGCCGACGCGGTAGCGGTGGGCGTCGCCGTAGGCGAAGAGACGGCCCTGGAGCATCTTGTCCGGGGAGGGGCCGATACCGGGCACGAAGTGCGCCGGGCTGAAGATCGACTGCTCGACCTCGGCGAAGATGTTCTCCGGGTTGCGGTTCAGCTCCAGCTTGCCGATCTCGATCGGCGGGTAGTCCGCGTGCGGCCAGACCTTGGTCAGGTCGAACGGGTTGAAGCGGTAGTTCGCCGCCTCCGCCGCGGGCATGATCTGCACCTGCACGGTCCAGCTCGGGAACTCGCCCCGCTCGATGGACTCCCGCAGATCCCGCTGGTGGCTGTCGGGGTCCTTACCGGCCAGCTCGTCGGCCTCGGCGGCCGTCAGGGTCTTGATGCCCTGGTCGGTCTTGAAGTGGTACTTGACCCAGAAGACCTCGCCGGCCTCGTTGTTCCACTGGTAGGTGTGGGAGCCGTAGCCGTTCATATGACGGTACGAGGCGGGGATGCCGCGGTCTCCGTGGAGCCAGGTCACCTGATGGGTCGACTCCGGGGAGAGACCCCAGAAGTCCCATACGTTGTCCGGCTCCTGCGAACCCGTGTACGGGTCGCGCTTCTGGGTGTGGATGAAGTCCGGGAACTTGATGGCGTCCTTGACGAAGAACACCGGGGTGTTGTTGCCGACGAGGTCGTAGTTGCCCTCCTCGGTGTAGAACTTCAGGGCGAAACCGCGCGGGTCGCGCACCGCGTCGGCGGCGCCCAGATTGCCCGCGACCGTCGAGAAGCGCAGAAAGACCTCGGTCTCCTTGCCGACCGCGGAGAGGAACGCGGCCCGGGTCCACTCGCTGACGTCCCGGGTGAGGGTGAAGGTGCCGTAGGCGCCGGCGCCGCGGGCGTGGACCACGCGCTCCGGGATGCGCTCGCGGTTGAAGTGGGCGAGCTTCTCCAGGAGGAGCTGGTCCTGGACGAGGACCGGTCCGCCGACGCCCGCGGTCTCACTGTTCTGGTTGTCGGCTACCGGAGCCCCGGTTGCCGTGGTGAGCGGTCCCTGCGTCACGTGCGCCTCCTGCGTCATACCTGCGTGTCCTGTCCCATGGCGATCGTTCCGCCGAACCCGATCCTACGATGGACTTTGTCTAAGTCAAGCGCGCATCCAAAGTCACACCCGTTCGGGATCTGGTCGTACCACTGTTAAGCTGGTCCTTATGAGTGACCTGCTGGAACGACTCCGCGGACGCGGCTGGCGCATGACCGCCCAGCGGCGAGTAGTGGCTGAGGTCCTCGACGGCGAGCACGTCCATCTGACCGCCGACGAGGTGCACGCGCGCGCCGTGGAACGGCTCCCGGAGATCTCCCGGGCGACGGTCTACAACACCCTGGGCGAGCTGGTCTCCCTCGGCGAGGTGCTGGAGGTCGCCACGGACCGCCGCGCCAAGCGGTACGACCCCAACGCGCACCGCCCCCACCACCACCTGGTCTGCGCCCGCTGCGGCGCCATCAGGGACGTCCACCCCGCGGGTAACCCGCTGGCCGACCTGCCCGACTCCGAGCGCTTCGGCTTCACGGTCTCGGACGTCGAGGTGACGTACAAGGGCATCTGCCCGAACTGCGTCTGACCTCGATTCATCCCCGCACATCCCTCCCCGGCGGCAGCGTCGCCGCCGGGGCGCTCCGCGCGCCCGGGAACATGCCGAAGGCCCGGATTCCCTGAGGAATCCGGGCCTTCGGTTTCAGTAGCGGGGACAGGATTTGAACCTGCGACCTCTGGGTTATGAGCCCAGCGAGCTACCGAGCTGCTCCACCCCGCGTCGGTGAACCCAACAGTACGTGCCACCCCCGCCCAACGCAAATCCCCTCCGCGAAGGCCCCGCCACGCACGACCCGGGCGCCGGGCGTTGTTCGCGCAGTGCCGTGGCCTACGCCTTCAGCGATGGGCGAACCCCCGGCGGCTTGGCCCTCCCGGGCACCGCCCGGCGGCCTGATGTTGTCGGCGGTCCGCGGACCGCCTGTGGCTGGTCGCGCAGTTCCCGGCGCCCCTCAATGCTCTCCCCGGCACCGCCCCCGAAAGGGGCCCCGGCCCCGCTCACAAGGGGCCGGACCCTTTCCGAGGGCGGCCAGGAAGGCAGCCAGGGGCGCGGGGAACCGCGCGAACAGCCACCCACGGCCCGCGGTCGGCATACGGGGGCGAGCCCCACACACACAGACTCCGGGGTAAAGCGCTCAGCCGGAGAGCCAAGGCGCCGGGGGTCCCCCATCGCCGAAGGCATAGGGGGCGGAACCGCGCGGACAACCACGACGGTGGCGCGGACCGCGAACAGCGTCAGGTCGCCGGACGCGTCCCGAGGCCAAAGACCCCCGGAGGGTCAGGCGGTCAGTTCCTGGTGGAGCGCGTCGCGGAGGCGCGCCGCGCGTTCCGTGACCTCCGAGGGGCCCAGCTCCTCCGCCCGGGCGCACCAGCGCTTGCCCTCCGCCAGTTCCCCGCGGCGCGCCGCCAGCAGCGCGAGGCGGAGCGCGGCACGGCCGTGGCCCGCGTGGGCGGCCCGGGTCCACCAGAGGGCCGCCTCGCGCTCGTTGCCGTCGCGGGCCAGCAGCAGCCCGAGGTTGAACGCGCCGTTACGGCTGCCCGCCTCGGCCGCCTCCCGGTACCAGCGGGCCGCCGACTCCACGTCGCCGCGCCCCGCGGCCAGCATGCCGACCCGGACCTGCGCCCTGCGGTGCCCCTGCTCGGCGGCCCGCTCGTACCACTCCTCGCACTCGGTCTTCGCGGCCGTCGTCTCGCCCAGAGCGGGCGGGCCCGGCGGCGGCTGGCGGGCGTCCAGCAGGGTGGCGAGCCGGAACGCGGCCTCGGCGCTGCCGCCGCCCGCCGCGCAGCGCAGATGACGCTCGGCGGTCTGCTCGTCGCCCTCGCGCAGCCGGGCCGTGCCGACCTGGAGCGCGGCCTCGGTGTGCCCGGCGGCGGCGGCCCGCTCGTACCACTTCAGGGCCGTACGGTCGTCGTCCCGGCCGACGTAGAGGATCCCCAGATTGAACGCGGCGTCGACGCTGCCCGCCTCGGCGGCCTTGGAGAACCAGGGCTCGGCGCCGACCTGATCACCCGCCTGGAGCAGCAGGACGGCGAGCGCGTTGGCCGCTTCGCGGTGACCGGCGTACGCGGCCTGCCGGTACCACTGCTCGGCCTGCGCGGTCCGGTCCTGGGCGGTGCAGAGCAGCCCGAGGTTGTAGGCGCCGTTGACATCGCCCGCGCTCATGGCGGCGCGGTACCAGCGCTCGGCGGTCTGCGGCTCGCCCCGGGCGGCGTGCAGCGCGCCCAGCGCGTTGGCCGCGTTGCCGTCGCCCTCCTGGGCGGCCCGCAGCCACCAGACGGCGGCGCTCTCCTCGTCGCCCGCGTCCCGCAGCAGGAAGCCCAGCGCGCAGGCGGCCCGGGTCTCCCCGTCCTTGGCGGAGGTGAGGTACCACCGCCCGGCCTCCTTCAGCTCGCCCCGCTTCTCCAGGATCGCGCCCAGGTGGAGCGCGGCCCGCCGGTGGCCGCGCGCGGCGGCCTGCCGGTACCACTGGGCGGCCTCGTCGAGGCCGGAGAGCGCCCGGGCGCCGGTCCCGGTGTCGGGGCCCGCCGTACGGCCCGGGGAGGGGGACGGCGCGCCCGCGCGGGCGGTCTCGTCGGCGGCGCGCAGATCGAGCATCCGGGCCAGCCGGTACGACGCCTCGCGGTGCCCCTGCTCGGCGGCGGCCCGCAGCCACCGCTCGGCGCCCACGTCGCTGCGGTGCTCCAGCAGGTCCGCCAGGGCGTAGGCGCCCAGGGCGTGGCCCTGCTCGGCGGACTGGCGCAGCCAGTACTCGGCGGCGGTCTCGTCGCCGCGCTCGCGGAAGTGGCGGCCGAGGGCGTGCGCGGCGGCGGCGGATCCGGCGACGGCGGCGATCCGCCACCATCCGGCGGCCTCGTCGGGGTGGCCGCGCTGGTGCAGCAGTACGCCCAGGTTGTTGGCGGCGGCCCGGTCACCGGCGGCGGTGGCGCCGCGCAGATACGGCTCGGCGCCGTCGAGGTCGCCCCGGCGCAGCAGCATCGAGCCGAGCATGCTCATGGCGGCGGTATCGCCGGCGTCGGCCGCGCGGCGGTGCCGTGCCTCAGCGCCAGCCGTCTCCACAACGTCAACATTCGCACCAGCGGTATCACCAGCACCAGATGTCGTACGAGAGTCCGTACGTCCACCGATCGTGTCGCGCCCGTGGCCGTGACCGGCCGTTCCGCGGGGCGGCACGACGGCGGTGCGGCCCGGCTCGGGCTCGGCGGTGAGATCGGCGCGGCCCGTCAGGGCGGCCGGAAGCGCCGCGTTCGGCGCGCCCGCCGCCTGATCGGCATGTGGCCGTACAAACCGCCCGGTCTCCAACAGAGTCGTCCTGTCCCCCATGAATTCCATCGTCGCACCACCCGCAACCCGCTTACACCTGGTATACCGCAGCCAGTGAGGTCACTTCAGCGTTTTGTCGACATGCCCACAGAGAGATAAGTCAAACACTTATCGGCTCAACTCCCCGGGCGGCGCGCTCGGTTCCCCTCCCTCTTCCGTTCTTCCGCACCATCACGCACATCGAGGGCCCGGATCCTCAATGGATCCGGGCCCTCGATGATTCAGTAGCGGGGACAGGATTTGAACCTGCGACCTCTGGGTTATGAGCCCAGCGAGCTACCGAGCTGCTCCACCCCGCGTCGGTATGTCCAAAGACTACCAGACGCGGGATGTCCGCAGTTCAGCACGGTCCCGGCGGCTGCGCCGGGCCGCCCGCGCGCCGTCCTAGGTGGACGACGGTGGGCTCTGGGTCGACGCCGGTGGCTTCGACGCGCCCTGTGCGGGTGTCCCCTGTGCCTGGGCCAGCCGGTCCAGTGCCGCGTCCAGGGCGTCCTCGGCCCGGCCGACGGCCTCACGGTCCGTCGGGTCCTTCTTGAGGGCCGCGTCGACGTCCGCGTGTGCCTTCAGCACGTCCTCGATCGCCTCCTTCACCGCGGCGTCACCGGTGGCCGGTGGCGTCGTGGGCGGCTTGGTCGTGCCGTCGCCCGGCGGTTTGGTGCCGTCACCAGGCGGCTTGGTGGCCGGCGGTTCCTTCGAGGGCTGCTCGAAGGCCGCGTCCAGCGCCTGCGTCAGGCTGTCCTTGAAGACCGGTTTGCCGCCGCTGTAGGCCGCGGCCACCTTCTTCAGCAGCGGATAGTTGGCGGCGCCACCACGGGCGTACACCGGCTCGATGTAGAGGAATCCGCCGTCGAGCGGGATCGTCAGCAGATTGCCGTACTCGATGTCCGAGTCGGTTCCTCTGAGGTCCCGGACGAAGGTCGCGACTTCCGTGACACCGTTCAGCTCACTCTGCACCTGCGACGGTCCCTGGACCGTCTCGGTGACTCTCAGCAGCCTTATCGAGCCGTACCCGGGACTGTTGGCATCGGCGTCCACCGCCATGTACGCGCCCAGGTTGGGCCGTCCGGCGGGGGTGAACGTCGTGGTGAGCGAGAACTTCTGGGCCGTGTCGCCCGGCATCTTCAGACTCAGGTAGTACGGCGGGACCGCGCGTGCTTCCTTCTTGTTCGTCGGGTCGTCCGGCACCTGCCAGGCGTCCGAGCCGCTGTAGAACTGGTCGGGCTCGGTGACGTGGTACCGGGTCAGCAGCTCGCGCTGGACCTTGAACATGTCCTGGGGGTAGCGCAGATGCGACTTCAGCTCGGCGCTGATCTCGCTCTTCTTCTTCACCGTCCCCGGGAACGCCTTCATCCAGGTCTTCAGCACCGGGTCCTTGGTGTCCCACTGGTACAGCTTGACCGAGCCGTCGTAGGCGTCGACCGTGGCCTTGACCGAGTTCCGGATGTAGTTGACCTGGTTCTGCTGGGCCACGACCGCCCGCTGGTTGGTGGTCAGCGAGTCGGCGGTGGTGTCGCCGAGGGTGGTCCGGGAGGCGTAGGGATAGCCGTTCGTCGTGGTGTAGGCGTCGATGATCCACTGGATCCGGCCGTCGACGACCGCCGGGTAGGCGTCGCCGTCGATGGTCAGCCAGGGCGCGACGGCCTCGACGCGCTCCTTGGGCGTACGGTTGTAGAGGATCTTCGATCCCTCGCCCACGGCGCCCGAGTAGAGGATCTGCGGCTCGCTGAAGGCCAGCGCGTACGCCGCCCGGTTCAGCGTGCTGGAGAGGCTGACGCCGCCCTTGCCCTTGAAGCTGGTGTACTCGGTGTCGCCACTGGCGGCCTCGTAGTCCAGTTCCTTCTGCGGTCCGCCGACGATCGAGTACTGGGTGGTCTTCTCACCGTAGTAGACCCGCTGCTCGTACTCGCCCTTGACCAGGTTGCCCTTGGTCGGCATGCCGGACTCGGTGAACTCGGGCGCGCCGACGGTCCCCTTGTCCGGATCGGTCACGACACTGGTGCCCTTGGCGGCGATGGCGCCGTAGCCGTGGGTGTAGGTGAAGTGGTCGTTGATCCAGTTCCGCTTGGGGATGCCCTCGATGTTCAGCTCGCGCAGACCGATCACGGTGTCCTGCGGCTTGCCGTCGGCACCCGGGTAGCGGTCGACGTCGAGCGTCGTCGGGAACTGGTAGTACCGCCGCTCCTGCTGGAGCTGCTGGAACGCGGGCGACACCACATTGGAGTCGACCACGCGGTAGCTGGCGGCCGAGTTGGCGTCCTCCCGCTGCTCGGCCCGGCGCTTGGGATCCGCCCGGCCGGCGTAGTCCTCGGGCTTCGCCTGGTCGATGCCGTACGCCTTACGGGTGGCGTCGATGTTCTTCTGGATGTACGGCGCCTCCTTGGCCTGCTCGTTCGGCTGGACCTGGAACTTCTGCACGATCGCCGGGTAGAGCCCGCCGATCAGGATCGCCGACAGCACCATCAGGCCGAAGCCGATGACGGGCAGCTGCCAGGTCCGCCGCCACAGGGTGGCGAAGAAGAGCACGGCGCAGATGACGGCGATGCAGAAGAGGATGGTCTTCGCCGGGAGGTAGGCGTTGGCGTCGACGTACCGCAGTCCGGTCCAGTTGCCGGTGGCCTTGAAGTCGCTGGACTTCACCGCCAGGCCGTACCGGTCGAGCCAGTAGGCCACGGCCTTCAGCGACACGAAGACGCCGAGCAGGACGGAGAGGTGTCCGGTGGCCGCGGCGGTGGCCCGGGCGCCGGGGCTGGTGACGCGCAGCCCGCCGTAGAGGTAGTGGGTCAGGGCGGCGGCGATCAGCGACAGCACGACGGCGGCGAAGCCGAAGCCGAGCAGGAACCGGTACCAGGGCAGATCGAACGCGTAGAACGCCACGTCCAGCTTGAACTGGGGGTCCTTCTGGCCGAAGGGGACGCCGTGGACCCACTGGAGCCAGGTCTTCCACTGGCCGGTGGCGGACGCTCCGGCGATCAGCCCGACGAGTGCGGTGATCCCGAGGAGCACCCACTTCTTGTACGGGGCGATGCCCATCCGGTACCGGTCGAGGCTCTGCTGCTCCAGCGACATGGCGCTGAGCGGCGGGCGCAGCCGGTGCGCGAGCCAGATGTTCACCCCGACGACGACCGCCATCAGCAGGCCGAAGACGGCGAACAGGCCGATCTTGGTCCAGAGGGTGGTGGTGAAGACCGACGAATACTCGACGGAGCGGTACCACAGCCAGTCGGTCCAGAACCCGGCGAACATGACGAACGCCATGGCCAGCACGGCCAGCACACCCAGTGTCATCAACAGGGTGCGGACACGCCGGGACGGCCGTCCCACCCTGATCCGTGGCCCGGTCGGGGGGCCTCCGCCGCGGTCCGGCATCTGGAAAGCCAACGTGCGCACCTCGAAGTTCGCGATCGTATGACCGGCCGGACGGGTACCGGGCGGTCGTGTCAAGCGGGCCCCGCGATCGTAGAGCCCCTTGATGCAACTTACTGAGGCTTTACCTAGTTCCCGTCACGGGGTCCCGATCCGGGTGGTTCCGGTGCCGCGGCCGGGTCCGGGACGGCCGGTTCCCGGCGGGGGCCGCGGAAGAGGCAGGATATGGGCATGTCCAATGAATCCTCCCCTCCGTCCTCCGCCGCGTCCGGCCCGATCGCGGCGAGCCCGCTGACCCGGGCGGTCCTGGAGATCGACGAATACGCGGCCACCCTCGGCTGGGATCTGCCCGCCCGGCTCTTCGCCCTGGTCGACACGGCGCGGCTGCGGTCCCAGGAACCCGGCCTGGCCGAGCAGCTGGGGCTCTCCGGCGACGAGGCGGCGGCGCCGCTGACCCCGATCGAGCAGGACGAGATCCCGGCCGGTACGCCGCTGGACGAGTTCCTGGCCACGATCGCCTGGCCGGACGCGGTCGCGGGCTGTGCCCTGACCGTGGAGCGGCAGATGCTGCCCCCCACGGCGGAGGCGTCGGTTCCGGACAACCTGGACAAGGCGTCCCTCGCCCGCTGGGTGGCGAAGCACCCGGACCGCCAGGAGGTCCGGATGACGGTGGCCGTACTGCGGGACGGCGCCCGCGAGTCGGCCCTGCGGCTGCGCGAGAAGGACTCCCCCACGGACGTGCTGACCGGCCCCGACCTGGTGCCGGGGCTGGCCGATGCCCTGTCGGCGACCTTCGAGGCGTAGCCGGGGCGCGGGTGGCGGCGTCCGCGCTCGTACGCGACGCCGCGACGCCCGTGCTCTCGTACGGGGCCCTGCCCGAGCGGCGGGGCCCGTACGGCCGAGGCACGAGGCGGCCGGGCGGTCCGGAGCGGCGGGCGGCCGGGCGGGGCCGGGAGCCCGGCGGGCGGGTCCGGCGGAGCAGCCGGGTCAGCCCTTGGCGCAGGACGGCAGCCCGGCGGTGTCGCCGGACTTGATCTTCGCCAGGGACTTGGTGGCGTCGGCGATGGTGTCGACCTTGACCAGGGTCAGCCCGTCGGGGATGTCCGCGGCGGCGGCCTCGCAGTTGTCGGCGGGGGTGAGGAAGTACTCCGCCCCGGCGGACCGCGCGCCCACCAGCTTCATCGCGATGCCGCCGATCGGGCCGACCCGGCCGTCGTCGTCGATGGTGCCGGTGCCCGCCACGAACTTCCCGCCGGTCATATCGCCGGGGGTGAGCTTGTCGACGATCCCCAGGGCGAACATCAGCCCGGCGCTGGGCCCGCCGACATCGGCGAGATTGATGTCGATGGTGAACGGGAAGGTGTGGTCGGTCCCGGCCTGGATGCCGACGACGGCCCGGTCGGGCTTCCCCTCGGCCTTCGCGGTGGTGATGGTGATCCGCTCGGTGACGTCGGGCTCCCGCCCGGCCTTCTCGGCCTCGGCGGCCTCCTTCGCCGGAACGACGGTGAAGACGGTGTCCTCGCCGGGCTTGTTCCTGGTGACCAGCTTCGCCACATCGGCCGGTTCCTCGACCGGCCGGCCGTCGACGGCCTTGATCACATCGCCCGCGTGCAGCTTGCCCTCGGCGGGGGTGCCCTTGACGACGGTGGCGACCACGACCCGCGAACCGACCTCGATCTTCAGCTCCTTCAGGGCGGCGACCTTGGCGCTCTCCTGGGACTGGCTGAACTCCTCGGCGTTCTCCTGGGTGGACTGCTCCTCGGTCTGCCCGTCGGGGTAGAGCGTGTCGTGCGGTACGACGACGTTGTCGTGGGCGAGCCAGCCGTACATGGCCTCGACCAGATTCATCCGATAATCGGCGCCGGTGACGCGGACGGTGGTCATATTGAGGTTGCCCGAGGCCGGATAGGTCTTCCGCCCGGAGATCCGGAGAACCGGTTCGCCGCCCGCCTCGCCCAGGGTGTTGACCGTGGGGCCCGGCGACATCTCCGCGTACTTCACCGGGATCAGAATGCCCGCGCAGAGCAGCGCGACGGCGATCATCGAGGCGGCGAGCATCGTCGCGGTGCGGCGTGGCATGGAACGACAGTACGGGACGGGACCGTCCGTGCGCCGTCCGGGCCGGTCCGTACGGGGAGCGGCGCGACGACGTGGGCCGGGCCGTACGGAATCGGATCCGTACCGGAGCCGCCCGAGGCGGGCGGGGCTCGTAAGCCCGCCCGAGACACCCGGCGCGGCGCGGCTCGTACGGGGCCGGGCGCGGGCCGTCAGCCGTCGTTGCGGCCGGTGGACCCCGCCTTCTCCATCGCGTCGCGGAACCGTGCGTAACCGGCGAGTTCGGCCACGTCACCGGTGGTCCGGTTGCGTGAGGCCCAGCCTCCCCATATCGCGGCACCGACGGCAGCGAACAGCGGAATCAGCAACCATGCGAGTGCTGCCATCGCGACCTCCCTACCCCATGGACCAGCGCGGCCGGAGACCGTCGCGGCGACTCCGGCTGAGTGATCAACAGATTAATCATCCACCGCTTCAACGCTCGTACCAGGGGCCCGGTTACGCAAATCGGAGTACGCCGCGCCCTCCGGAGAGCCCGGCACCCCGACGCGCCCGGCGGCCTGATGCTGTTCGCGGTCCGCGGCCCGCCTGTGGCTGGTCGCGCGGTTCCCCGCGCCCCCCAATGCTCTCCCCAGCGCCGGCCTGCAGGGATTCCCGGCCTTGGAGGGCCCGCCTTTGGGAAGAGGCGGTCAGGAGGGCGACCGAGGTGGCGCTGGGGGTCCCCCATTGCCTCAGGCATAGGGGGCGGAACCGCGCGGCAAGCCACCCACCGGCGTGCGGTCGCCCGAGAACACCTGCCCGGCCGGGCGCACGGCATGGGCCTCACCCGGAGGGTCAAGGTGCTCAAGGCCCAGGCCGGGGGCTACGCGCCGACCCATTCCTCCGTGCCGTCCGCGAAGGTCTGGTGCTTCCAGATCGGGACCTCGCGCTTGAGGTCGTCGATGAGGCGGCGGCAGGCCGCGAACGCCTCCGCGCGGTGCGGGCAGGCGACGGCGACGACCACCGCGAGGTCGCCGACCACGAGGTCGCCGACCCGGTGGACGGCGGCGAGGGCGCGGACCGGGTAGTCGGCGGCGATCTTCTCGGCGACCCGGCGCAGCTCGGCCTCGGCCGTGGGGTGGCAGGAGTAGCCGAGTGCCCGTACGTCGGTCCCGGCGTCGTGGTCCCGTACGGTTCCGACGAAGAGGGCCGTACCACCGGCCGAGGGGTCGCCGACCGCCGCGAGGACCTCGTCCACGGAGAGCGGGGCGTCGCGGACGGCGAGGAGCCGCAGCGGATCGTGGCCCGCCCGCTCCCCCGGGTGATCGTGCCTGGTCGTCATGGCCTCATCGTGCCGTACGCCGCCGTTTCCGGGCCACCGGCGGCTGCCGACGGGCCGGGGGTCGCGCCGGGGCGCCCGGGGTGCCCCGGGCCGCCCGGCGCGGGCGTCAGATCCGGCGGCGGGCCTTGCGGGCCCGGCGTACCAGCGCGGCCGTACCGAGCAGGGCGACCGTCGCCGCGGCCCCGCCCGCCGCCGCCGCGTCCTTGCGGCCCAGTCTGCGGCCCGCGACGGTGTGGCGGCCCGCGACCTCGTCCAGGAGCGCCGTCAGGACCTCCTCGTTGGTCCAGGCGGGCCGCCATCCGGCGGCATGGAGCCGGCTGACGCTGACCACCCAGGGGTGCATCGTGTAGGCGAGGTCCCCGGCCGGGGAGGGGGTCACGCCGATCCGGTGCAGCCGGGCCGCCGCGCCGAGGGCGACCGCGGACGGCAGCTCCATCCGGCGGATCCCGCTCAGCTCCTCGACCTCCTCCTGTTCCAGCCAGCCCTCGCAGCCGACGGCCAGCTCGCCGTCGACCTTTTCGAGGGCCGCGTACTCCAGGGCGCTGACCAGGTCCTCGACATGGCAGAACTGCCAGGCGGGCCGGGATCCGGCCACGACGAGCAGCCGGGGCGACTCGAAGTAGCGGGTCAGCGCGGTGTCCGTACCGCCGACGAGGACGGCGGGCCGGACGACGGTCACGTTCAGTCCCGGGTGGGCGCGGGGCGCGCGCCGGGCCAGGTGCTCGATCTCCAGGAGATCGCCGACGCCGGTGGCCTCGGCGGTGGCCCGCAGCTCGGCGTCCTCCGACAGCGGGATGTCGTTGTCGGGCAGGGCGCCGTAGACCATGGCCGAGGTGCAGAGCACGGCCCGGCGGACGCCCGCGGCCGCCGCGGCGGTAAGGACCGTCTGCGTACCTCGTACGTTGTACGCGCTGCGGGCGGTGTCGTCGGATTCGAGATCGAGGTCGAGCGCGAGGTGCACCACGACGTCGGCGCCGCGCAGCTTCTCGGCGATCGCCGGGTCGCGGACGTCGAGAACGTGCCAGGTGGCTTCGGGGATCTCCCCCCGGCGCTCGTCGATGGCGACGACCCGTCCCACCTCGTCGGAGGCGGCCAGTCGCCGGGCCAGCAGTTCTCCGACGCCCGTGGCGGCACCGGTGACCGCGACGACGGGTCCGCGACCTGCGGCCCCCTCGCCCGGGGTCGGGGTTGAGCGGTTTCGCGCTCCGCGAACCTGCGGATCTGGGGAACTCACCAGGCGTCTCCAGCGGTTGTCTTCAGTACGTACGGTATGACGCGTACGGACCAGGTGGCGTCCATCCTGCCGCAGGCCACGAGCCGACGGAGCACCGAGCCCGGATGCGGGCCGGGATGTCTACGCTGGGTGGTGTTGTGAGGGCATTCGCCGTCGGCAGGAGCCGGCGGCCCTACGAGCCGAGGAAACCCGTGAGTGACACCCCATTCGGATTCGGCCTTCCGCCGGAGGAGCCGGAGCCCGGCGACGGCAAGAAGAAGGACCCCGCGGGCGGTGGCAGCGGCGCCGGCGGTTCGTCCCCGCAGAATCCCTTCGGATTCGGCGGCGGGCCCGGTGGCGGGGACAATCCTTTCGCCGCCATGTTCGGGGCCATGGGCCCGCAGGACCTGGGCGCCGCCTTCCAGCAGCTCGGCCAGATGCTGAGCTACGAGGGCGGCCCGGTCAACTGGGACATGGCCAAGCAGATCGCCCGCCAGACCGTCTCCCAGGGCACCGCGGACGGCGTCAAGGACGCCTCCGTGAGCCCGGTGGACCGTACGGCGGTGGAGGAGGCGCTGCGGCTGGCGGATCTCTGGCTGGACGGGGTGACGTCCCTGCCGTCGGGCGCGAACACGGCGGTGGCGTGGAGCCGCGCCGAGTGGGTCGAGGCGACCCTCCCGGCGTGGAAGCAGCTGGTCGACCCGGTCGCCGAGCGGGTGGGCACGGCGATGGGCGGGGTGCTGCCGGAGGAGATGCAGGCCATGGCGGGCCCGCTGATCGGCATGATGCGCTCCATGGGCGGTGCCATGTTCGGTCAGCAGATCGGGCAGGCGATGGGCGTCCTGGCCGGTGAGGTCGTGGGCTCCACGGACATCGGTCTGCCGCTCGGCCCGGCCGGGAAGGCCGCGCTCCTGCCGCTGAACGTGGAGGCGCTCGGCAAGGACCTGGGTGTCCCCAAGGAGGAGGTCCGGCTCTATCTGGCCCTGCGCGAGGCCGCTCACCAGCGGCTTTTCGCCCATGTGCCGTGGCTGCGCTCGCATCTCTTCGGGGCCGTCGAGGGCTATGCCCGGGGTATCACGGTCGACACCTCCAAGCTGGAGGACGTCGTGGGGCGGTTCGACCCCTCGCATCCGGAGCAGCTGCAGGAGGCGCTCCAGCAGGGCATGTTCCAGCCGGAGGACACCCCGCAGCAGAAGGCGGCGCTGGCCCGGCTGGAGACGGCGCTGGCGCTGGTGGAGGGCTGGGTGGACGCGGTGGTGCACGCCGCCGCCTCGTCCCGGCTGACGTCGGCCGACGCGCTGCGCGAGACGCTGCGCAGGCGGCGCGCCTCGGGCGGGCCCGCCGAGCAGACCTTCGCCACCCTGATCGGCCTCCAGCTCCGTCCGCGCAGGCTGCGGGACGCCTCGCGGCTCTGGGCGTCGCTGACGGACGCGCGCGGGATGGACGGCCGGGACGCGCTCTGGGAGCACCCTGACATGCTGCCGACCGCCACCGACCTGGACGACCCGGACGGTTTCGTCCACCGCGAGCAGCTGGACTTCTCGGAGCTGGACAAGATGCTCGGCGAGGCGGCGTCGGGTGACGGCAAGGCCGGCGGCGACGGCGACAACAAGGCCGAGGGTGACGACAAGGGCGAGGGCGACGGGACGGAGGGCCCGGGCCGGTGAGTCTGCACGACGACGCCGTCGCCGTACTGAAGGGTCATGACACCGGGGGCGACGCACAGCAGGAAGAGCTGCGGCTGCGCTATCTGGACCATCTCGCGGCCCGTCCGGACGGGATGTGGAAGGCGTGCGGGGAGGGGCATCTGACCGCCAGCGCGCTGATCGTGGATCCGGGTCGGGAGCGGGTGCTGCTGACCCTCCACCGCAAGCTGGGGATGTGGCTCCAGATGGGCGGCCACTGCGAGCCGGGCGATCCGACGCTGGCGGCGGCCGCGCTCCGGGAGGCGACCGAGGAGTCCGGGATTCCGGGGCTGACCCTGGTGGCCGCCCGGGACGGTGTGCCGGGCCCGGTCCGGCTGGACCGCCATCCGATTCCGGCGCCCTGCCACTGGCATCTGGATGTGCAGTACGCGGCGCTGGCCCCGGCCGGCGCGACGGCCCGGATCAGCGACGAGTCGCTGGATGTGCGCTGGTTCGGCTATGCCGAGGTGGCGGAGGTGGCGGACGATTCGGTGGTCCGGCTGCTGGAGCGGGCCAGGGCCGCGCTGTAGCGGCGCCGTCGCGGGGGCGGCGAGCCGGGGCCCGTACCGTACGGGCCCGGTGCCGAGCGCCCGGCGCCCGTACCAGCGGATGCGGTGGTTCCGTACGGGCCCGGCCGCGGCCGGGCGCCCGTATGCGACGGGGCCGGGACGGCGAAGACGAAAGGGGTGCCCGTCCTCCTGCGCGGAGGACGGGCACCCCTTGTCGCTGTGTCGGTACGCGGGTACCGCCCGGGGTCAGCTCCAGGAGTTGCCGCGGTTGCGGCCGTCCGCGCCGAACTGGCCGCGGACGCCCTCGCCGATCTGGGCGTTCTGCGGCGGCATGACCTCACTCGGCTGAACGAGGACGAAACCCTGGCCGAGGAAGCTCAGCTCCCAGCCCTCGCCGGTGTTGCCGCGCCGGGTCCGGACGCTGGTCGACGTCGTCGGGGCCTGCATCTGCACCCGCAGCCCGGTCGACCAGGCGACGATCGCGTCGGAGTCGACGTTCACATACGAGTCGGGGGTCACCCGGAGCATCAGCGGCTGGCCGGAGGTCATCAGGGCGACCTTGCCCGGTCCGGAGATATTGAGCTGGTACCTCCCGGATCCGGAGATTCCGTACTCGCTGTCGACCGCGAGGACCTCGGTCCGCAGATCGGGGTCGAGGGCGAGGACGTACGAGCTGTCGACGGTCAGACCGCCGCTGTCGACGTCCACGAGATGGATGTGCTGGGCGAGGTTGGCGAGGTAGACGGTGCCCTGGCCGGAGCAGCGCATCAGGTCCAGGCCCTCGCCGGTCCGCTCCTGGCTGCGGCGGCTGCTCGCGCTCTGGTACTCGCCGTCGAAGTCGACGAGTCCCTGATAGGCGACCATCGCGCCCTTACGGGCGAGGACGTCGTCGTTCCCCTTCAGGGTGACCCGCAGGAGCTGCGGGTTCTGAACGGCGTAGCGCTCCTGGGTCTGCTGCTCGCCATAGGTGAAAAGTGGGCTCTGCATGGTGTTCTTCCGCTCCCCTCAGCCCCGGATCCGCAGCCGGTCGGTGTTGTCCTCACTGGGCTGGACGACGACGATGCCCTCCCCGGAGAAGGCCATCTGGTACGCCTCCCCGGTGCCGCGGCCGATCAGGGCCCCGGCCTTCATGCTCCGCTTGGCCTTCACCTTCAGATGCGGTGACCAGGCGACGAGGGCGTCGGGGTCCACATAGGTCTCGTCCTGGCCCCGGCCGCAGTCGACCACGATGGGCGTTCCGCGGGAGGTGAGGGCGACCCAGCCGGTGCCCGCGATCTCCACGTTCCACAGGCCGGTTCCGGCGAGTTTGGCCATGCCCTTGACCTTCTGGACGCCCCACTGGAGGTGGGCGTCGAAGGCGAGGACGTTGGAGCCGTTGACGGAGAGGGAGTCGTTGTCGAGGTAGATCACCACGACATCGGCGCCGTAGTCGGCGAGATACAGCACGCCGTCGCCGTGGCAGCGCATGATCGGCGCGCCTTCGCCGGTCGCCCACTGCGACAGCGCCTGCTGCGCGGAGGGCGGATTGGCCTCGTACTGGACGAAGCCCTCGTAGGCGACCATCGAGCCGGTCCTGGCGAACAGGTCCTGGCCGGTGGCCATGGCCACCTTGAGCATGGTGCGGCCGTGGTTCTCCATCCGGGCCGCGACAGGGGTCGGGGCATAGCCCGCGAGTTGCTGGTTCATGTTCTGGGGCTCCCTCAGACCTCGTAGGGCTGGACGACGACGAAGTTGCCGGGCGCGCCCCGGAACTGGAGGTTCACGGTCTCGCCGCTGTGTCCCGGATACGAGTGGCGGCGCAGCCGGACCTGGGAGGCCACGATGACCTGCGACGCGGCGGACCAGGCGACGATGGCGTTGGTGTCGACGAAGGTGCTCGGAGTGACCGGGAGGACGACCGGGATGCCGTGAGTCTTGACGACGACGGTGCCGGTGCCCTGGAACTGGAGGGTGAAGAGCACCCCGCCGGGGATGCCGTGGCCCTCGATCCGGCGGACCTCGACCTGGAGGGACTCGTCGAAGGCGAGGACGTTCTCGGCGGAGACGCAGATCGCGTCGCCCTGCAGTTCGATGGGGTGCAGATAGGCGTTGTTCTCGGCGAGGAAGACCTGTCCCCGGCCGGTACAGCGCATCAGCTGCATCTCCTGGCCGGTGGCCCGGCCGGTGACCCGGCCCGCGACACCGCTGCTCTTGTGGCTGAAATCAATCTTTCCCTGGTACATGACCATACTGCCGCTGCGGGCGAGTACGGCGGTACCGCCCATGGCCACGTCGACCCGCATCAACTGCTGGTTCTGCGGGGTCCAGCGCTGCCCGGTGGGGGTTTCGCGGTACGACTGGAGAGCCGCGTGGAGTCCGGGGCCGGCGGCGGGCATGCCCTGCGGCACACCGGCGGGTGCGCCGGGGACACCGGGCGCGCCGACACCGGGCTGGCCGTATCCGAACGGCGGCGCGGCGGCGGGCGGCGGGGCCATTCCGGGAACCTGGCCGAAGGGCGGCTGCTGGCCCGGCACCTGACCGAACGGCGGCTGCTGACCGGGCACCTGGCCGAACGGCGGGGCGGCGACGGGCGGCGGTACGGGCATGCCCGGCGGCGGTACGGCCGCGGGCGGGGCCGGGGGGACCGCGACCGGCGGCGCCGGGGGCACCGGGGCCTGGCCGAAGGCGGGCGCGGGCTGCGGCGGATACGGCTGTCCGACCGGCGGCGCCGGCGGGACAGGAGCGACGGGCGGGACGGGTGCGGCCGGTGCTGCGGGCGGCGGGGCGCCGAACGCGGGCGGGGCCGCGGGGGCTACGGGTGCCGGGGCCTGCGCGGCGGCCGGCTGGTCCTCGGCGACCTCGCCGCCGAAGTTCCGCAGCAGCGCGTCGAGCCCGCCGTCGAAGCCCTGGCCGACGGCGGCGAACCGCCAGACGTCCTTCAGATAGAAGTCGCCGAGCATCACCGCGCGCTCGGTGGTGAACTCCGCGCCCGTGAAGGGGTAGCGGGCGACTTCCTCGCCTCCGGCGACGATCCGGACGTAACCGGGGCCGACCTGCGACATCTGGCCGGCGCCGTCGATGGTGGCGGTGAAGCTGAGCTTGGTGATGTGCGCCGGTATGCGGTCGAGCGTGACCCGGAACGACTCGGTGTCCCCGGACTGCGCGCCGAGCAGCTGAATGGACTCTTCCGGGGACTTCGGCTGGTTGAAGAAGACGAAGTACCGGTCGTCCGAGAGTTTCTCGGCCGCGTCCAGCCCGAAACAACTGATGTCGAAGGTCAGACCGGGGGCGGCGATCGATACGCCGACATACAGATCCGTACCCGCGGTGAGATCACTGATCTTGGCCTTGTGGCCGCGTTGGAATTCCCTGGCCATGCGTAACGACCGTCCCCCATCCCGAAAAAAACGACGAATGCGTCGCGCCAGGCTAACCGCTGGCCACCACATCCGGCCAAGGGGCCGAGGCGTGCCGGGACAGTATCGGTACACGGAGATCGCCGCACCGGGGTGCGGGCACCGGGCGGATCAGCGGTCGTCGGAGTCCGGGCCCGCCGCGGGGGCGCTGTCGTCCCCTCGGTCCCCGCGGTCTCCGTCGTCTCTACCGTCCCTGTGGTCTCCGTCGCCCGCGCCGTCTCCGTACGGGGGCCGGGGCAGCCGCTCGGCGGCGACGACGCCCTCCAGATAGCCACGGGCGCGCTCGGTCCTCGGATACGCCTCCAGCAGCCGCCAGAAGCGGGGCCCGTGCCCGGGGACCAGCAGATGGGCGAGTTCGTGGACGAGGACGTAGTCCACCACGTACTCGGGCATGCCCTGGAGGCGGTGGGAGAGCCGGATACTGCCCTCGGCCGGGGTGCAGGAGCCCCAGCGGGTGTTCTGATTCGTCACCCATCGCACCGAGGCGGGGCGGGCCCGGCCGTCGAGATACTGCGCGGAGAGCCGCTCGGCGCGCTCGGCCAGCTCGCCGTCGCCGAGGATCCGCTTGCTCTCCTGCGCGGCCAGTTTGTCCAGCATCACACCGACCCAGCGGCGTTCCTCGGCCTCCGACATCCGGGCCGGGATCAGGACGATCGTCCGGTCGCCCTCGCGGTAGGCGGAGACGGTCCGGCTGCGGCGCGCGCTTCTGCGGACCTCGACCGCACTGGTCGCCGCTCCTCTGGAGGCACGGCCGGTGGCACGGCGCCGCGGGCTTTCCCCGCCCCCGGGCGGGGTCCGGCCGGCGACACGGGAGGAAGGGTCGACGGACACGCCATGACGTTACCCGCTGAATGCCGCAGAAGCACCGGCTCCGCGTCGGTTCTCCGCTGAACTCCGCCGTGCGCCACCACACGAACACAGCATTGAAACGATAATCACCCCGCACGCTCACACCTGTGGATAACTTTCCCCCCTCGCGGACCCGGCCGTGCATTCTGATCCCACCGGCGCGATCGGAAGGCGGGCGGCCCGGAAGCCCGGCCGCCTTCATGATCGAAGCCTTCATGATCGATATCCGCGCCGCGCGAGCCGCGGGAACGGAAACGGGGGAACGGCGATGCGTCCGATGGTGAAACCGGCGTTACGGCGCGCCTGGCGCGCCCGGCAGACGGTCCAGTTCGGGGTGACGCCCGCGCACGCGGTGTCGATCGGCCCGGTCGACACCGCGACCGGGGCCCTGCTGGAACGGCTCGACGGGACGCGCGATCTCGATCTGCTGCGCGCCGACGCACGGACGATGGGGCTGCCGGACGGCCTGGCCGAGACCCTGGTCAGACGGCTGACGACGGCCGGTCTGATCGATGACGCGAGCAGCGGCGGGCCCGCCGCCGAAGCCCTGCGGCGGCGCCGGGACGCGCTCGACCGGCTCCGCCCGGACGCGGCCTCGTTGTCGGTGGTCGCCCCGGAGCCGGGTGGCGGCCTGCGCCGGCTCGCGGCCCGGCGGGGCCTGCGGGTCCGGGTCAGGGGCGCGGGCCGGGTCGGGGCCTCCGTGGCGGCGCTGCTGTCGGCGGCCGGGGTCGGCGGGGTCGAGGTCCTCGACGGCGGGTGTACGGAGCCGGGGGACGTGACGCCCGGCGGGCTGCCCGCGGGCGCGGTCGGGGAGCGCCGTGATCTGTCGGCCCGCCGACTGGTCCGCCGGGCCGCTCCCGGGCGGCCGCCCCGCTCCTCCCCCGGCGGGGGCGGGGACCTGCCGGGGGAGCCGGGGCTGGCGCTGGTGGTGGTCTGCCCCCGGGACGGTCTGGGGGCCTATGTCCCGGATCCGCTCCCGGCGGCCGACTGGATCGCGGGCGGGGTGCCGCATCTGTACGCGGGCGTGGTCGAGGCGACGGGGGTGGTGGGCCCGCTGGTCCTGCCCGGCGGTACGGCCTGCGCGAGCTGTATGGAGCTGTCCCGGACGGACCGCGACCCCGGCTGGCCCCGGCTGCTGGCCCAGTGGCGTTCGGGCGGCCGCCGGGTGCCGGTGCCCGCCTGCGAGCTGTCCCTGGCGTCGACGGTCGCGGGGCTGACGGCGGCGCACGCGCTCTCCTTCCTCGACGGCGAGCTGCCGCTGACCGCCGGAGCCCGCTGGGAGACGTCGCTGCCGCTGCTGGACTGGCGCCGGGAGCCGCTGGCCCCGCATCCGCGGTGCGTCTGCGGCGCGTACCGGAAAAGTGAGGGGGATGACACCCCGGGACCGCCCGGGTCTCACGAGAGAATGACGGAGTGACGCGGCACGGGGGCCGAACCGTCGGGCTCACGCGGCATGGCTGTCGGGATTCGGGAGCCGGGATTAGGAGGGGCGTATGTCTGATCTTCCCCGGAAGGCGGTTACTCGGACCGCCAAGCTGGCCGCGCTGCCATTGGGGTTCGCGGGGCGGGCCACTTGGGGTCTTGGCAAGCGGATCGGGGGCAGACCGGCCGAGATCGTCGCCCGCGAGCTGCAACAGCGGACCGCCGAGCAGCTGTTCAAGGTGCTGGGCGAGTTGAAGGGCGGTGCGATGAAGTTCGGGCAGGCGCTCTCCGTCTTCGAGTCCGCCCTGCCGGAGGAGGTCGCCGGTCCCTATCGCGCCGCGCTCACCAAGTTGCAGGACGCGGCTCCCCCGATGCCGACGAGTACGGTGCACCGGGTGCTCGCGGAGCGGCTGGGCGAGGGGTGGCGTGAGCTGTTCCTGGAGTTCGACGACGCCCCGTCGGCGGCGGCCTCGATCGGCCAGGTCCATCGCGCGGTCTGGGCCGACGGGCGGCCGGTCGCGGTGAAGGTGCAGTATCCGGGGGCGGGGGCGGCGCTGTTGTCGGACCTCACCCAGCTGAGCCGGTTCGCCCGGCTGCTGGGCCCGCTGATACCGGGGATGGATGTGAAGCCGCTGATCGCGGAGTTGCGCGACCGGGTGGCGGAGGAGCTGGACTACGCCCTGGAGGCCGAGGCGCAGCACGCGCACGCGGCGGAGTTCGCGGGCGATCCCGATGTGCTGGTCCCCGATGTGGTGCACCAGTCGGAGCAGGTCCTGGTCACGGAGTGGCTGGAGGGGATACCGCTCGCGGAGGTGATCGCCGGGGGTTCGCCGGAGCAGCGTGACCGGGCGGGCCAGCTGCTGGCCAGGTTTCTGTTCTCGGGTCCGGCCAGGACCGGGCTGCTGCACGCGGATCCGCATCCGGGGAATTTCCGGCTGGTCCCCGGGGAGGACGGGGAGGAGTGGCGGCTCGGGGTGCTGGACTTCGGCACGGTCGACCGCCTCCCGGGCGGGCTGCCGCCGCAGATCGGGGAATCCCTGCGGATGACGCTGGAGGGCGAGGCGGACGCGGTCTACGAGACGCTCCGCGAGGAAGGCTTCGTCAAGGAGGAGATCGATCTCGACCCGGACGCGGTCCTGGAGTATCTGCTGCCGATCATCGAACCGGCCGAGGCGGACGAGTTCACCTTCAGCCGGGGCTGGATGCGGTCCCAGGCGGCGCGAATAGCGGATCTCCGCTCCCCCGCGCATCAGCTGGGCAAGCAGCTCAATCTGCCGCCGTCGTATCTGCTGATCCACCGGGTGACGCTCAGCACGATCGGGGTGCTCTGCCAGCTCAACGCGACCGTACGGCTCCGGGACGAACTGGAGGACTGGGTCCCCGGCTTCCTCGGGGAGTACGACGAGGACACGGAGTACGAAGAGACGGAGCACGAAGAGGAGGCCGCAGAGGACGCAGGGGCCGCAGACGCAGCCGACGAGTCGGGGGAGCCCGTCGGCAGCGCCGGGGCGGTCGAGGACGCCGATGGCGGATCGGTGTCCGGGGACGGCGGCGGTCACACCGGGGAGAAGGCGCCGCCTCCCCGCGCCGCCCGCCGCGCCTCCGACGATCCGTACCCGGACGCCGACCAGGCCCCCACCCGGGCCTGACCGGCCGCGCCGACACCCCGGCACGGCCCGGCCCCGCACGGCCGCGAGCACTATCACGAGCACGGCCACAAGCACGATCTACAAGGGGCGGGAGGGGCGGGGGCGGGGAGGGGAGGGCCCCCGGGGGGAGGCGGAGAACCGGTGGAGGGCGCCTCCCCGTGTTCCGCACTCCGGGGCTACCACCGGCTGGAGTCGAGGCGGCCTTCGATGGCGCGGAGGTTTGCGCGGGCGCAGTCGTCGCAGAAGTAGTGGCGGGTGCCGTTCTCCACGGAGCAGGTCCAGGTGAGAGGGGCCGGTCCCGCGGCGTCCCGGCCGCAGCGGGCACATCCGACGCGCTCGGCGCCCGGGTCGTCCGGGCGGGGAGTCTTCTGCTGGTCCACCCGGTGACGATACCTCCGCCCGGGGCGGTGGCCGGGGCAACGCACCGCGGGGGCCGGTCCGTCAGGACCGGCCCCCGCGGGCTGTTGTCGCCGTTCGACGGGCGACCGGGGATCTCCTCGTGGATCAGGCCGGACGAGTACCGGGCCCGCGAGCCCGGCGAGATCCATGAGAGTCCGTCCGGTTCTAGTTCATGACGGCCATGGCGAGCGCCCGGCGGGCGCGCATCGAGGCGCGCTCCGCCCGGCGCTGCATGCGCCGCGCGGCGACCAGGCGCGTGGCCCGGCGTTCCGCGTCGGCTTCGCGCAGGCGGTCGCGCATTTGCGCGCGCGCCATGGCTTCTGGGATGAGTTGCATCGCGTGGGTCCTGTTCTGGCGGGCGTCGGCCGCGCCGGTGGTGGTGAAGTCTGTGGTAGCCGAGCGCGGAAGCTCGTTCACGGCAGTGGGCATGGGGTCCTGCTTCTGGGGGTCGTGCGCGTAGGGGCGGTCGATGGTTCCGATGGCTTTCATGCCGAGACCGGGTTCTTACGCGGGCGACCACGGGGCCGCTTGCGGGCGACGACCACGCCCTGGACGAACAGCTCGCCGCCCCAGACGCCCCACGGCTCGCGGCGCTCCTTGGCGCCCGCGAGGCATGCCTCCATCAGGGGGCAGGTGCGGCAGAGGGACTTGGCGTACTCGACGTCCGCCGGGGACTCGGCGAAGAAGACCTCCGGGTCGTACGAACGGCAGGGGACGGGTACGCCGAGGTTCTCGATGGCGTCGTCGAGCGCGGTGAGCGCGGTGAGCGGGGCGGGGGAGGTCAAGAGGGAGTCCTTCGCGTGGGCGGGCGGGGAGAGCTGCGGGTGCGGCGGTACGGACGGGGCGTGCGCTTCGAGTTGCACGGTCTGTCTTTCCTCGTCTTGTCGGTCCGGCGGTCGGCCGGTTGGTGGTCCCCCGGCGGTGTCGGGGGGCTGGTACCGGGTGGTGCTGTCCCGAGGTTCCTTCGGACCGTTCTCCCCTGTGCCGGGAAAAACAGAAGGGCCGCGGATCCCGAGTGGGTTCCGCGGCCCTGAAGGCGCCGGCCTGATCAGATCAGGCTGGATCACTCCAGGGTTCATGCCCACGGAAGGCCCACTTGGTGGGGTGCTGCTTCGTCTGCTGGGTGTTTTCGGCACTGGCCGCCGCGGGGGCATAGCCCTTGACGGGGGCTCCCGCTGCTGCTGCCACCAGTGCCTTGGTCGGTCGCTCGACCCGCTCCATGCCCCGGACAGGGAGTCCGGCCCGCAGAGCGACGGCAGGGGTGGCGGCGACGGCGCCGGACAGACCGGTGCCATTGCCCAGACCACTGCCATTGACGAGCAGCGACGCGGAGAAGCCGAGCGAGCAGGCGGAGACGACGGCCGAGCGATCGGTCATCGCAGCGGTAGCGGTGCTGACGAAGTTCGCAGCGGTGCCGGTAAAGCCGGTGTTGTCGGTCTTGATGATGATCACTGGGTTCGCCTCCTCTCGGCGTCTCGGGACCGGCCGGGGCCGGTCGCATGTATTCGGATAAGTACATCACGAGGACAGGGCTTCAGTGAAGCGCCCGTTCTCGTGGTTAAGAACCTATGGGGCTCGTCGGGGCATGCGCAAACTATTTTTCCGACGAGTTTTCCTCACTCCTCCTCGGGACCGCTCTCCACGTCCTGGCCTGCGCAAATGGCGAGGACGTCGGCGCCGAAGCGGTCCAGCTTGCGGCCTCCGACTCCGGAGATCGCGCTCAGCTCCCGCTCGTCGCCGGGGACGGCTTCGGCGATGGCCATCAGGGTCTTGTCGGTGAAGACGCAATAGGCGGGCTGGCCGAGCTCCCGGGCCTGTCCCGAGCGCCAGTCGCGGAGGCGTTCGTAGAGCGCCTCGTCCATGTCGGACGGGCAGTCCTCGCAGCGCATCAGCTTCATCTCACCGGCGTCGGTGAGTGTTTTGCCGCAGACCCGGCAGAGCACGGGTCCGCGCCGCTTGCGGCGGCCGGAGCCGCCCGACTCGACTCCGCCGCCGCCTCCGGCGGTGCGGGTGCCGGGGGCGGTGGAGCCGGGCCGCAGCCCGTTGAGGAAGCGGGTGGGGCGGCGGCCCGCCCGGCCGCCGGGGGAGCGGGAGAGCGCCCAGGAGAGGGAGAGGTGGAGCCGGGCGCGGGTGACACCGACGTAGAGGAGCCGGCGCTCCTCCTCGATCTGCTCGTCGGTCTTGGCGTAGGTGATGGGCATGGTGCCCTCGGTGAGGCCGACGAGGAAGACGGCGTCCCATTCGAGGCCCTTGGCGGCGTGCAGTGACGCGAGGGTGACGCCCTGGACGGTGGGGGCGTGCTGGGCGGCGGCCCGTTCGTCGAGTTCGGTGACGAGGTCGGCGAGGCTCGCGCCGGGCTTGGCGCGGGCGAACTCCTCGGCGAGCCGGACGAGGGCGGCGAGGGATTCCCAGCGGTCCCGGACGGCGCCGGATCCGGCGGGGGGCCGGTCCGTCCAGCCCTTGGTCGAGAGCACGGCCCGGACCTGGGCGGGAAGGTCCTCGGCATCGTCGAGGAGGGCGTCGTTGGATCCGGCCCTGGCGGCGCCGCGGAGCGCGATTCCGGCCTCGCGGACCTCCTGGCGTTCGAAGAACCGCTCGGCGCCGCGGAGCTGATAGGGCACTCCGGCGTCGGCGAGCGCCTGCTCGTAGACCTCGGACTGGGCGTTGACCCGGTAGAGGACGGCGATCTCCCCGGCGGGGACTCCGGCGGCGACGAGATCGCGGATCCGGCGGGCGGTGCCCTCGGCCTCGGCGGGTTCGTCGGGGTACTCGGTGTAGGCGGGCTCGGGGCCGGGGTCGCGCTGGGAGACCAGTTCGAGGCGGTGCTGGGCGGCCCGGCCCCTGGCCTGGCCGAGGAGGCCGTTGGCGAGATGGACCACCTGGGGGGTGGAGCGGTAGTCGCGGACGAGCTTCACGACGGTCGCCGAGGGGTGGCGGGTGCGGAAGTCCAGCAGATGGTCGGGGGTGGCGCCGGTGAAGGAGTAGATCGTCTGGCTGGCGTCGCCGACGACGCAGAGGTTGTCCCGGTCGCCGAGCCAGAGGTCGAGGAGGCGCTGCTGGAGGGGGCTGACGTCCTGGTACTCGTCGACGACGAAGTGCTGGTACTGCCTGCGGATCTGGTCGGCGATGTCCTGGCGGTCCTGGAGGATGCCGACGGTCAGCAGCAGTACGTCCTCGAAGTCAATCACCGCGCGATCGCGCTTGAGCTGTTCGTACAGCGCATAGATCTGGCTGATTTCCGATGGGTCGCGCGGGGCGTCCCTGAGTGACTTGGCGACGACGGCGGGGTAGTCGGCGGGGACGGTCTGGGTGACCTTGGCCCACTCGATTTCGCTGGTCACATCGCGCAGCTCGTTGCGGTCGAGCCGGATCCGGCAGCGGGCGGCGGCCTCGGCGACGAGCTGGATCTTGCGTTCCAGCAGACGGGGCAGATCACCACCGACGACTTTCGGCCAAAAGTACTGGAGCTGGCGCAGGGCGGCGGAGTGGAAGGTCCGGGCCTGGACACCCCCGGCGCCCAGATCGCGGAGTCTGCCCCGCATCTCGCCCGCGGCGCGGTTGGTGAAGGTGACGGCCAGCACACTGGCGGGCTGGAGGATCCCGGCCCGGACGCCGTACGCGATGCGGTGGGTGATCGCGCGCGTCTTGCCCGTGCCGGCGCCCGCCAGCACGCACACCGGGCCGTGCAGGGCGGTCGCCACCTCGCGCTGCTCGGGGTCGAGCCCGGCGAGCACCGCGTCGGCCGACTCGGGGACCTGCGGGAAGAGGGAGGAGTGCGTTGCTGCTGTCACCCCGCCATGCTGCCAGGTCCCGCGGGGCGGGTGCGGCCGTTGTCCACAGCGGGGCGCTGTTCGTCGTACCGGGGCCGCGCCCGGCAGGGCGACGGCGTTCCCGTGACGACCCGGGATACGGGAATGGTGGCCGTGTCACGTACGTTCTAGGCGGTGCGGATCGCACCGGACGGGACCGCACCGAGTGGGGGGCCGATGGCCCCGGCAGGACAGAGGAGTCGTAGGACGATGTCGGGCACTGTGACGATGTACAGCACCACGTGGTGCGGATACTGCCGTCGGCTGAAGAGCCAGATGGATCGCGAGGGCATCGCGTACACCGAGATCAACATCGAGCAGGACCCGGACTCCGCGGCCTTCGTCGAGAAGGTCAACGGCGGCAATCAGACGGTGCCCACGGTGCTGGCGATTTCCCCCGGCGGTACCGAGACGGTGATGACCAACCCGAGTCTCGCCCAGGTGAAGCAGGCGCTCGGCGCCTGACGAGGCGGCCGGGCCCGGGCGGGCCCGTCGTCCCCAGCGGCCGTCCGGCCCGTCGTCGTGGTGACGGGGCCGGGCGGCCGTCGGCGTATGTCTGCGGACTCGGCGTATGTCGGCGGGTGGCCGCGGGCCGCTCAGAGGGAGCTGTGGCCGCCGGGCCTGGGGAGCGGCTTGCCGTACCAGATCTCGATCAGCCGGGCCGCGATGGAGATCCCGTACGGGGGCAGCACCTCGCCCGAGTCGAAGGCGGCGGCCAGTTCGTCGCGGGAGAACCAGCGGGCCTCGTGCAGTTCCTCGCCGTCGACCGTTATCCCGGACGTGGTCGCCCGGGCCGTGAAGCCGAGCATCAGGCTGGACGGGAAGGGCCACGGCTGGCTCGCCACGTACGCCACGTCCCCGACGACGACCCCCGCCTCCTCGAACGCCTCCCGGCGGACGGCCTGCTCCAGCGACTCCCCCGGCTCCACGAACCCCGCCAGGGTCGAGAAGCGGCCCTCGGGCCAGTGGAGCTGGCGGCCGAGGAGCGCCCGGTCCTCCTCGTCGGTGATCAGCATGATCACGGCGGGGTCGGTCCGGGGATAGTGTTCGGCGCCGCACGCCTGGCAGCGGCGGATGTGCCCGGCGGCGGCGATCACGGTCCGCTCCCCGCAGCGCGAGCAGAAGCGGTGCAGCCGCTGCCAGTTCTCCAGGGCGACGGCATGGGCGAGGAGGCCCGCGTCCCGGGCGGAGAGCAGCATTCCGGCCTCCCGCAGACCGGCCGGGCGGGCGGACTGGTCCATCCGGCCGGGCAGGGAGTCCTTCTGGAGGGCGAAGTAGCGGACTCCGTCGGGGTCGGTGCCGAGGAAGTAGCGGTGGGTCTCGGTGACGGGCGCCTCGAAGGCGGGGGTCATCAAGAGTTCGGTCCGCCCGTCGGGGGTGTCGTCGACGAGGGCGCGTCCGCCGGAGACCACGAACACCCGGGTCGTCGGGTGGCTCCAGGCCGCCGCCAGCCATGCCTCGTCCAGCCGGTGGTGGGCCGCGCGGTCGATCCCGCTGGGTGCGGTCAGGCTGATGGGCTGGTCGGCGGTGGACTGGCTCTCGGTGCTCAACGTACTTCCAACTCCCCCGGACGGGTTCCAGTTCGGCGGTGGGCGGTTACTGAACGTTCTCGGTGGTGGCGGGATCGGGTGGGCGGGCGTCGGAGGCGGGGGCCGGTGCCGGTACGGGCCCGGAGGCGCGAGCACGGGCGGGGCGCGGGGTCAGCGTGCCGCGTTCCCCAGGTCCTCCCAGAGGTGGGCGGCCGTCTCGACGCCTTTGAGCAGCAGTTCGATCTCGACCTTCTCGTTGGGCGCGTGCCAGCCGTCGGAGGGTACCGAGATGCCCAGGAAGAGGACGGGTGCCTCCAGGACGTCCTGGAGGTCGGCGGCGGGTCCCGAGCCGCCCTCACGGGTGAAGAGGATCTTCTGCCCGTCGAAGGCTCGGCTCATGGCGCGGACGACGGACTGGAGGGCGGGGTGGTCGAGGGGGGTGAGGCAGGGCCGGGTGGAGGCGGCGAAGGAGAGGTCGTAGCCGATGCCGTCGGGGACGCGGTCGGCGACCCAGCGGGCGACGGCGACCTCGACGGCGTCGGGGTCCTGGCCCGCCACCAGCCGGAAGGTGAGCTTCAGCCGGGCGGTGGCGGGGACGATGGTCTTGCCGCCGGGGCCCTGGTAGCCGCCGCCGATGCCGTTGACCTCGGCGGTCGGGCGGGCCCAGATCCGTTCCAGGGTCGTATATCCGGCCTCGCCGAGGGTGCCGGACGACTTGGCGGTGGCCAGCCAGGACGCCTCGTCGAACGGCAGTTCGGCAAAGAGGGCGCGTTCGGCGTCGCTCACGGGGACCACGCCGTCGTAGAAGCCGGGGATCGCGACGCGTTCGCCGTCGTCGTGGAGGGCGCCGGCGAGCCGGGCGGCGACGGTCGCCGGGTTGGGTACGGCGCCGCCGAAGGAGCCGGAGTGGATGTCCTGCGCCGGTCCGTGGAGGGCGATCTCGCAGTCGACGAGCCCCCGCATCCCGGTACAGACGGTGGGGGTGGTCTCGGACCACATCCCGGTATCGGAGACGATCACGGTATCGGCGGCCAGCCGCTCGGCCCGCTCCTCCACCAGGGCCCGGAAGTGGGGCGAACCGGACTCCTCCTCGCCCTCGATCAGCAGCTTCAGATGGACGGCGGGGGCGGTACGGCCGGTGGCGGCGAGATGGGCCCGGACCCCGAGGGTGTGGAAGAAGACCTGGCCCTTGTCGTCGGCGGCGCCCCTGGCGTACATCCTGCCGTCGGCGATCCGGGGCTCGAACGGCTCGGAATCCCAGCCGTCGGCGAGGGCGGCGGGCTGGACGTCGTGGTGTCCGTAGACGAGGACGACGGGGGCGCCGGGCTCGTCGGACGGCCATTCGGCGAAGACGGCGGGGGCGCCCGCCGTGGGCCAGACCTCGGCGACCGGGAAGCCGGTCTCTCGGAGGGCGCCGACCAGCCAGTCGGCGCTGCGCCGGACGTCCTCCGCGTGCTCCGGCCGGGCCGAGACGGAGGGGATCCGCAGCCATTCCGCGAGCTCCGCGAGGAAGGTTTCGCGGTGCTGCCGGATGTACGTACGGACGGCGCTGTCCGAGGTGTCGCTCATGTGTATGAGCCTAACCGGCGTACGGGTCGCCCTCCGCCGCCGTACCCGCCGCGACGGGGTCCCCGGCGGGACCCGGACGGTCGTCGGGGGTGCCCCGGAGGAGCCGTTCCAGCTCGTCCCGGCCGGGCAGCCGGGACGGGCTGACGATCTCGCCGCTGCGGATGAAGACGAAGGACGCGGTCACGTCCTCGGGGGCGAGTCCGTGCTGTTCGGCCCAGGCCAGCCGGTAGACGGCGAGCTGGAGGGGGTCGGCGGTGGCGGATCTGCCGGTCTTCCAGTCCACGATCTCGAACGCGGCGGGTGCCCCGTCGGCGCCCGGGGTCCGGTAGACGGCGTCGATCCGGCCCCGGATCACCCGTCCGGCGAGAGTGATCCGGAACGGGAACTCCATCCGGTACGGCGTCCGCCGGGCGTACGGCGTACGGGCGAACGCCTCCTTGAGTTCGGCGAGATCCCGCTCATCCGTGATGTCGGATTCGTCACCACCGTCACGGATGTCGCCGCCGTCGGTGCCGTACGGATCGCCGGGGAGTTCGTCCGGGCCGTGCAGGGGCAGCGGCAGCGCCTCGAAGCGGGACTCGACCCAGGCGTGGAAGCGGGTACCGCGCCGGGCGGCGGGCTGCGGCGCGCGCGGCATGGGCCGGGCCAGCTCGCGGGCGAAGCCGTCGGGGTCGGCGGCGAGCCGCAGCAGCTGGGACGCGGTGAGCGAGGCGGGCAGCGGGACGTCCCGGACGGCCGCCCCTCTGCGCCGCAGCTCGCCGGAGAGGGCTTCGAGATCGCGGTCCCAGGAGGCGATGGCGCGCAGTTCCTCGGGGGTCAGCCCGCCGTAGTCGTCACCGTCACCGTCCTCGCCGTCGTGTCCGGGGTGGGGCGGGGGGCCGGACGGCTGGTGCGGGAGTACGGCTCCGGAGGCGCCGCCGCGGGCGGGGGTCTCGTGGTCGTCGGGGGCGGGGGTCTCGTCGTACGGCGGGTCGCCGTCGCCGGTCTCGTAGGGGTCGGTGTCGGGTCCGGGATGGGGCGGGTCCCACTCCTCGTCGGGGGCAGGCTCGTCGTCCAGCCCCTCGGGGAAGAGGTCGTCCGCGTACGCGTCCCCGGCGTACGGCTCGTCCGCGCGCAGATGCCTCGTGTACGGATCCCCGGCATCCGGTTGCCCGGTGTCCGGCTCCCCGGGAACGGGGTCCTCCGGGGGCCGGGCCCGGCGCAGATAGGCCCGTACGGTCTCGGCGGCCCGGCGGCGGCGGCGCAGGGACTCCGGGTCCAGCGGCAGCGGCCAGGCGTGCTCGGGCCCGGTCTCCGCGAGCGCCGGGTTCACGGCGTCGTCGGCGGGGGCGTCCGCCCATGCCTCGATCTCCCCGAATCCGGCCGCGCAGTGGTCGTACAGGGCCTCCAGGAACGCGGAGGGTCCCCGGCGGCGCTTCTGGGTGGGCCCCCACCAGTGCCCGGAGCCCAGCAGCAGGGACCGGGGGCGGGTGAAGGTGACGTATCCGAGCCGCAGCTCTTCCGTGTGCTGGTGCTCCTTCATCCCCTCCTTGAACGCCTTCAGTCCCTTGGCGTCCCAGGCCGTGACGTCGGGGAGGGTGGCGGCGTCTCCGCGCAGGGCGTGCGGCAGGACCTGGGGATGCGAGGTCCATGCCTCGCGCCCCCGCTCGTTCGGGAACTGTCCGGTGACGAGCCCCGGTACGGCGACCACGTCCCACTCCAGTCCCTTGGACTTGTGGGCGGTGAGGACCTTGACCGTGTTCTCGCCGCCGGGGAGGGCGTTGTCGAGGCCCTTCTCGTACTGGGCGGCGGTCCGCAGGAAGCCGAGGAAGGCGAGGAGCCCGGCCTCGCCGTCGAGTCCGGCGAAGGAGGCGGCGATGTCGAGGAAGTTGGCGAGGGTCTCCCGGCGGCGGGCGGCGAGGGCGTGCGGGGACGCCGACAGTTCGACATCGAGCCCGGTGGCGCCGAGGACCCGGTGCAGCACGTCCATCAGGGGGTCGCCCAGGGCGCGGCGCAGCTCCCGCAGCTCGGCGGCGAGATGCGCGAAGCGGACCCGGGCCTCGGCGGAGAACGGCAGCCCGTCGTCCCGGCCGTCCGCCGCCCCTCCGGCACCTCCGGCACTTCCGCCGCCGCCGGGTTCGAGGAAGGTGTCGAGGGCGTCGGCGAGGGAGACCACTTCGGCCGGGTCGGTGCCCTCGACGGCGGCGGCGAGCCGTTCGTCGTCGTCGGCCGGCTCGTCGTCACCGTCGCCCCGCCGGTGGACCAGCAGCCGGGCGCGGCGGCCGAGGAGCGCCAGATCACGGGGGCCGATCCGCCACCGGGGGCCGGTGAGCAGCCGGACCAGGGACGCGTTGGCGCCGGGGTCCTGGAGGACTTCGCAGACGGCGACGAGATCGGCGACCTCGGGCAGGTGCAGCAGCCCGGAGAGCCCGACGACCTCGACGGGGACGTCCCGGGCGACCAGGGCGCCCTGGATCTCGGGGAAGTCGGCGGCGGTCCGGCACAGGACGGCGATCTCACCGGGCGCGGTGCCCGTACGGACGAGATGGGCGACGGAGCCGGCCAGCCAGGCGATCTCCTCGGTGTGCGTCGGCAGGAGGGCGATCCGCACACCGCCGTCGTGCTCGGCGCCGGGCGCGGGCCGTAGCGCCTCGACGCCCGCGTGCCGGGCGCGCAGGGGGGCGGCGAGGCCGTTGGCGAGCCGCAGCAGTCTGCCGCCGCTGCGGCGGTTCTCGCTCAGGGCGTAGCGGGTGGCGGGGGTGCCGTCGCGGTGCGGGAAGTGCTCGGGGAAGTCGTCCAGGTTGGCCACGGAGGCGCCGCGCCAGCCGTAGATGGCCTGGCAGGGGTCGCCGACGGCGGTCACGGCGTGGCCGGTGCCCCGGCCGAAGAGTCCGGAGAGCAGGATCCGCTGGGCGACCGAGGTGTCCTGGTACTCGTCGAGGAGGACGACCTTGAACTCGTCCCGCAGGATCCGTCCCGTCTCGGGCCGGGTGAGGGCCAGCTCGGCGGAGAGGGCGATCTGGTCGCCGAAGTCGAGCAGTTCGCGGGAGCGTTTGGCGGCGCGGTAGCGGGCGGTCAGTTCGAGCAGCTCACGGCGGGCGGCGACGGCTTCGGGGACCTTGCGCAGCTCGGCGTTGCCCAGCCGGACGCCGTCCAGGACGCGCTGGAGTCCGGTGTCGTACGCGGCCAGCCGCTCCGGGTCCACCAGGTGCTCCGACAGCTCGGCGTCGAGGGCGAGCAGATCGCCGACGAGGGTGGGGAAGGAGCGGGTGAGCGCCGGATACGGGCCCGGGGCCTCCCGCAGCACCCGGGCCGCGAGCTGGAAACGGGTGGCGTCGGCGAGGAGCCGGGCGGTCGGCTCCAGACCGATCCGCAGACCGTGGTCGGCGAGGAGCTGCCCGGCGAAGGCGTGGTACGTGGAGATCCTGGGCTCGCCCGGGGGATTGTCCGGGTCGATCACGTCGGGATCGGTGACCCCGGCCCGGACGAGAGCGGTCCTGACCCGGTCGGCCAGCTCGCCCGCGGCCTTGTTCGTGAACGTCAGCCCGAGGACTTCCTCGGGGGCGACCTGCCCCGTCCCGACGAGCCAGACGACCCGGGCGGCCATCACCGTCGTCTTCCCGGACCCCGCCCCGGCGACGACGACCTGCGGGGCGGGCGGCGCGGTGATGCACGCCGTCTGCTCCGGGGTGAAGGGGATCCCGAGCAGCTCCTTGAGCTGCTCGGGGTCGTCGATCCGAGCGGGGTTCATGCTTCGAGGCTACGGCCAGGGACTGACAGCCCCCGGCCGGGAGGGGGGTCTCGCCACGAGTGGCCCGCAGCCCGGCTGCGGCTTGTCGCGCGGTTCCGCCGCCCTGTGCCTCGGCCCTCCGGGTTGCCGCCCCGAACTACCCGGGTCGCGCCCGGCGCCCTGATGTTGTCGGCGGCCTGCGGACCGCCTGTGGCTTGTCTCGCAGTTCCCCGAGCCCCTCAATGCTCTCCCCAGCACCGTCCCGGGAAAGAGGCACCGCCTCTTTACGAGGGCGGCGAGAAAGGCAACCAGGGGCGCGGGGAACTGCGCGAGCAGCCACATTACGGCGCGCACTCGCCGTACAACGGCTACCGTCCACGGGGAGAGGGCTCAGGGGCGCTGGGGCCCCCATTGCCGAAGGCATAGGGGGCGGAACCGCGCGGGCGACCCACCACGGTCCACGGTCCGCGGACCGCGGACCGCGAACAAGAATCAGTCGCCGGGCGCCGCCCGGGTATTCGGGGCCGGCGCCCCGGGGGGGCGGTCAGTCGATGACGTGGCGGCCTTCCGGGCGGGCGCTGCAGGAGGACTGGAAGGCGCAGGTCGCGCACTGGGTTCCCGCCGTGGGGGTGAAGCGTTCATCGAGGACGCGGCCCGCCGCCGTCGCGAGGAGTTCGCCGACCCACTCCCCCGCCAGCGGCTCCTGTGCCTGGACGCGGGGCAGTTCCTCGCCGCCTTCCTTGCGCGGTGCGGGCTGCCGCAGCTGGACGAGTTCGGCGCCGCCGGGCACGGGGCGGTCGCCGTCGAAGGTGTCGTCGAGCGCGCCTTCGCGTACCGCGAGCTGGTAGACCGCGAGCTGGGGGTGGCGGGCGACCTCGTCTCCGGTGGGTGCCTGTTTGCCGGTCTTGAAGTCGACGACGTACGCCCGGCCGTCCGCGTCCTTCTCGACCCGGTCCATGGAGCCCCGGATCCGTACCTCGTACTCCCCCGCTTCCAGGACGACGTCGAAATCGTGCTCGGTGGCGGCGGGGGTGCGGCCGCCGCGGTCCATCACATGCCAGCGGAGGAAGCGCTCCAGGGCGATCCTGGCCTGCCGTTTCTCCTGTTCCGACTTCCAGGGCGCGTCGAAGGCGAGGGCGCCCCAGACGGATTCGAGGCGTTCCATCAGTACGGCGAGGTCGGCGGGGGTGCGGCCGGAGGCGACCTCGTCGGCGAGTACGTGGATGACGTTGCCGAACCCCTGGGCGGTGGTGGCGGGGGCGTCGGCCCTGACCTCCCGGCCGAGGAACCACTGGAGGGCGCAGGCGTTGGCGAGCTGGTCGAGGGCGCTGCCCGAGAGGACGACGGGCCGGGCGGCGTCCCGCAGGGGGGCGGTGCTGTGGGTGGGTTCGTACAGCCCCCACCAGCGGTCGGGGTGCGCTGCGGGTACCAGGGGGCCGCCCTCGTCGTCGTGAAGGGCGGCGAGCCGGGCGAGCCGCCGGGCGGCGGCGTCGCGGAGGGCGGGGGCCGCCGACGGGTCGACGGTGGTGGCGCGGAGTTCGGCGACGAGGGCGGAGACGGCGAGGGGCCGCCGGGGGCGGCCCGCGACGGCGACGGGCTCGACACCGAGTTCGGTGAGGAAGCGGGACGGCTGGTCGCCGTCGTCGGCGGGGGCCTTGACGGCGGTGACGACCAGCCGGTCGCGGGCCCGGGTGGCGGCGACGTAGAAGAGCCGGCGTTCCTCGGCGAGGAGCGCGCCGGGGGTGAGCGGTTCGGCCAGGCCGTCGCGGCCGATGCGGTCGGCTTCGAGCAGGGAGCCCCGGCGGCGCAGGTCGGGCCAGAGTCCCTCCTGTACTCCGGCGACGACGACGAGCCCCCATTCCAGGCCCTTGGCGCGGTGGGCCGTCATCAGCCGGACGGCGTCGGGACGGGTCTCCCGGGTGAAGAGGGTGTCCGCGGCGATGTCCTGGGCCTCGATCTCCTCGATGAAGTTGAGCGCGCCGCGGCCTCCGGTGCGCTCCTCGGCGCGGGCGGCGGTGTCGAAGAGGGCGCAGACGGCGTCGAGGTCGCGGTCGGCGTTACGGCCGGCCGCGCCGCCGCGCAGGGCCGCGTTCTCCAGGCGCTGGGGCCAGTACGTCCCGTTCCACAGCTCCCACAGGGCGTCCTCGGCGGTGCCGCCGCCGTCGAGTACGGCCCGGGTCCTGGCCAGCAGGAGGCCGAGTTCACGGGCGCGGCGGGCATAGCCGGGGTCGTGGACGGCGAGCCGTTCCGGTTCGGCCACGGCCCGGGCGACGAGCAGGTCGGAGGGGGGCGGCAGCCGGTTTCCGGCGGCGCGTTCCTCCTCGCGCAGGGCCCGGCCGAGCCTGCGCAGGTCGGCGGCGTCCATTCCGCCGAGAGGTGAGGTGAGCAGGGTGAGGGCGGTCTCGGTGTCGAGCCATCCGGCCCCGTTATCAGCCTCGTGACCGGACTCGTGACCGGCGGCGGTCCCGGCGGCCCCGTCCTCGGCCGCGCCCTCGGTCGTGTCCTCGGTCGTGTCCTGTTCCGAGCCGGACGGCGACCCGGCATCGGCATCGGATCCGCTGTCGGCCTCCGCCCCGGCCGGGGCGGAGGCGAGCGGGGTCGCGATCGCCCGCAGGGCCGTGAGCAGGGGTGCGACGGCCGGTTCATGGCGCAGGGGCACATCCGCGCCGTCGACCTCCAGCGGCACTCCGGCCGAGGTGAGCGCGCGGCGGACCGTCGGTATGGTCCGGCTGCCCGCCCGGACCAGGACGGCCATGTCGTGCCAGGGGACCCCGTCCTCCAGATGGGCCCGGCGCAGGACGTCGGCGATGTTGTCCAGCTCGGCGGAGGAGGTGGGATAGGTGTACACCTCCACCGCGCCGCCCTCGCGGACGGCGGCCAGCTCGCGATGGGCCCGTACCTTGTCGCCGGGCAGCCGGGTGAGGGGCATCCGGCGGGTCAGCAGCCGGGTGGCCGTCAGCGGCACGTCGCCGCTCCGGCGGGAGGTGGTGAGCACGGCGACGCCCGCCGGGGTGCCGTCGGTGTGCGGGAAGGCGGTGGGGAAGTCGAGGATCCCGTTCACATCCGCGCCCCGGAAGGCGTAGATGGACTGGTCGGGGTCGCCGAACGCGACCAGGGTCCGGCCGCCGCCCGCCAGCGCCCGCAGCAGCCGGACCTGGGACGGGTCGGTGTCCTGGTACTCGTCGACGAAGACCGCGTCGTACGGGAAGTCGTTCGGGAAACCGCGCGCGGGCGTGGTGCGCTCGGCGAGCAGGACGGCCCGGTGGACGAGTTCGGCGTAGTCGAGGACGCCCTGCATGTCGAGGACGTCGAGGTACTCGGCGAGGAAGGACGCGGCGGCCCGCCAGTCGCGGCGGCCGGTGCGCTCGGCGAACCGCTTGAGCGCGGCCGGGTCGAGTCCCAGCTCCCGGCTGCGGGCCAGCACGGCCCGGACCTCGTCGGCGAAGCCCCGGGTGGTGAGGCAGGCCCGTAGTTCGTCGGGCCATTCGTCGCGGGCGAGCCCGTCGGCCTCCAGCCCGATCTGGCCCGCGAGGAGTTCGCGTACGGCCACGTCCTGCTCGGGTCCCGAGAGCAGCCGCAGCGGCTCGGCGAAGAGATCGGCGTCCTGGTGCGCCCGGATCAGGGCGTAACAGAAGGAGTGGAATGTCGTCGCCCGGGGCCCGTGGGCGCCGCCGAGCCGGACGGCCATCCGGTCCCGCAGTTCGACCGCGGCCTTCCGGCTGAAGGTCAGGACGAGGATCCGCTCGGGGTCGGTGCCGGCCGCGATCCGGGCGGCGACGGCCTCGACGAGGGTGGTGGTCTTGCCGGTGCCGGGGCCCGCGAGGACGAGCAGGGGGCCGTTGCCGTGGTCAACCACGGCGCGCTGCGCGGCGTCAAGGAGAGGGGGATCCGTCGTTCCGGGCTCGGTACGCACCAGCCGGTACGCACCCGGGTTCCGGCCTCCGCGCCCCTGAGCAGGGCGTGCTGAAGCCCCGTACCGCGCCGATCGCGGGTACGGCGTACGCCCGGTGGTGGAGGAGGAACTCACGTGGATCGCCGGTCCTGGTGGGTGTGGTGGTGCTGATGGAGCGGGCGGGGCCGGAGCCACGCGCTGAAGACGCTACCCCGGGGTCCGGGGCGGTCGGGTCGGCGGGCCCGGCGGGTGCCGGGGCGGCCGGAGCCGGGGCCGTACGCCCCCGGAGGGCCGACGCCGGCGCCCGTAAGACGGCCGGTACGGTTCCGCCCGCGACCGGGCGCCGGGCACCCGGGCCACAACGGTCCCGGCCCGGATCCGCGGGGCACAGGTGCCGTGCCTGCCGTGCGGTACGGGTCATCACGGCCCCGGTCGCCCGGACGGAGGCGGAAACGCGGACGGAAGGGACAGTCCGGCTGGCGGTCGGCGTCGACCGGCCGGCCCGTACGACTCCGCCCGCCGGGCACCGTACGGCCGATGCGCCGGGGCTGTCCGGGGCCTCCCGGCTCTCCCCGGGTCGCCGTCCGCCGGGCTCCCGGCGGCGGTCACCGTCGATCGCGGGCGCCGCCGCTCTCCCCGCCGGGCAGCCGGTCACCGTCACCATCGCCCGCACCGGCATCGCCTCGGCCGCCGCGGTCGCCGCCCGTACCGCCCGTATCGCCGTCCCATCGGGCCCGGCGCATGTCGATCCGGGGTATGTGCCCCTCGGCGCTCGCGGGCGCGATCCGCAGCGGGGTGCCCTCCGCGCGGTAGTGCCCGAGGGCGTCCGGCTCGTGTCCGGGCAGCACGGTGCCGTCCGCGCGCACCACCCGCCACCAGGGCACCGCGCCCCCGAACAGCGCCATCACCCGGCCGACCTGACGCGGGCCGCCCTCGCCGAGCCACTCGGCGATATCGCCGTACGTCATCACCCGGCCGGGCGGGATCCGCTCGGCGACGTCGAGCACCCGCTCCGCGTAGTCCGGGATCTCCACGACCTCTTCCATCCCGCCATCCTGCCCCACCGCACCGACAAGCCGCGGTGCCTGTGGACAACCCCGTGCGCCGGACGGCACCGGCCGTCAGGATGGACGGACCGCGACAGGGTCCGAGGAGCCGCGGAAGATAGTTACGACACGGGGCGAAAAGGGTGACCATGACCGACTCATCGCGAACTATTGCGCAGGTCACGCCGGTACAGGACACCCTGATGGCCGTCCGCGGGGCCCGGTCGTGCCACCATCGTGCGCGGACGGTGACGGGTGATACGTGACCGGGAGGACACCGGAACGGCGGGGAAGGGAGCGGGGTGTGCGGCCTGGCGCAGCGGCTGACGCCTACGGCACCGGGCCTCGCCCGGAGGGTGCCGGGACACCCGCCCCGACGACCGGAGGCGCCCCGTCCGACGGGGTGCCCGACGACAGCAAGGACGATAAGCCGATCGAGGACATGACAGAGGCAGTCGACGGCGCCGGATCCGCCGCGAGCGGTACCGGCGCCGGCCGTCGGCGTGCCCGCGCGCGATCCGGCGGCGGAAGCGGGTCCGACCCGGGCGGCGGAAGCGGGCCCGGCCGCGTACAGCCCTCCGGCGAGCGCAGCCGGGCCGATTCCCGTCCGGCCTCCGGCGAGGAGAACGGACCGGCCGCCGATACGCGTCCGCGTGCCGGTATGCCCGCGGCCTCCGGTCCTGGTTCGGGTTCGGGTCCTGGTTCGGATTCGGGTGCCGACACCGGCCCCGGCCCGGATTCCGGTTCCGGCCCGGATTCCGGTTCCGGTCCGCCCTCCGGTGCCGGTACCGACGGCCGTCCCGGGACGGGAGCCGGAGGCTCCGGTCGGCGCGGCGGCGGTACGGGCGGCCCCGGTGCGGCGGCCGGATCCCGCGCCTCCGACGGCGGTGACGACCGGGACGGCCACCGCGACACGGACGACGCCGCCGGCGCGCCGGGGCCGGGAGCGACCGCGGGGGACGCTCCCGCCCCGGCCCGCCCGGCGGACCAGCCGGACCCGCGCCCCGAGAACGGGCCGACCACCGACCCCGCCGATCCCACCGACCCCGCCGACGAGCCCGCCACGGACTCCGTCGCCGGGGCCGACCGGGTCTCCGGGGACGAGCCGCTGCTCGCCGCCCGGGTGCACCGCCCGTCGGATCTGATGCGTTTCCTCGGCGGCGTCCTCGCGATCGCCGTCCTCCTCGCCATCGCCGCCTTCGCGCAGGGGACGACGACCGGTCTGGAACACGACATCAGCAAGGGGACCGAGCAGGCCCCCGTACTGCTGGTGAAGCTGGCCGGACTGGTCTCCTCGATCGCCGTCCTCCTGGTCCCCATCGCCTTCGCGATCGAACGGCTGATCAAACGGGACGGGCTGCGGATCGCGGACGGGGTCCTGGCCGCGGTCCTGGCCCACGGGGTCACCCTCGCCACCGACCTCTGGGTCGCCCGGATGGCCCCCGACAGCGTCCAGGAGGCCCTCACCCGGGCCCAGGGCGGCGGTCTGACCGACCCCGTCCACGGCTATCTGGCCCCCGTCATCGCCTATATGACGGCCGTCGGCATGGCCCGCAGACCACGGTGGCGGGTGGTGCTCTGGGTGGTCCTGCTGCTGGACGCCTTCGCGATGCTGGTCGCCGGATACACCACCCCGTTCTCGATCGTGCTCACCGTGCTCCTCGGCTGGTCCGTGGCGTACGGCACTCTCTACGCGGTCGGCTCGCCGAACGTCCGGCCCACCGGCCAGACCCTGCTGGCGGGTCTGCGCCATGTCGGTTTCCGCCCGGTCACCGCGATGCGCACGGAGGACGCGCCCGACGGTCCCGACGGCACGGCCGAGGCGGGCGACCGGGGCCGGCGCTATCTGGTGACCCTGGAAGAGGGGCCACCCCTCGACGTCACCGTCGTCGACCGCGAACAGCAGGCTCACGGCTTCTTCTACCGGCTCTGGCGGCGGCTGACGCTCCGGTCCATCACCACCCGCCGCTCGTCCCTCCAGTCGCTGCGGCAGGCGCTGGAGCAAGAGGCGCTGCTGGCGTACGCGGCGATCGCGGCCGGGGCCAACGCGCCCAAGCTGATCGCCACGTCCGAGCTGGGGCCCGACGCGGTGATGCTGGTCTACGAGCACCTCGGCGGCCGGTCCCTGGACGCCATGGCGGACGACGAGATCACCGACGACGTGGTCCGCGGGGCCTGGCGGCAGGTCAAGGCCCTCCAGTCGCGCCGGATCGCCCACCGCAGGCTGACCGGCGACGCGATCCTGGTGGATCGTTCCGGCAAGGTCATCCTGACCGATCTGCGGGGCGGCGAGATCGCGGCGGGCGATCTGGTGCTGCGGATGGACGTGGCCCAGCTGCTGGTCACCCTGGGTCTGCGGGTGGGCGCCGAGCGGGCCGTCTCGGGGGCCCTGGAGGTCCTCGGGCCGGACGCGGTCGCGGACTGTCTGCCGCTGCTCCAGCCGATCGCCCTCAGCCGCTCCACCCGGGCGACCCTGCGGCGGCTGGCCCGGGAGCGGGGCGAGCGGGAGCGCGAGGCCGTACTGGAGGCGTCGGCGGCGGCCCGGCGGGCCCGCGCGGAGGCCGCGGCGGGCCAGGACACCACCGGCGGGGTCACCACGAAGACCTCCACCGACAAGACCACCGAGGCCGCCGAGACCACCGGGGCCGATCGAGCCGACAGGACCGGCAGAGCCGGAAAGGCCGAGCGGGCGGGGAAGGCGGACAAGGCCGACAAGCGGGCCGTCGAAGAGGCGCTGGAAGAGACGCGGGAGGAGGACCTCCTCACCCAGATCCGCCATCAGGTGCTGCTGATCCGGCCGCAGGCGCCGGTGGAGCCGGTCCGCCTGGAGCGGATCCGCCCCCGCACCCTGGTCAGCCTGATCGCGGGCGCGGTGGCCGCGTACTTCCTGCTCTCCCAGATCGCGGGCAACAACCTGGGCGCCGACTTCAGCAGCGCGCACTGGATGTGGGTGGCGGTCGCGGTCGCCTTCTCCGCCCTGAGCTATCTCGCGGCGGCGATGAGCCTGCTGGGCTTCGTCCCCGAACGGGTGCCGTTCCCCAGAACCGTGCTGGCGCAGGTCGCCGGGTCCTTTGTAAAGATCGTCGCCCCGGCCGCGGTCGGCGGTGTCGCGCTGAACACCCGGTTCCTCCAGCGTTCGGGGGTGCGTCCGGGGCTCGCGGTGGCGAGTGTGGGCGCCGCCCAGCTCTTCGGGCTCGGGGCGCACATCCTGCTGCTGCTGACCTTCGGCTATCTCACCGGTACGGAGAAGACGCCGTCGCTCAGCCCGTCCAGAACGGTCATCGCCGGTCTGCTGACGGTCGCGGTCCTGGTCCTGGTGGTGACGGCCATCCCGTTCCTGCGGAAGTTCGTCTCGACCCGCCTGCGGTCGCTCTTCGCCGGAGTCGTCCCGCGGATGCTCGACGTACTCCAGCGGCCGGTGAAACTGCTCACCGGTATCGGCGGCCAGCTGCTGCTGACCTTCGCCTTCGTGATGTGTCTCGACGCGTCGGTCCGGGCGTTCAACGACGGCAGCCAGCCGTTGAGCTACGCCAGCCTCGCGGTGGTCTTCCTGGCGGGCAACGCCCTGGGGTCGGCGGCGCCGACACCGGGCGGTGTCGGCGCGGTCGAGGGCGCGCTGATCCTCGGTCTGATCGCGGCGGGCGTACCGAAGGACGTGGCGACCGCGGCGGTGCTGCTCTACCGGATCCTGACGCTCTGGCTGCCGGTGCTGCCGGGCTGGCTGGCGTTCAGCCATCTCTCCCGCAAGGGCGCCCTCTAGTCACCGCCGGAGGCGCCCCTGCCTCGGGGCGCCTCTATGGATTCGGCCGAGGACGTGGGTCAGGATGGCGGCATGACGACCTGGTTCCGCGCCTACGACGAGGACGAGGATCTGTGGCTGTACTTCGAAGCCGCTGACGACGGCTGGGCGACACGACAGGTCGAGGTCCGGGGGAAGGACTCGCGACCGGTGACCGCGGCCTCTCTCAAGGAGGTGCTGCACGTGCGTGATCACGCCGGTCCGGAAGAGATGCTCCGCTATGAACGGCAGTACGGCGTTCTCGCCGAGGCTCCCCTGGACGGCTGGCAGGGCTGGCCCGAGGCGGCCGGGATCTCCGAGGACGAGTTCGAGCGGCTGTGGACTCAGGCGAGACGGACTCTGGGCGTTCAGCCTGACCTGGCGGATCGGGGCTCGTAGCAGCGCGCCGGGCCCGCAGGAAACCGGGCCCGTACCCGAGCGAGCCCGGCCGGGCGGCCGTACGGCCCGGGGCCGCGCCCCGCACGGAAGCCGCCCCGGGCCCGGGAGCCACGCCGGGCCGGGGGCGCGCGACCACCCGAGTGGACCACCGCGGGGGCGGTCCGTCCGCCCGGCCCGCACGATGGCGGCATGCCGACCTCTGCCACCACCGTGCGTACCGCGGCCGTCGCCGCCTCCCTCTCCGTCCTCCTGGCCGCGGGCTGTTCGGGCGGCGGGGACAAGGAGGGGGAGCCCGCCGCCGGGACCACCAGTACGGCATCGGCGGATGCCTCCCGCACCCCGGAGCGGGCGAGCGCGTCGCGGACCGCGCCCCCGCCCCCGGGCCGTGAGCTGACCGGCCAGAAGCCTCAGTGGAAGGCGTGTCCGGCGCCGTCGCAGGCGGAGGGCGGCGGGGCGGCGCCCGAGCCCCCGCCCGGCGGCTCCGCCTGGGAGTGCGCCACCGTCAAGGCGCCCCTCGACTACGCCGACCCGGACGGCGAGACCATCGATCTGGCGCTCATCCGGGCGAAGGCGACCGACCCGGCGAAACGTATCGGCTCGTTGATCTTCAACTTCGGCGGACCCGGCGGTTCAGGGGTGACGACCCTGCCCGCCGCCGCGACCGACTACGGCGCCCTCAACACCCGCTACGACCTGGTCAGCTTCGACCCGCGCGGGGTCGGCCGGAGCAAGCCCGTGGAGTGCGAGAGCGATGCCGCGCTGGACAAGTTCTACGCCCTCGACGCCACCCCCGACACGGACGCCGAGGTCACCGCGTACAACGACGGCCTGAAGTCGTACGCCGCCGCCTGCGACCGGCGCTCGGGCGCCGCGCTCCCCCATGTCGGGACCGAGAACGCGGCCCGCGACCTCGATCTGATGCGCCAGGTCCTCGGCGACGACAAGCTCTCCTACTTCGGTATCTCCTACGGCACCGAACTGGGCGGGGTCTACGCCCATCTCTTCCCGGAGAAGGTCGGCCGGGCCGTCTTCGACGCGGTCGTGGACCCGACGAAGAACTCCGAACAGAGCTCACTCGGCCAGGCGAAGGGCTTCCAGCTCGCCCTGGACAACTTCGCGAAGGACTGTGTGGACCGGGGCGACCAGTGCCTGATCGCCGGTACCACGGTCGCCGAGGTCGAGGGGCAGATCACGGAGCTGCTGAAGCGTCTCGACCGGCAGCCCGTCCCGGCCGCCGGTGGCCGGGAACTGACTCAGACCCAGGCACTCAACGGCATCGCCCAGTCGCTGTACTCACAGCAGTTCTGGCCGCTGCTGGAGCAGGGTGTGGACGAGGCGGACGGCGGTGACGGATCGCTGCTGCTCGCCCTCTCCGACGCGATGAACGGCCGGAACGAGAACGGCGAGTACGACAATATGGGCGCGGCTTTCACCGCGATCAGCTGTGTCGACACCGAGGACCGCGCCTCGGTGGCCCAGGTCGAGGCGAAGCTGCCCGCGTTCCGCGCGGCGTCGCCGGTCTTCGGCGACTATCTGGGCTGGGGCATGCTGGGCTGCTCCAACTGGCCCGTCCCCGGCACCTGGGAGCACCCCGACGTCTCCGCCCCCGGCGCCCCGCCGATCGTGGTGATCGGCAACACCGGTGACCCGGCGACACCGTACGAGGGCGCACGGGCGATGGTCGGCGCGCTCGGGCCCGGCGTCGGGGTCGAGATCACCTACGAGGGCCAGGGCCACGGCGCGTACAACGCGACCAGCACTTGTGTGAAGGGCGCGGTCGACGCCTATCTGCTGGAGGGGCGGGTCCCGGCGGCGGGCACGGTCTGCCGCTGACGTGCCGGCGGCCGAAAACCGGTACCGGCACGCTGTCAGTGGCGGTACATAGGATGGAACGACTGTCGAAGGATCGGGGCCCCGGGCCGTGAAGGGCCGGGCCCCACGGGGGATTCCAGCATGCGCTACGGATATTTCGGCCCCGGCGTCCGCCGGGCGGCGGCCCTGGCGGTCGCGCTGGTGCTCGCGGGCACCGCCACGGCCTGTACCGAGAGCGGGGCCGAGGGACCGGCATCGCCGTCGACGCCACCGGCGACGGCCGGCGGGACGAAGGCCCCGTCGGATCCGCCCACCCGCGCGGCGGGGGCCTCGCCCGCGCCGACCGGCGCCCTGCCCGCCGCGCTCACCGGGCAGCGGCTCGACTGGTCGGCGTGCGACGCCCCGGTCAAGGCCGACGGGTCGGCCGCGGAGAAGCCCGGCTCCTCCTGGCGGTGCGCGACGATGAAGGCGCCCCTCGACTACACCCGGCCGGACGGCGAGACGATCGGGATCGCCCTGATCCGGTCGAAGGCGAAGGACGAACGGGGCCGCCTCGGCTCCCTGCTCTTCAACTTCGGCGGCCCGGGCGGCTCCGGCGTCGCCGGGCTGCCGGGCGCCGCCGACGGCTTCACCGAGCTGAACCGCCGCTACGACCTGGTCAGCTTCGATCCGCGCGGGGTCGCCGAGAGCTCCGCCGTGGTCTGCCGGGACCACCGGCAGACCGAGGCCGCCCACCGGGTCGACGCGACCCCCGACACCCCGGCCGAACAGCGCGCGTACATGGCGACGGCCGCGGACTTCGGCGAGGGCTGCGCCCGGCGTTCGGGGAAGGTGCTGCCCCATGTGGGGACGGCCAACGCGGCCCGCGACCTGGATCTGATGCGCCAGGTCCTCGGCGACGACAAGCTGAACTATCTGGGCTTCTCGTACGGCACCGAACTGGGCGGGGTCTACGCCCATCTCTTCCCCGGGAACGTGGGGCGGCTGGCGATGGACGGGGTCGTCGATCCCACGGCGGACTTCGCGGGCGGCCCGCGCAATCAGGCCCTCGGCTTCCAGCGGGCCCTGGAGAACTACTACGAGAGCCGGGACATCGGCGCCGACGCGGGGACGGCCCGGACGGTGAAGCTGCTCAAGGGGCTGGACTCCCGGCCCCTGCCCGCAGGGGGCGACCGGCGGCTGACCGAGACGATGGCGCTCACCGGCATCATCCAGGCGCTCTACACCGAGGAGTACTGGCCGTATCTGACGGACGGCCTGGAGGCGGCCGAGCGGGGCGACGGTTCCGTACTGCTGGCCCTCGCCGATATGTACACGGGCCGGGACCAGAAGGGCCGTTACACCACCCAGGACCACGCACAGCGCGCGATATCGTGCGCCGACGCGGCGGCCCGGCCCACGACCGCGGAGGTGACCTCCCGTCATCTCGCCGAGTTCACCGAGGTCTCCCCCGTCTTCGGCCCCTATCTGGCCTGGGACGTGGCGGGCTGGTGCGCCGACTGGCCGGTGGACGGGGCGTGGGAGAAGCCGAAGGTGTCGGCGAAGGGCGCGGCCCCGATCCTGGTCGTCGGCACCACGGGCGACCCGGCGACCCCGGTCGAGGGCGCCGAGCGGATGGCCAGGGGCCTGGGCGCCGGAGTGGGTGTGCTGGTGACCAGCAAGGGCGAGAACCACGGCTCGTACGGCTTCTCGAAGTGCGCGACCCGGCTGGTGGACGACTATCTGCTGACGGGCAAGGTCCCGGCGAACGGGACGGTCTGCTCCTGACGGGCCGGCCCGTGGTGCCGGGCCGTGGTGCCGGGCCGGGGCCGGATGACGCCGGGGCCCACCGCCGTACGCGCCGGGCCCCGGCGGACGCGTCGGGGACGCGGCGCCGGGGCCCGGAAAGCACTTCGCGCGAGGGCTCGGTCAGTAGACCGGCTTGTGCGGCTCGATCTGGTTGACCCAGCCGATGACACCGCCGCCGACATGGACGGCGTCGGAGAAGCCCGCCGACTTCAGGACGGCCAGCACCTCCGCACTGCGGACACCCGTCTTGCAGTGCAGGACGATCTTCTTGTCCTGGGGCAGGCCCTGGAGGGCCGTACCCATCAGGAACTCGTTCTTGGGGATCAGCTTGGCGCCGGGGATCGAGACGATCTCGTACTCGTTGACTTCCCGGACGTCGATGATCTCGATGTTCTCGTTGTCGTCGATCCACTCCTTGAGCTGCTTGGGAGTGATCGTCGAACCGGCCGCCGCCTCCTGGGCCTCCTCCGAGACGACACCGCAGAACGCCTCGTAGTCGATCAGCTCGGTGACGGTCGGGTTCTCACCGCAGACCGCGCAGTTCGGGTCCTTGCGGATCTTGACCTGGCGGTACTGCATCTCCAGGGCGTCGTAGATCATCAGCCGGCCGACCAGCGGCTCGCCGACGCCCGCGAGAAGCTTGATCGCCTCGGTGACCTGGATCGAGCCGACGGAGGCGCAGAGCACTCCGAGCACACCGCCCTCGGCGCAGCTGGGCACCATGCCCGGCGGCGGGGGCTCGGGGTAGAGGCAGCGGTAGCAGGGGCCGTGCTCGGACCAGAAGACGGACGCCTGCCCGTCGAAGCGGTAGATCGAGCCCCAGACGTACGGCTTGTCGAGCAGCACACAGGCGTCGTTCACCAGATAGCGGGTGGCGAAGTTGTCCGTGCCGTCGACGATGAGGTCGTACTGGCCGAAGATGTCGAGCACGTTGTCGGCTTCCAGCCGCTCCTCGTGCAGGACGACATTGACGTACGGGTTGATCCCGAGGACCGAGTCCTTCGCGGACGCGGCCTTGGACCGGCCGATGTCGGACTGGCTGTGGATGATCTGACGCTGCAGATTCGACTCGTCGACCTCGTCGAACTCGACGATGCCGAGGGTTCCGACACCGGCGGCGGCCAGATACATCAGGGCGGGGGACCCGAGTCCGCCCGCGCCCACACACAGCACCTTGGCGTTCTTGAGCCGCTTCTGCCCGTCCATCCCGACGTCCGGGATGATCAGATGGCGGGAGTACCGGCGGACCTCGTCGACGGTGAGCTCAGCGGCTGGCTCGACCAGGGGTGGCAGCGACACGGGGACTCCGATGCGTCGGTAAGTCAGTACGGTTGTTCTCCCGTAACACTGCCACGCGCCTCCTCATTCCGAGACACCTGGTCCGATCTGCGAGACGAAATCGTCCCAGTAGCCGGGCAGGCTCTCGAATGCCCGGGAATGTCCGACCGGCGGTGCGTGCCCCGCACCGCCCGCCGGACCACCCACCGGACCGTCGGCGGACGTCGGCACCGGGCCGGAGACCGGACGGGTGCCCGGGTCGGAGCCGGGGCCGGACGGCGGTCCGGCCGGGCGGTCCGCCCGCCGGTCGGTGAAGAAGACCGTGCCCGCGCCCTGCCAGCGGGCGATCCTGACGGCCTCCTCCAGATGCGTCCGCGGCACCCCGTGGACGAAGTGCGCGAACCGCCCGGCCGGATGGTCGGCGGTCCACTCCGCCACCTGCGACCAGCGGTAGTCGGCCCAGGAGCCGCAGAAGGTGACGAGCTGGTCGGCGATCTCCGCGTAGCCCGGGTACGGCTGCGTGCCGTGGCCCAGGACCAGCCGGACCGCGCCGGACCGGACCGGGCCCCCGCTACCGGAGCCGGAGCTGAAGCCGGAGCCGGGACCAGTACTACTGGTGCCGGTGCCGATGCCCGTTCCGGTGACGCAGCCGACGGTGCCCGCGACCGCGCGCAGGACCGCCGTCGTCCGCCGGACGGCGGCCAGTCCGGCCCGGTCCGAAGGGCAGCGGTCCAGCAGGAACCCGCCGACCCGGTACCAGAGCGCGTACCGCTCCGCGTCGGCCGCCAGCTCGCCGACCGGACGGGCGCCGTGGGCCAGGTCGAGCCGGCCCAGCACCCGTACGCCCGCGTTGACCAGCCGCCCGGCCGCCGCCAGGCAGTCGGGGTCGGGGCGGTCGCCGGGCCCGTTCGCCACGGTGAGGACGACCCAGTCCAGCGGAGTCCCCGGCCGGGTCAGCGCCGTCCACTCGGCGGCGGCGAGCAGCGGATGGGCGTATCCCGGTACGCCGATCCGCAGCCTGCCCCACTCCCCGGCCGCCGCTTCCCGGGACGTCTCGGGGACCGCCTCGGGGACCGCCCCCGGAAGCCGGGCCCGAACAGCCCCGAGGACCGCCGGTTCCGGATACGCCCCGTCGTGCCCGTACGGCACGGAGGGCCCGTACGGCGAAACGGAGGGCGGGTACGGCGCGACCGTCCCCGGCCCCGCCGAGCAGCGCACTCCCCCGCCGCCGGTCAGATCCGGCATGCCGCCTCCATCCAGATATCGGCGAGCGACTCCTCCAGGTTGATCCGGGGCCGCCAGCCGAGCCGGTCCCGGGCGGTCCTGATGTCGGCCTGCTGCCAGTTGCCGCAGCCGTCGGGGTACGGAACGGGGGCCGCGGCGAGCTGTTCGAGTACGGATTCGGCACGCGGCGCCCCGATCCCGGCGCCGCCGAGCGGGTTGTGGCCCGGAACCCCTCCGTGGCCAACGGCGCCGAGGTGTCCCCCGGGACCGCCGTGCCCGCCCGCCGGGCCGCCGATACCCGGGTGGACGGCGTGACCTCCGTGCCCCGCGAGGCCGCCGTGGCCGAGGCCCCCGGGTCCGGAGCGCCCGGGCGGGGTGTCCAGTTCGTGCAGCGCGCCCGCGTACCCCGCGACCCGGGCGAGGACGGCCGCCGCGTCCCGGAGCCGTACGGCCCTCCCGGTACCGATGTTGACCACGCCCTGCGCGGCGGAGAGCGACGCGGCGTGCACCGCCCGGGCCACGTCCCGTACGTCGACGAAGTCGCGCTGCACCCCGAGCCCGCTGAGCTTCAGCTCCCCGTCCCCGGACTGCATCGCCCGCCGCATGGCCTCGGCGAGCCGGCCGAGCGGCGACCCGGCCGGGGTCCCGGGGCCGACCGGCGAGAACACCCGCAGTACGACGGCGTCGAGTCCGGAGCCGAGGACCAGTTCGGTGGCGGCCAGCTTGCTGACCCCGTAGGGGCCGCCGGGCCGGGGGATCGCGTCCTCGGCCGTGGACGACCCCTGCTGGGAGGGGCCGTACTCGGACGAGCACCCCACCTGCACCAGCCGCGCCCCGCAGCCGCTGCGGCGCAGCGCCTCGCAGACGGTGGCGACGGCGACCGTGTTGTGCCGGGTCAGTTCGCGGGCGCCGCCCCGGGTGGCTCCGGCGCAGTTGATCACCACACCCGGGTGGACGGCGGTCAGGAAGCGGGTGAGCGCGCCGGGGCTGCCGCCCGCGAGGTCGAAACGCACATCGGCGTCGTCGCCCCGGCCGAGGGTCGTCAGATGGACGGCGGGGTCGGCGAGCAGCCGGTCGGCGACGAAGCGGCCGAGGAATCCATTGGCACCGAGCAGCAGCACCCTCATCGCGCGCCCCCTTCCTGACGACGGGTCGGGGCTGGGGATTGGCGGGTCATGTCGTGTTTCTCCTTCGGGTGTCGCCGCCGTCGCGGCGACGTCTGATCCGGCGGAAGCCGGTGGTACGGCACAGAGCGGAGGTACGGGCACCGGGCCGCCCGCCGGGGGTGGGACGGGGACGGGAGCGGACGGTGCGGGGGACGGGGAGTACGGGGTCCGGCGGCCCGCGCTCCGGCTGGGGCACCGGAACGCGGGACGGCGGGCGAGGGGACGGCGGCCGCCGCCGGTCGTCAGGTGTGGGCGGAGGCCCGGGACAGTACGGCGGTGGCCCGGACCAGCAGCCCGCCCGCGACCGTGCCGCACACCAGGACCGCGATTCCGCCGGGCCCCCACGCGGCGGTCACCGCGTCGACCGGTCCGGCCGCGGGCCCGAGACCCGGCAGCCGGGCGGCGAGCAGCAGCAGGGTCGCCAGGGTCTGTCCGGCGCAGGCGGCGGCGAGTCCGGTGACCGCCGTCGCCGGGAAGCCGTGGACGGCCAGCAGCCGGGCCGTGAACAGCAGCAGCCCGAGGGCGACCGCCGCGGCCGGGGTGCCGCCGCCGCCGACGGCGGACTCCGTGGCGAGGGCGACGACCGCCGTCGCGGCGGTGAAGGCCGCGGCCGCGCCGAGGACCAGGGGGCGCGTTCCGGCCGCGAAGTCGTCCAGCCTGCGGCTGTCGCCGAGCCTGCGCCGGATCCGTACGGAGAGCGTCCGGGCGCACCAGGCGGCGGGCGCGACGGCGACGGCCAGCGCGATCAGGGGCGCGGGCATGAGCGGGATCCCGCCCGTGGCGCCGCCCGCCGTGCCGTCGGCGGTGCCGCCTGCCGGTCCGCCCGGGCCGAGGAGTTCGGTGAGCCCTTCCCCGTACGCGGCGAAGCCCAGCAGGACGGCGGTCAGTACGGCACCGAGGGCGGCGCCGGGGCGTGCGGTACGGCTCCGGGCGCCGCTACGGGCTCCGAGCGCCCCGGCGCGCAGGGTGTAGAGCACGGCACAGCCGACGGCGGCCGTGCCGAGCGCGCCGACGGCGGTCCGGGCCCCGCCGTCGAGCAGGGTCCGGCCGACGGCGGTGGCGACGGCCGCGGCGCCGGGCAGCAGCGCGCGGGCGGCGCCCCCGGGCAAACGGTCGGCGGGGGGCGCCGCCGCCGGGGGCTCGGCGCCGTTGCCGGGCACCCGGGCGTAGAGCTCCTCGGCGAGGGAGAAGACGTCCCGGTGCCGGAAGCGCCCGGCGATCCGGTCGGTGATCCCGTGGGCTTCGAGCCCGGCGGCGATCTCCAGTGGGTCGACGGCCCGCTCGCACAGCTCCCGGTGGCGGCGGAGCAGGGCCTTCACCGGATCGCCGGACCCGGGGCGGGGGCGCGCCGCGCCGCCGGAGGCCCGGTCCGACGCCCCGGCGGAAGCCCTGGCCGCCTTGGTGTCCGGGTCCGGCTCCCGGGCGGTTTCGGCCCGGGCGGTCGTGACCGTCGTGGCCGTGGTGGCACCGCCGGACGGGGTGGTGTCCGCCGCCGGGGAAGCCCCGGGCCCGGGGACCGCCGGGCGCCCGGTGCCTTCCGGCGCCGTACCGTCCGGGCCCGTACCGCCGCCGAGCAGGGCATGGGACCGGGCGTCCCAGCCCCCCGGGCTGGCGGGGGGACGCGGTTCGTCGCCGGGGGCACCGGTCGCGGCCGGGAAACCGGCCGCTTCCCCTCCGGGAGCGGTACGCGCCGGCGCGGTGGATCCCGGGCGCTCCGCGCCCGCCACCGGTCCGGCGATCCGAGCCGTGGTCATCCGCGCGCCCCTTCCGCCACCGCCGGGACCCCGGCACGGGCCGGGGCCCCGGCGGCCGTCACGGTCCCCGAAGACCCCTGCGCTCCCCCACGCGTCGCCGGTCCCACCGCACCTGACGCGGTCCGTACCGGTGCGACCGGCGTATGCGACGCCCGCCGAACGGTTCCTTCCGCCGTCCGGCCGCCGGTACGAACGACCCCCGCGATCGCCGAGGCCGCGGCCGGGTGTCCCGCGAACGAGACGACGGGCGCGCCCCGTTCCCAGCGCATCGGCGTGAACGCCTCGGCGGGACAACCGAACGGCAGGGGATCGCCGGAGCTGCCCAGCGTCTCCCGGTGGACCGGCGACCGGGCGATGACCTCCAGATAGAGCGCGTGGAAGGCCGCCGTGTTCCGCTCGGTGGTGAAGAGTTCCAGGGCGCGGGCGCGCGCGGCGGCGCCCAGCCGGGCCGCGCGCTCCGGATCGCCGAGCAGGGCGAGGACGGCGTCGGCGAGGGCGCGCGGCCTGCGCGGCGGTACGACCAGTCCGGTACCGCCGATCACCTCCACGACGGCGCCCGCGTCCGTCGACACGGTGGCCCGGCCGCAGAGCATCGCCTCGACCAGGGTGTGCGGAAAGCCCTCGACGGCGCTGGCGGAGACGACCACCGCACCGGCGGCGCAGACCTCGGCGACCGCCGGACCGCCGGGCCCGCCGGAGGCGTCGAGGCGCTCGAAGGTGACGGGGGCGTCGCCCGCGGGGTGGAGGTCGGCCTCCCCGGCGGGGAAGAGCTGGGCGGCGAGCCAGCGGCAGTGGGCGAGATACGCGGTCTCCTCCTCGCCGCGCGCGGGGGCAGCGCAGAGCCGGAGCCGGGCGCGCGGCTCCCCGGCGCGGATCTCGGCGAAGGCGTGCAGCAGTCCGACCAGGTCCTTTCCGGGTTCCGCGGGACCGGCCCAGATCAGGGTGTACGGATCACCGGGCGCCGGGGAGTCGCCGACGGCGGCGTACCGCTCCGCCGGGACCCCGGGGTGGACGGTCCGCAGCTTCGCCGGATCGGCGCCGCACTTCTGCTGCCAGCGGCGGATATCGGCGTCGCCCGGGGTGATCAGCGCCGCCTGGGCGTAGACCTCTGCCGTGAGAGCCCGCCGGAAGGCGGTGAGCAGGGCGCGGACCGGCGCGCTCAGCGGCGTACCGCCGAATCCGGTCGCGCCGGGTGCGCCCGGTGCGCCGGTGGTACGGCCCCGGGCGCTCCCGCCCGCCGGACCGTCGCCGTACTCCCCGGTACGAGGGGTCCCGGCAGCGGTGGCCCCGGGGCCGCGCGCGCCGGCACCGGCACCGGCCGGGAGCCCGTCGGCCCGTACTCCGCCCGCGGCGGCCAGATAGTGGGCGCGCAGTTCGGCCCCGTACTCCGTGACCAGCAGCGGTACTCCGCAGAAGCGTTTGGCCAACAAGCCGGGCAGTGCCGTGGGCCCGCCGGAGACGGCATGGCACAGATCGACCGCGCCCAGACCGTCGTCGCCGTACCAGTCGAAGGAGAGGGGGCGCAGGGCCCGCTCCAACTCCCCCGCGAAGGTGAGGTAGTCGGGGACGGCCGCGGCGTGCACGCTCCGGTGCGCGCCGGGCGCGCGGCAGCCGGACTCGACGATCCGGACGGCGCGTTCGGAGCGGAGCGCGGTGGCGAGTCCGCCGTGTTCCCGGGCGAGTCCGGCGAGTCCGTACAACCCGTCGGCGAAGCCCGCGGCGGCCTCCCGGGCCCCGGCGGGGGCTCCGGCGCCGATCGCGCGGACGGCCGTCACCAGGTCCGTGAAGTGTTCGGTGAACCGTCTGCGGGCGCGGCGGCCGAATGCCGGGCCGCCGCCGTCTCCGCCGGGCGGCCCGGGGGGCGCGGTCCTCAGCCGTCGTACGCGGGGCGCGGGCGCCGGGGCGTGACCCGCGTACGGCGATCCGCCGACGGGCGCCGTGTACGCCCGCTCACCGACGGTCCCGAAGGCCCGGCCGACCCCGGCGGCTCCGGCGTACGCGGTGTGGTCGGCATAGACGTACACATCGAACTCGTGCTGCGTGAGCCCGCGCACGAGCCGGTCGCACCAGTCGGCCGACCCGTTCGACGCATACGGACGGCCGTCGTCCGTGAGCAGTCCGATCCGCATGAGCGCACCCCCGATCTTCCTTGTCGGCGACCGCCGTTGGACTCGGCGGCACGCGGCGGAACGACCGTAAGCCGGGGTCACGGGGGTACGACGGACGGTTGTCCGCCGCGCCACCGGAAGGGGTGAATACCCGTGACTTTCCCCGCGCGGTAGCGTTCTGTCGCGCTATGAGTGCACTCTGTCACCGAAGGTGAAGCATGGGCCATACATTCGAGTCCTCCGGGCCAGGAGAAACCTCCCGCCGACCGGCGGGGAGAGGGACCCGGCCCCCGGGAGGGGGCGCCGCCGCGGAATGACGGCGCGTCAGCCGCCCGGGTGGACCCAGGGGTTGGGCCGGCAGCGGACACCGCTCTCGGCGACCAGGGACTTGGTCTGCTGCATCATCACCGGGGCGAGTTCGCCCTCGGTGTCGCAGTCGACATGGCCGAAGCCGAGCCGGTGTCCGACCTCGTGGTTGATCAACATCTGCCGGTAGGCATACATCTTGTCCGGCCCGAAGGTGTCCGAACCAAGGCCCCACCGATAGGCGTTGATCATCACCCGTTCCGTCAGCGCCGAGTCGCAGCTCACCGTGGAGATGGAGGTGATGAGGTCCGACTTGGCGCACCACACGTCGGTGGTGCCGGGACTGGCGAGGGTGATCACGAAGTCCGGCCGCCCGGTCGAGATCCGTTCGAAGGTGCGGTCGCCGTCGCCCGCCCAGCTCCGGCGGTCGTTGAGGGTCCGCTGGACGGCGGTGGCGAACAGGACGCCGTCCATCTGGAGGCCGTCCTCGATATCCACCCGGTAGCGGACCTTCTTCCCCTTGCCGGGCGCCTTGTCGAAGCCGGGGACCGCCTTGAACGTCCCACCGGCGGTCAGCTTCCGGTCGACCGGGAACTGAGTGGCCATCAACTGGTCGTAGGTGGGGGCCTGGGGTTTGGTGTCCCGGACCGGCGGCGGCTGGCGGCGGTCGACGGAGCGGGAGGCCGCGCCGGAGTCGTCGGCCCGCTCGGTGTCGGAGGTACTGATGCCGGGGCGGCGCTCGTTCTCGGTGGCGACCTGGCCCGCGACGACGACCGCGAGCACGGTCGTCACGGCGGCGGCGGCGATCCCGGTGAGGGTACGTCCCTTGCCGGCAGCGAGCGGAGGGCGCTGCCCGGGCAGGGACGCGTCGGCCTCGGGCTCCGTATCACCCGCGCGGTCACGGGGCGGCTCTCCGTCCGGGCCGCCCGGACCACCGGGGCCGTCCGGAGCCCTGGTGCCGGCACCGGGGCCGCCGAAGGCATCGACGAACTCCCGGCGCGGGCCCGGTATCCGGGACCCGGCCGACGGTCCGGCGGGCGCGCCGCCGGGACCGGGCACACCGCCGGGTCCGGTGGCGCCGCGCCGACCGCGACGGGCGCCCGGAACGGCCTGCTCCGGGGAGGTGTGCGGAGGTACGGCGGTACCGGCGCCGGTGCCCCAGCCGCCGCCCGCCTCGTGCTGCTCGGGATGGCCGCCCCGGGTGGCGGGGGCGGCGCCGTAACCGGAGGCCGTGTGCTCGGGTCCGTAACCGGCCGGGCGGCCGTGTCCACCCGCACCGGCGGCGGGGCCCTGCGGAGCGTGCGGCGCGGAGCCGTGGGGGGCCGGGCCGCCCTGGGGGAACTGCCCCTGCGGGAACGGCCGGGCCGCCGGAGAGCCGGGGCCCGGGCCGGTGCCGGTGCCGTAGGAGGGGTACGCGGGATGGGAGCCGGTGTCCTGAGGCCCCGGCCCGCCGCCGTGCGCGACCGCCGCGCCGCCTCCGTAGTAGCCGTCGCCGCCATGGGAAGCGCTGTGGGAACCGCCGTAGCCGCCGCCGTGTCCGGGGTGCGCGGCGGGTGCCGGGGCCTCCTGATAGCGGGCGTCGCCCCCGTGGACACCGCCTCCGAAGGTGTCGTAGGCGTCACCCCCGGCGTACGGCTCCGGTGAGCCGCCGGGAGTGCGGGCGCCCTCGTCCGGGCGCGCGGCGGGCCCCGCCCCGGGACCTGTGCCCGGCTGCGGGGATCCCTTGGGCGCGGGTCCCTTACGGCTGTGTCGTCCCACGGGCCCCGATCAGCTCCTGCCGCCGTCGTCGTCGTTGATCAATTCCCGGATCGCCTGTGCGACCGCCTCCGGGTACTCCATCATCGCCACATGACCGGCGTCCGGGAGCGTCACCAGCCGTGAGTCCCGGAAGGCGGCGGACGCCCGGCGGGCCATGCGGTACGAGACGAGCCTGTCCCGCCCCCCGTACACCAGCAGCGTCGGCGCGAGCACCCGCTCCGCCTGCCGCCACAGCCCGTGTTGGCCGCCCAATGTGTACGCGTCGACGATACCGCGCGCCGAGCGGGCCAACGCGTCCCAGAAGTACGGCAGCCGCATCCGCCGTTCCATCTCGGCCACCGCGTGACCGAAGGCTTCCTCCGAGACCCGGCCGGGGTCTCCGTAACAGAGCGCGATGACGCCCCTGGTCCGGCGCTCGGCGGGCCAGTCCCGGGAGGCCCGGGCGAAGAGCCCGGAGACACCCGGCAGGGCGAGCATGCCGGTGGGGACCGCGGTCCGCTGGACTCGCAGTTCGGGCAGGGCCGGGGAGATCAGGCCGAGGGTGCGGACCAGATCGGGGCGGACGGCGGCGACCCGGGTGGCGACGGCGCCGCCGAGGGAGTTGCCGATCAGATGGACCGGTCCACGCCCGGCGGCGTCCAGATACCGGATGACGGCACGGGCGTGCCCGGTGAGCGAGTAGTTGCCGTCGTCGGGCGGCGGGGAGTCGCCGAAGCCCGGCAGATCGACCGCCTCGCCGTCCACGGCGTCGGCCAGCAGCGGCATCAGGGACGACCAGTTCTGGGACGAGCCGCCCAGTCCGTGGACGTAGAGCGCCGGGGGGAGTCCGGTGCGCGCCGGGGGCCGGGAGCGGACCGTGAGGCTCAGTCCGGGGAGCGCGACCGTACGCAGCTCCTCACCCTCGGCGACCCGCACGGCGGCGACCTCGGGAACCACGGGCGCGAGGGAGAGCGGGGCGCCGGGCAGCTCGGTCGAAGACATGCGGCAATGTTACGAGAGGATCACACCGCGAAATGTGTGTTCGGCGTCACAGGGGGCACGGGATCGTATAGCGCCCGGGTTCGTCAGCTCCTACGCTCGTAAGAGCAGGGGAGGAACAAAAGAGGAGAGGCACGCGGTACGGCGACCGGTGGGACCGGTCACGGCGGGGGCAGCGGACGGAGCGGACGGAACAGGGCCGGAAGCGCCCCCGGGGATCGCCGGGACGACCGGGATCGCCGGGCGGCGGGAACCGCGGGCGGGCCGGGGATTTCCCGGACGGCCCGAGGAAGACGGCCCGAGGAAGAGGTGTCCCATGGCTGACGTCGACCCCACCGGTCCGGAGCGGGCCGCCGGAGCCCCCGCGTCCGGCGGGTTCGTGCCGCGCTCCGCGTCCGAGACCCCCGACAGCACCGACCCCGACAACGACCCCGACACCGCCGCCGATCCCGCCGCCGATGGTGCCGGGGACGCCTCCGGCGAGACGACGGACCCCAGTACGGCGGTACCGGAGGCCGACGCCGCCGAACAGCACACCGAGGTCCGGCCCCTCCACGACGAGCGGCCCCGGATCGACCGCGACCGGGCGAACGAGGCCGACGCGGTGGAGCAGTCGCGGGTGGTCGCCCTCGACGAGGACGACTACCGGTGACCCGGTGCGAACCCCCGGTGTCCTCGCACGCCCTGCCGGTCCGGCACCCGGCGGACAGTCGCGTGGCTCCCGATCCGGCGACGTGCCCCCTTTTGCCCCCGAATCGGGAGCTACCGCGACTGTCCGGTCCGTGAAATTCTGCGTCCGCGACGCGCACGGCCGGGTTACCCAAAAGTACGATGGCGGGCGCGGCGACGACCGCGCACGGAACGATTTTGGGAGGCGGCCGTGACAGCCATCGAGCAGACAGAGGCGGCTCGCCCGCGGGGCACCCGGCTGCCCCGCCGAGCCCGCAGAAACCAGCTGCTGGGCGCGGCCCAGGAGGTCTTCGTGGCCCAGGGCTACCACGCGGCGGCGATGGACGACATCGCCGAGCGGGCCGGGGTCAGCAAGCCGGTGCTCTACCAGCACTTCCCCGGGAAGCTCGAACTCTATCTGGCCCTGCTGGACCAGCACTGCGACGCGCTGTTGCAGGCGGTCCGCACGGCACTGGCCTCGACCACCGACAACAAGCAGCGGGTCGCGGCCACCATGGACGCCTATGTCGCCTACGTCGAGGACGAGGGCGGGGCCTTCCGGCTGGTCTTCGAGTCCGATCTGACGAACGAGCCCGCCGTGCGCGAGCGGGTGGAGCGGGTGTCGCTGCAGACCGCCGAGGCGATCTCCGATGTGATCGCCGAGGACACCGATCTGTCGAAGGACGAGTCGATGCTGCTGGCCGTGGGCCTGGGCGGCGTCGCCCAGGTGGTCGCCAGGTACTGGCTCTCCCGGGACACCGGTATCCCCCGCGACCGCGCGGTGGGGCTGCTGACGTCCATCGCCTGGCGGGGCATCGCGGGCTTCCCCCTCCAGGGCGCCGAGCCGGGCGAACCGCCGCGCTGATCCGGCGCCGGGCCGGGCGAACCGCTGTCCCGGGCCGGATGCCGCGCGGCCTCCCTCCCGGCGCCGCGCCCGGCCCGGCGGCACCACTCGGCGAAATCGCCCGGCGGCACCGCCCGCCGCGGCCGTCCGCCCGAGCCGGAGCCGTCGCCGCCTCCGGCGTCGTACCGCCCCCGGGAATTCCGTTCCCGTCCCGCCCGGGACGGCCGCCTCCCGGGGCTTCGGCCGGATCCGCCGGCGCGGGTGATCCCGGGCCGTGCCGCCGCCCCGCGCCCCCTGTTCGCTGATGGCGTTCTCCCACGCGGCTGAGCGGGCCCACCACCGGACTAATGTGTCCTGGGTACGGCGCGGTGATCGCGCGACACACTGACCGTTCGGAGGGACATAGCCGTGGAGGTCAAGATCGGCGTGCAGCACGCACCCCGGGAGATCGTTCTGGAGAGCGAACAGACCGCCGACGAGGTCGAGAAGGCCGTGGGCGAGGCGCTGGCGGGCAAGGCGCGGGTGCTCAGCCTCTCGGACGACAAGGGCCGCCGGATCCTGGTGCCGGCCGACCGGATCGCGTACGTCGAGATCGGCGAGCCCGCCACGCGGCGCGTGGGGTTCGGCGCGCTCTGACCGAACGCCCCGTACAGGGCCCCGGCGGATCTTCCGCCGGGGCCCTGGCGCGTGGCGGGAAGCCGGGCCGCGCCGGTACGGAACGCCGCCGCGGAACAAGGGTTGTCCGCCCCGGTCAGGGGGTAGTACGGGCTGTGACCGCACTCCCCCGTCCGTGTTCGTGAGGTGATCCGCAGTGCTGCTGGCGGCCATCGGCTCGGTTCTGCTCGGCTTCGCCCTCTCCTGGGCGGCCGTCCTCCGGCTCGCCGACCGGCTCCCGGAGCGGCGCGCGGTCTTCGTCGCCGGTCCGCTGGGGGCCCTCTTCGGCGCGTATCTGACCCAGGTGACCCTGGGCCCGGGGCACGTCCCGGCGATGCTGACGGGTGCCGCGCTGGTCGGGGCGGTGACCCTCTCCCTGCTGGTACGCCCCACCAGGGCACGGCTGCGCGGCCGCGCCCTGCCGTTCTGACCCGCCCGCCCGTACCCCGGGGCCGGCAGAGCCCGGCCGGGAGGCGGGGCCCGGCCCACCGGATCCGGTTCAACCGGGCCCGGGAGGCGGACCGGGAGGCGGGGCCGCGGTCAGGAGGCCAGGTCGAGCGCCGCCATCCGCTTGGTGTGGGCCTTGGTGATCCGGGAGAACATCTTGCCGACCTCCGCGAGGTCGAAGCCGTCCGCGACCCCGCCGACCAGCATCGTGGAGAGCGCGTCCCGCTCGGCGACCACCCGCTGGGCCTGCGAGAGCGCCTCGCCCATCAGCCGCCGCGCCCAGAGCGCGAGCCGTCCCGCGATCCGCGGATCGGCCTCGATGGCGGCCCGTACCTTCTCGACGGCGAAGTTGCCGTGCCCGGTGTCGTCCAGGACGGCGAGCACCAGGGCCCGGGTGTCGGAGTCGAGGTGGACCGCGACCTCCCGGTAGAAGTCACTGGCGATCGAATCGCCGACATACGCCTTGACCAGGCCCTCCAGCCAGTCCGACGGCGCGGTCTGGTGGTGGAAGTCGTCCAGCGCCCGGGCGAAGGGCTCCATGGCGGCGGTGGAGTCCTCGTCGACCGCCGTCAGCCGGTCCCGCAGCCGCTCGAAGTGGTGGAACTCCGCGGACGCCATCTTCGCCAGCTCCGCCTTGTCCCCGAGCGTCGGCGCCAGCTTGGCGTCGTCGGCGAGCCGCTCGAAGGCGGCCAGCTCGCCGTAGGCCAGCGCGCCCAGCAGATCGACGACGGCCGCGCGGTACTGGGGGTCGGCGGAGGCCGTGGCCCAGTCCTGGGCGGCGATCCCGGTGGGTGCCGCGGGCGTGGTGTCCTCGGTGTCCTCGTCGGCGTGCCGCTCCGCCTCCGCGGACGTGGCGCGCGGGTCGGGTTCAGGGGCGTGATCAGGCGTCTCCATGGACCGCACAATAGCCCGCGCGGCCCCCGGCGGGCCGGGTCCGGACCGGGCCGGGACCCGGGTCGGAACCCGGTCCGGGCCCGGGATCGCGGGCCGTTCCGGCCGCCCGGCGGGGTTCCCGTGACATCCACCGACACACATGCGCGAATCCGGGGTACAGTGGTATGGCGCCTACTGGAGCGTTGTGACAGTCGCGTGTACGACTGACTGACGGTTCGGTGGGCGATCGCAGTGTTTGACTGAGGAATGAAGGTTCCTTTCCCAGACCCTCCGGGCTTTTCCAGGTCCGATGGGGTCCGGTGGCCCTTCGGACCCCATGAGGATGCCCGGTCGGTGGCACGATCGGCTCCGAACCGACCGCCCTCCGCGCGGACCGTACGCCTCTTCGCGTACGACCGCAGACGAGGGGCCCCCTCAGCGGCACGAGCGCTCGAGCGACGGCAGTGGTCCCGCGCCATCGGCCAACCCGCGGCCGGACAGCACCCCGGTGCGACACCCAGGTGCGGTACGACCCCCTTCGCTCGCCTCGCGCCGCGTCTCACAGAAGAGGCAACATCCTGACTACGCAGCAGACGACTTTCCGGGATCTCGGGATCCTGCCGGAAACCGCCGAGGCGCTCGAAGCCGTCGGCATCCTCAATCCTTTCCCCATCCAGGAGATGACGCTCCCGGTGGCCCTCTCGGGCACCGATGTCATCGGCCAGGCCAAGACCGGTACGGGCAAGACCCTCGGCTTCGGTCTGCCGCTGCTGGAGCGGGTCACCGTCCCCGCCGACGTCGAGGCCGGCCGGGCCACGCCCGAGCAGCTCACCGACGCCCCGCAGGCGCTCGTCGTGGTCCCGACCCGCGAGCTGTGCCAGCAGGTCACCAACGACCTGCTGACCGCGGGCAAGGTCCGCAACGTCCGAGTCCTGGCGATCTACGGCGGCCGGGCCTACGAGCCCCAGGTCGAGGCGCTCAGGAAGGGCGTCGACGTGATCGTCGGCACCCCCGGGCGCCTGCTCGACCTGGCCGGGCAGAAGAAGCTCGACCTGTCGAAGGTCCGCGCCCTCGTCCTCGACGAGGCCGACGAGATGCTCGACCTGGGCTTCCTCCCCGATGTCGAGAAGATCATCCAGCTGCTGCCGCCCCGTCGGCAGACCATGCTCTTCTCGGCGACGATGCCGGGCGCCGTCATCGGCCTCGCCCGCCGCTACATGTCGCAGCCCACGCATATCCGCGCCACCGCGCCGGACGACGAGGGCGCGACCGTCGCCAACATCACCCAGCGCGTCTACCGCGCGCACTCCATGGACAAGCCGGAGATGGTCTCCCGGATCCTCCAGGCCAACGGCCGCGGACTGGCGATGATCTTCTGCCGGACCAAGCGGACCGCCGCCGACATCGCCGACCAGCTGGCCCGGCGCGGCTTCGCCTCCGGCGCTGTCCACGGCGACCTCGGCCAGGGCGCCCGCGAGCAGGCGCTGCGGGCCTTCCGCAACGGCAAGGTGGACGTCCTGGTCTGCACCGATGTCGCCGCGCGCGGTATCGACGTCGAGGGCGTCACCCATGTGATCAACTACCAGTCGCCGGAGGAGGAGAAGACCTATCTCCACCGGATCGGCCGGACCGGCCGCGCGGGTGCCTCCGGTACCGCGGTGACCCTGGTGGACTGGGACGACATCCCCCGCTGGCAGCTGATCAACAAGGCGTTGGAGCTCTCCTTCCACGACCCCCTGGAGACCTACTCGACCTCCCCGCACCTCTTCGAGGAGCTGGACATCCCGGCGGGCACCAAGGGCGTACTGCCCCGGGCCGAGCGCACCCGCGCCGGTCTGGCCGCCGAGGAGCTGGAGGACCTGGGCGAGACCGGTGGCCGCGGCCGCCGTCAGCCGCAGCAGTCCGCCGCCCCGGCCGAGCGGCCCGCCCGGACCCGTACGCCGCGCCAGCGCCGCCGTACCCGCGGTGGCTCGGCCGCCGACGGCGCGATCGTGGCGCCCGAGCGGACCACCGGCCCCGACGCCGGTGCGGCCGAGGAGACCCCGGCGGTACGGACGCCGAGGCGCCGTCGTCGTACCCGCTCGGGTTCGTCCGACCGTCCGGCCGTGGTGAACGCGGCGACGGCGGTGGAGCCCGAGGCCCCGGCCGCCCCCGTGGTGCCCGAGCAGGCCCCGGCGCCCGCCGTCGAGGCGGACGAGACCGTGGCGAAGCCCCGGCGCCGCCGGACGCGTTCGGCGAAGCCGGCGGCGGAGGCCGTCGAGGCGACCGTCGCGGTCGGGACGGCCACTGTGCCGGAGCCCGCGGCCGAGGTCGTGGCCGAGCCGGTCGAGCAGGCCGTGAAGCCGCGCCGGACCCGGACCCGTAAGGCCGCCGTGGCCGAGCCGGTCGCCGAGACCGCCGAGGTCGCGGTCGCCGAGCCCGTCGCCGAGCCCGTCGCGGAGCCGGTCGTGGCCGAGAAGCCGAAGCGGACCCGCACGGTCAGGAAGACCACCGCGAACACCGCGACCGAGACGGCGGCGGACACCGTCGCCACCGAGGCCGCGACCAAGCCCGCCCGCAAGCGGGCCGTCAAGAAGACCGCCGCGAGCACCGCCACCGAGACCCCCGAGGTCACGGAGACTGCCGCGACCGAGGTCGCCGAGGCGAAGCCGGTACGGAAGCGGACGGTCCGGAAGACCGCCGCGAGCACCGTCGCCGAGACCCCCGAGGTCGCGGAGGCCGTCGCGGTCGAGAAGCCGAAGCGGACCCGCACGGTCAAGAAGACCACCGCGAGCACCGCGACCGAGACGGCGGCGGACACCGTCGCCACCGAGGCCGCCACCGCGACCAAGCCCGCCCGGAAGCGGGCCGTCAAGAAGGCTGTCGCCACCGAGAGCGGCGAAGCGGTGGCCGAGGCCGAGAAGCCCAAGCGGACCCGGACCGTCAAGAAGGCGACGGCGGAAGCCGGTGCCGAGACGGCCGAGAAGCCGAAGCGCGCCCCCCGGGCCCGTAAGGCCGCGGTCGCCCAGCCCGAGAGCTGACGGCCCCGAGGTCCGGCAGCACCGCTCGCCGACGGCCCGTCCCCACCCGGGGGCGGGCCGTCGGCGTGCTCGCCGCCGACCCCGTAATCTCGGACGCATGAGCCGCCCCCCGACCTTCGAGCCGCCCGGCTGCGCCCGCGCCCGTACCCTGGCCACCGCCCGGGGCGATTTCGCCGTCCTCGACGCCCGCCCCGGTACGTCACCCGGTGCGGCCCCGGAGACGTCCGGCGGCCCGGTCCGGGGCACGGCCGTCCTGGTGCCCGGTTTCACCGGCAGCAAGGAGGACTTCATCGCCCTCCTCCAGCCGCTCGCGGACGCCGGATACCGGGCCGTGGCGATCGACGGACGCGGCCAGTACGAGTCCCCCGGCGGCGACGATCCGGCCGAGTACACCCTGTCCGAGCTGGGCCGGGATCTGCTGGCCCAGACCGCCGCGATCACCGCGGAAGGCGACGGCGGCCCGGTCCATCTGCTGGGCCACTCCCTGGGCGGGCTGATCTCCCGGACGGCGGTACTGACCGACGCGTCCCCGTTCCTGACCCTGACCCTGATGGCGTCGGGACCGGCCCGGGTCGGCCCGGCGCAGCGGGAGCGGATCCGGCTGCTGAGCGACGCCCTGGCGACGATGAGCCCGGCGGAGGTCTGGGAGGCGATGCGGGCACTGGAGCCGCCCGCCGACACCGAACTGGAGGGGGCCGGGCGGGACGCCCATCAGGACCGGCTCCGGGAGCGCTGGCTGCGGACCCGGCCGGGCCAGCTGATCGGCACCGGCCGCGCCCTGACCGGGGAGCCGGACCGGGTCGGCGAGCTGGCCGCCGTACGGCCGCTGCCGAAGCACGTACTGAGCGGGGAGCGGGACGAGACCTGGCCCGTACCGCTGATGGACGAGATGGCGGTACGGCTGGGGGCGGCGCGGACGATCGTCGCCGGGGCCGAGCACTCCCCCAATACGGACCGTCCGGCGGAGACGGCCGCCGCCCTGATCGCCTTCTGGGACCGGCACGGGACCCGGTCCCGGCCGGTGGACGGCGGCACCCCCGGAGACCGGATTCCTTAGGCTGGGAAAAGTTTTCTTTAGCGTAGGGAATATTTGCACGGTCATCGTCTGTTGAGCCCGGTAGAGACCACACAGTTCTCCAGCAGGAGGATCAGACGAAGGGAGAAGCCTTGCGCTTCGAGATCATGCGCCTGGACGACGTCGACGGCACCGCCGTGGACACCACCGTCGTGGACGCCGCCTCCGTCAACCGGATCGTGCAGCAGGCCGCGGCTACCGGCCAGCGCCTCTACATCCGCCCGGCCGACCCGACCGCCTCATAGCGCCGACGGCCCCATCCCACATCACGGTGCCCCCGCGGAGATCCGCGGGGGCACCGTCGTACCCGCGTACCGCCGGTGGCGGTGTCAGGCGCCCTGGATGACCTGGGTGACACCGTTGATGATCTGCTGGACGGCGATCGCGGAGAGCATCATGCCCGCGAGCCGGGTCACCAGCACCACCCCGCCGTCCTTGATCAGCCGGATGACGCCGAGCGAGTAGCGCATGGCCAGCCAGAGGACGGCGTGCATGGCCACGATCGCCGACCAGACGGCGATCTGCTGCGAGGCGTCGTCGGCGTTCTGGACCGCGAGGATCACCGAGACGATGGCGCCGGGCCCGGCGAGCAGCGGCATCCCGAGCGGTACGAGGGCGACGTTCACGTCCTTGGTCTGCTTGGGCTCGTCGGTCTTGCCGGTGAGCAGATCGAGCGCGATCAGCAGCAACAGCAGTCCACCCGCGATCATCAGGGCGGGTACGGAGACATGCAGATAGTCCAGGATCTGCTGTCCCACCAGGCCGAAGACCGTGATCACACCGAAGGCGACGGCCACGGCCTGCCAGGCCATCCGGCGCTGCACCTTGGCGGGGCGGCCGGAGGTCAGGGCGAGGAAGATCGGGGTGACCCCGGGGGGATCCATGATCACGAAGAGGGTCAGGAACAGGGAGCCGAAGACGGCGGCGTCGAACACGGTGGTGCCTTGCGGGGAGGGAAGCGCGGAAAGGGGAGTGGGGGGTACGGGCGCACGGGACCCCGGCCGGACGGCCGTCCGGCGCTCAGGAGGGAACCGGGGTCGTACCCCGTCGCATCAGTCCGGGGCGCGGTACGCGGCCCGGCGGTGATCCGGCCCGGAACGGTGGTGCCCGGTCCGGCGGAGGGAGTACGAAGTTCAGGGCCTAGACGGCGGCCCGTCCCCCGGCGCCCGGCACGGGGAACGCGCCGGTGGCCCGGCGGGTGATCTCGCCGTAGATCTCGGGGTCGGTGGTGAAGTGCCCGAGCGGGACGTCCTTGCGGCTGCCGTGGTAGTCGCTGGAGCCGGTGGTGAGCAGATTCAGCTCGGCGGCGAGGCCCCGCAGCCGGGCGCGGGCGGGCTCGTCGTGGTCGAGGTGGTCGACCTCCATGCCGTCGAGTCCGGCGTCGGCGAGGGCCGCGATGGTCTCGTCGGAGATCGTCCGGCCCCGCTTGACGGCCGCCGGGTGGGCCAGCACCGCGACGCCACCGGCCGCCTTGACCAGGCGTACGGCGGCGGCCGGGTCGAGTTCGTGCTTGTTGATGTGGGCCCGGCCGCCGTCGGCGATCCACTCGGCGGTGAAGGCGTCGGAGACGGTGGCCACGATCCCGTGCTCGACCATGGCGGCGGCGATGTGCGGGCGGCCGACGGAGCCGTCACCGGCGATCCGGGCGACCTGCTCCCAGGTGACCGGGGAGCCCAGTTCCCGGAGCCGGGCGACGATCGCCTGGGCGCGCGGCACCCGGTCGTCGCGGAGCAGTTCCCGCTCGCGGAGCAGCTCGGGCTCGGCCGGGTCGAAGAGATAGGCCAGCAGATGGACCCCGATACCGTCGACGGCGCAGGAGATCTCGGCGCCGGGGACGAGGGTCAGGGGCCGTTCGAGGTCCGCGAGCGCGGCGATCGCGGCGGCGTGGCCGCGGGTGGTGTCGTGGTCGGTGAGCGCGACCACGTCGAGCCCGGCGGCGGCCGCGTTGCGGACCAGTTCGGCGGGGGTGTCCGTACCGTCCGACGCCGTGGAGTGGGTGTGCAGGTCGATACGCACGCGGGACTCCGGGGGTCGGGCGGACAGGGCGTCTCAGTCTATCGGGGTTCCGGCCCCGTCCGACGCGTCGTCGGTCACACCCGCCCGCCGGGCCGCGCCCCTTACCGCCCGGCCCGCCGTATCCGAGCGGCGGACACGCCCTACGCCAGCAACCGTGGCGACAGCGCCCCGCAGGGCACCAGCTCGACCTCGGCGCCCGCGTCCCGGAGGTCGGTGAGGACGAGTTCGTCGTACATCAGCAGCCCCGAGCGGCCGGGCCAGACGATGGCCCAGAGCCAGAGCCCGCGGGCCTCCCCGGCGAAGACGGCCCGGTCGTCGGGGGCGGCGAGGACGTGCCAGAGCGGAGTGGGGCGGCCGGCCGCCAGTATCTTCGCCTGCGGCGCGTGGTCGGTACGGATGTGCGGGCCGGGGTCGGGACCGTCGATCCCGGCGTACCGCGCGCCGAGTCCGACTCCCAACTCCTCCGCGATCAGCAGCAGTTCGCCTATTCCGCCGAGTGGTCCGGGGCCCGTACACGCGACGGCGGTGGCCCGCCCGCCGCTGCGGTCGTCACCCGCGTACGCGACCCCGGTGAAGAGCCAGCCGACGGGGAGCGGCCAGGGCATCCATACCGGTACCCGGGCGCGGTGCACCGCGACGCCGAGGGCTTCGACACTGGGCGGGATCACCGGCTGCAGCGGGTGCACGGCGCCGTGCACATCGCACTGCCAGACGTCGGCGAAGAGACCGGGCGCCCTGACCCGGCCACCGCACTTCGGGCAACTGGGTTCGCCCCTCATAGGGCTCAACGGTCCTACCCGGCCGTCGCCGCGTCAAGGACGATCACTCTTTCCGGCGTGTGCGCTTGCGGACGGTGGTACGCGGGTGTAACCGGGGCGCGGCGGGCGTACGGCCCCGGGCGCGGCCGTGGGCCCGTAAGGCCCGGCGCCCCGGCGCGCGTCAGTCCAGCGCCACCGACGACCGCAGCGGATCGCGCAGGTCGGCGCCCCGGGCCAGCCAGCGTTCCTGGAGCGCCGGGGCGCCGTGGACCCGCTTCCAGGCGGCTTCGTTGGGGGTCATCGGCAGCAGCGGGAGGAAGCGGACGGGGTCCATCGGCTCGTCCAGTTCGAGATCCGCCACCAGACCGCCGGGCTCGCCGACCAGGACGGAGGGGAAGGGGGCGCCCGGCCACAGGGGCTCACCGAGGCCGAGGGACGCGCCCGGCGCCACGACGACCCCTTCGACCTGCGGGGACGCGGCGAGTACGGCGAGCGGCCGGAGTACCCGGTCGGTCTCGGCGAGCCCGGCTCGGACGGTGAGCAGCAGTTCGGCGCGCGGTCCGCGCAGCGGGTCGGCGAGGGGCGCGGTGGGGTCGGCCATGGGGTGCGCGGACATCCCGAGCGTCGCGTACCGTACGACCCTCTCCGCGCCGGGCCCGAAGCCGCCGGGGCCCGTACCGTCCGGCCCGACAGCCCCCGGGCCGCTTCCGCCGGGGGCACTGCCGCCGGGGTCGCCCGGGCCGCTGCCGCCGTCCGGCCCGCCGCCCGCACCCGCCCCGGTGAACCGGAGGACTTCGATCCGGTCCGTGCCCAGGAACGTCACGGAGGCCCTGGCGTCCGGTTCGCCGAACGCCAGCAGCAACCGGGCTTCGACCAGAGCGAGAACATCTGCCATGCGGCGAGCATAAAACGCGTACGGAACGGGCAAGGACATCAGTTGACCGTCGGTCGGCTGATAGTGTTGGCGGCTGGTCGGGACTTCGCCCGGCGGTGCCTCTCGCGCGCCGCCCGCGTCCCGCCCGTCACATTCGCCCCCGGCTTCGCCCGGGGGTACGGATCTCCCCTACGGGGGACCGGCCGGAGGAGGTGGGGTCCACGGTGGATCGAAGTCGACCGTGCAGTACCAGCCGCTCTTCCGTACGGCCCCGTCCCGGCGCCACGTTCGCGACCGCGCCCGTCCGGTGATGTCCGTTCCTCTCCGCCCACGCGGCTGAGGAGCCGTTCGGCGACCACCCCGTAACCCGGGTTCTCCGGTTCGCCGACGCACCCGACGGCGGCTTCGCACGACGGAAGAGCACCGTTTCCCCCTGGTTTCACCAGCTTTCACCAGCTCGACCCGCTTGTTGCGAAGTCTGTCTGTTGCGAACGCCGTCATCGTGCGCCGATTCCGCGGTGCCGCCCGCTTTGCGGACGTAAGAGATCACGTCCCCATTCCGGGCTGCGCCTCCCCGCGCCGCGACGGCTTCTCCGATGGGAGTCAGCCATGTCGATGATCCGTGACCTGCGCGCCGCCGTCCGCCCCTCGCGGCGCAGGACCGGTGGCGATGCCTGCGCCGCCCCGTACACCGCCGCCGGGTACGACACCGCCCGCGACCCCTCCGCCTCCAGCGCCGTCGTCGACTGCGCCGTCTACCGCGACGGCCGGCGGCTGCCGAGCGACACCTGCCTCACGCCGCGCGAGGCGATGCTGCGGGTCCGCGAGGGCGGCGGTTTCGCCTGGATCGGGCTGCACGAGCCCACCGAGGAGGAGTTCGCCGGGATCGCGGCCGAGTTCGGGCTCCACCCGCTGGCCGTGGAGGACGCCGTCCACGCCCATCAGCGGCCCAAGCTGGAGCGGTACGACGACACCCTCTTCACCGTCTTCAAGACCGTCCACTACCTGGAGGCCGCCGGGCCGAACGGGATCGCGGACGTCGAGACCGGCGAGGTGATGTGCTTCACCGGCCGGGACTTCGTGATCACGGTCCGGCACGGCGGCCAGGGCTCGCTGCGGGCGCTGCGGCACGGCCTCCAGAAGGACACCGAGCTGCTGGCCAAGGGCCCGTCCGCGGTGCTGCACGCCCTCGCCGACCATGTCGTGGACGGCTATATCGCGGTCGCCGGGGCGATGCAGGACGATATCGACGAGGTCGAGATCGAGGTCTTCTCGGCCCCGTCGAAGGGCAGTCCCAGGGGGACCGACGCGGGCCGGATCTACCAGCTCAAGCGGGAGGTGCTGGAGTTCAAGCGGGCGGTGACCCCGCTGCTGCGGCCGATGCAGCTGCTGAGCGAGCGGCCGATGCGGCTGATCGATCCCGATATCCAGAAGTACTTCCGGGACGTCGCCGACCATCTCGCCCGGGTCCAGGAGGAGGTCCTCGGCTTCGACGAGCTGCTGAACTCCATCCTCCAGGCCAACCTCGCCCAGGCGACCGTGGCCCAGAACGAGGACATGCGCAAGATCACCTCCTGGGCGGCGATCATCGCCGTCCCCACGGCGGTCTGCGGGGTCTACGGCATGAACTTCGACTACATGCCCGAGCTGAACTGGAAGTACGGCTATCCGGCGGTGCTGACCGGGATCGCGGTCATCTGCTTCACCATCCACCGCACCCTCAAGCGGAACGGCTGGCTCTGACCGGTCCCGGGCCGCTCCGGGAAACCGGCCGGGACGGGCCGGGACGGGCCGGGACCGCCCGCCGCGGACTCCGGCCGGTCCCGGGGCCGCCGGTAGGCTGCGGCCATGACAGACGCGCAGCCCGCCGCGGCCCCCGGCCAGGACGTGACCCCCGCTCAGGATCCGGAGCTCGGCCCGGCCCTGGTCGAGGAGGCCGCCAAGAAGTCCGGTCTGATCTGGGTCAGGGGCGAGGCGGACGGCGCGCCCGAGCGGGCCCTGTGGCACATCTGGCACGAGGGCGCGGCCCATGTCGTGGGCGACGGCCCGGCCGAGCAGCCGCTGCCCGGTCTGGTCGCGGGCGGCACCGCCGAGATCACCGTACGCAGCAAGGACAAGGGCGGCCGGCTGGTCTCCTGGCAGGCGTCGGTGACCGAACTGGCGCCCCGCTCCGAGGCGTGGGAGTCGGCGGTGGCCGAGCTGAAGTCCAAGCGGCTGAACGCGGCCGACACCGAGGGCCTGCCGGAGCAGTGGGCGGCCGGCTGCCGGGTGCTGCGGCTGGAGCCGGTGACGATCGCGGCGGAGCTGCCCGACGGCTCCCTCGCCGTACCGCCGCCGCCCAGTCCGGCGACGACCCGCCGCCCGATCCCCCCGGCGCTCCCCCGGCTCCTCTTCCGCCGCCGCGCCCGCTCCTGACGGCCCCGGGCCACCGGGCCACCGGGCCGGGACTACCCTTCGGACCCCGAGCCCCCGTCGGACTTCTTCAGGTCCCGGCCGTAGTCGACCACCGTCGACTGCCGCGGGGGCGCGAGCGGGAAGTCGACGTCCCACTCCCCCAGCGTCAGCACACCGGCGCCGCCCGCGCGGGCGAACTGGACCGGATACGGGGCGCCGTCCAGGGACACGTCGAGGACCCCGCCCGCGCCCTCGGCGGCGTCGACCTTGATGGTCCGTACCCCGCCGATCTTGGTCCGCTCGCCCTTGGACAGCTCCCCCCGCATCCCGAGGAAGCCCTCCAGCATCCCGTCCTTGTCGGTGAAGCCGCGGAACTGCTGGTACGCCGGGTCTCCCTTCGGCACCTTGACGTACTTGTCGTCGAGCTTGCCGGCCGCCTCCGCGCCCCACTTCGTCGGCGCGGTGCCCTCCTCGCCCCGGCTGGTCCAGAAGTCCGCCTCGGCCTTGAGATAGAGGTCGTCGCCGATCCGCAGCAGCTCGAACGTCTGGCCGTCGGCGGTCACCGAACCCGAACCGCCGTCCTCCTTGAGCCGCATGTTCAGCGTGTACGTGCCGTCCTTGCCGGTCAGCGTGCCGGAGAGCCGGACCGCCTTCGCCGCGTCGGCGGCCGTCCGCGCCCGCTCCTCGATCTCGGTCGCCGTCAGCTTCCCCAACCCGTTGGTGCCCTTGTCGGGGTCCTCGTCGCCGCCGCAGCCCGCGGCCCCGGCCGCGAGCCCCGCGCAGAGCACCGCGGCGAGCGCGGCCCGCCGGGCCCGAAGGGTCCGGCGGACGGCCGGACGGGACCCGGAACGCCGGGAAACGGAACGGAGAAGAGTCACCTGCGCACTGCCTCTCATCGGCTTCTGATGGGGTGGCAGTGCGCAGCGTACCCGGGCCCGCGCGGCGGCTTCACCGGCAGCCGCACGGAAGCCATACGGACGCCGAACACCGGCGCCGCGAATCGGTACGGGCTAGCCTGAAACCCCCGAACGGCAGCGTTCACCAGCGGAACCGGACGAAAGAGCAGCATGGCCGGAAGCACCCCCCGGGTCTTCGTCTCCCATCTCGCCGGGGTTCCCGTCTTCGACCCGAACGGCGACCGGGTCGGCCGGGTCCGCGATCTCGTCGCCATGCTCCGGGTCGGCCACCGGCCGCCCCGGCTGCTGGGCATGGTGGTGGAGGTACTGACCCGCCGCCGGATCTTTCTGCCGATGACCCGGATCACCGGGATCGAGTCCGGCCAGGTCATCACCACCGGGGTGCTCGACGTCCGCCGGTTCGAGCAGCGGCCCACCGAGCGGCTGGTCCTGGGCGAGCTGCTGGACCGCCGGGTACGGCTGGTCGGCGAGGGAGCCGGGAGCGGCGGCGGCACGGACGAGGAGGTCACCGTGCTGGACGTCTCCGTACGGCGGCTGCCCGCCCGCCGGGACTGGGAGATCGACCGGGTCTTCGTCCGCCGGGGCAAGGGCGGGGCGCTGCGCCGCAAGGGGGAGACGCTGACCGTGGCCTGGTCGGCGGTGACGGGCTTCTCGCTGGAGGAGGAGGCGCAGGGCGCGGAGAGCCTGGTCGCCACCTTCGAGCGGCTGCGCCCGGCGGATCTGGCGAATGTGATGCACCATCTGTCGCCGAAGCGGCGGGCCGAGGTCGCCGCCGCCCTCGACGACGACCGGCTGGCGGACGTGCTGGAGGAGCTGCCGGAGGACGACCAGGTGGAGATCCTGGGCAAGCTCCACCAGGAGCGGGCGGCCGACGTCCTGGAGGCTATGGACCCCGACGACGCGGCCGATCTCCTCTCCGAGCTGCCCGAGGAGGACCAGGAGCGGCTGCTGACCCTGATGCGGCCGGACGACGCGGCCGACGTACGGCGGCTGCTGTCGTACGAGGAGCGGACGGCGGGCGGTCTGATGACCACGGAGCCCATCGTGCTGCGGCCGGACGCGACGGTCGCCGACGCGCTGGCCCGGGTGCGGCAGGAGGACCTGCCCCCGGCGCTGGCGGCCCAGGTGTACGTCTGCCGCCCGCCGGACGAGACGCCGACCGGGAAGTATCTGGGGACGGCGCACTTCCAGCGGCTGCTGCGGGAACCGCCGTACACCCTGGTCGCCTCGGTCGTGGACAGCGATCTGCCGCCGCTGGCGCCGGACACCCCGCTGCCCGCGGTGACCAGCTATCTCGCCGCGTACAACATGGTGGCGGCGCCGGTGGTCGACGAGGGCGGGGCGCTGCTGGGGGCGGTGACCGTGGACGACGTACTCGACCATCTGCTGCCGGAGGACTGGCGGGAGACCGAGTTCGAGGAGTCCGCCTTCCACGAGGACGTGGCGGCCCGGGCGGACGGACCGCCGGGCGGCGGGGCCGGTGGCGCGGCGGCGGGCGGGACCGGCGAAGGGGCGGCGGGGCGATGAGCGGCGACTACGGGCCGCCCGCCGACCGGGGCGAGGCCAAGGACCGGACGGCGGCGGTACGGCCCCGGACCCGGCTGGACATGCCGCAGGTGCCGAAGCTGACGATCCTGCCGGAGTACGACCCGGAGGCGTTCGGGCGGCTGTCGGAGCGGATCGCCCGCTTCCTGGGCACGGGCCGGTTCATCGTCTGGATGACCGCGGTCATCATCCTCTGGGTGCTGTGGAACATCTGGGCCCCGCGCGAGCTGCGGTTCGACCAGTACCCGTTCATCTTCCTCACCCTGATGCTGTCGCTCCAGGCGTCGTACGCCGCCCCGCTCATCCTGCTGGCGCAGAACCGGCAGGACGAACGCGACCGGGTCACCCACGAGCAGGACCGGGAGCAGAACGAGCGGTCCATCGCGGACACCGAGTATCTGACCCGGGAGATCGCGGCGCTGCGGATGGGGCTCGGCGAGGTCGCCACCCGGGACTGGATCCGCTCGGAGCTCCAGGACCTGCTGCGGGACCTGGCCGTACCGGACGGGGCGGGTCCGGGGCCGTACGGAACGGGTCCCGGGCCGTACGGAACGGGCCCCGGGCCGTACGGGCCCCGGGGCGACTCCAGCGGGCCGCCGGGCGTATTCCCGGACCGGCCCGCTCCGGACCGTGACGAAGGCGACCGCTGACGGGCTTTCCCCCGCCGGAGCGCCGCGCCGTACCATCTCCGTATGGCTACGGAAGACGCGGTGCTCGCGGCGCTGGCGACGGTGAACGACCCCGAGATCAACCGACCGATCACCGAACTCGGCATGGTGAAATCGGTGCAGATCGGGGCGGATGGCGCAGTGGCCGTCACGGTCTATCTGACGGTCTCCGGCTGCCCGATGCGCGAGACGATCACCAAGAACGTCACGGACGCGGTCGCCCGGGTCGACGGCGTCACCCGGGTCGATGTGACGCTCGACGTGATGAGCGACGAACAGCGGCGCGAACTGGCGGCGGCCCTGCGGGGCGGCACCGCCGAGCGCGAGGTCCCGTTCGCCCGGCCCGACTCCCTGACCAGGGTCTACGCGGTCGCCTCCGGCAAGGGCGGCGTCGGCAAGTCGTCCGTGACCGTGAACCTGGCGGCGGCGATGGCGGCGGACGGGCTGAAGGTCGGGGTCGTCGACGCCGATATCTACGGCCACTCGGTGCCCCGGATGCTGGGCGTCGAAGGGCGGCCCACCCAGGTCGAGAACATGATCATGCCGCCGTCGGCGAACGGTGTGAAGGTGATCTCCATCGGCATGTTCACCCCGGGCAACGAGCCCGTGGTGTGGCGCGGCCCGATGCTGCACCGGGCGCTCCAGCAGTTCCTCGCCGATGTGTACTGGGGCGATCTGGACGTACTGCTGCTGGACCTGCCGCCGGGCACCGGCGATATCGCCATCTCGGTGGCCCAGCTGGTGCCGAACGCGGAGATCCTGGTGGTCACCACCCCGCAGCAGGCGGCGGCCGAGGTCGCGGAGCGGGCCGGTTCCATCGCCGTACAGACCCATCAGAAGATCGTCGGCGTGGTCGAGAACATGGCCGGGCTGCCGTGTCCGCACTGCGACGAGATGGTCGACGTGTTCGGTACCGGCGGCGGCCAGAAGGTCGCGGAGGGCCTCTCCCGGACCACCGGGACCACCGTCCCGGTCCTCGGCTCCATCCCGATCGACGTCCGGCTCCGGGAGGGCGGCGACGAGGGCAGGCCCGTGGCGCTCAGCGACCCCGAGTCGCCCGCCGGGTCGGCGCTGCGGGCCATCGCGGGCAAGCTGGGCGGCCGCCAGCGCGGCCTGGCGGGCCTCAGCCTGGGAATCACCCCGCGCAACAAGTTCTGAGCCGCGTACGGTACGGGCCCGGGGCGCCGAGGGGCGCCTCCGGGCCCGGCCGGGCGGTTCTTCGCCCGTGCCTGTTCCTGTGCCTCTGCCGGGTCAGGCGTACGGGGTGAGGTCCCGGACCATCGAGAAGCCCAGGCCGTACGCGCTCATCCCGCGGCCGTACGCCCCCAGATGCGTACCGTCCCCGGTCGTGCCCGCCAGCACCCAGCCGAAGTCGGTCTCCCGGTAGTGGAACGCGGTCGGCTCGCCGTCCACCGGCAGCGACAGCTCGGACCAGGGCTCCCCGTCGAGCTGGTCGGCGAGTTCGAACGCCGCCTCCGTCTGCTGGTCGAGCCAGTCGTCCCGCAGGGAGTGGTCCATCTGCGGCGGCCAGGTGTGCGCCAGCAGCCCCGACCCGGCCAGCCAGGCCGCCGACGACACCGAGGTCGCGTCGAGCACCCCGGTCCCGTCACCGCTGCGGCGTACGGGGCTGGCGGCGACCGTGATCACCACGGCGAACCGCTCCCTGGCCTCCGTGTCGGCGGCCCCGGCCGCGGCGGCCCGTATCGACGGGGTGTCCCCGTGGCCCAGCGACCCGTGCTGGACGACCCCGTCCGCGGCCGAGCCCACACCCATCAGCCGGCGCGGCCCGGTGAACGCGTCGTCCAGCCCGTACCAGGCAAAGGACGCGCGGACATAGTCCTCCAGCACCGGTACCACCGGCTGCCGCGCCTCCCGGCTCGTGGTCTCCATCGGTCCGGCCGCCTCCTCCGTGTCCCAGGTCGGGAGCGGACCCGCCCCCCTCGGGCGTCCTCGCGTCCTGACAGATGGAGAGAATAACCACCCACCCCCGCGCCCACGTGTTTCCCCGCCACCGCCGCGCGGCCCCGCCACCGTTCAGCACGGCGCGATGGAGTGTTCCCAGGGGCGCGGGGCCCACCTCGGGCGCGGCACGCTGGAGGGCGTTCAGGGGCGCTGGGTGTCCCCCCGTCGCCGAAGGCATAGGGGGCGGAACTGTGCGAACGGCCACGACACAGCGGCAGGCGGCGAACCACGAACAGTCGCCGCCACAGGGCCCGGGGGCTCCCCGGGGCGCCGGGCCCCGGATGGTGGCGGGACCCTCAGCGGGAGGCGTTACGTCGCGTCGGCGTCGTACGGCGGACGCTCTTCCCGGCCCGCCGCCGGCTCCCGCTTCTTCAGCAGGTCGGGGGTGCCCGCCGCGGCCGGGGCGGGGGCGGGGACGGGCTCGGCGCCGTTGACCGTGTCGGCGAGGTCGTTCATGTCCTTGCGGAAGTCGAAGGAGTCACCCAGCTCCTTCAGGTCCCGAAGATCGTCGTTCTGGTCGAGCTGCTTGCGCAGGAACGTCTTCGGATTCAGGTCCTCGAACTCGAAGTCCTTGAAGTCCGGCCCCAGTTCGTCGCGGATGTCCTGCTTGGCGCTGTCGGAGAACTCGCGGATCTTCCTGATCGTCCGCGACACGTCCTGGATGACCTTGGGGAGCTTGTCGGGGCCGAAGACGAGCACGGCGAGCACCACGAGAGCCACCAGCTCCAGTACGCCTATGTCATTGAACACCCAGCTGCTCCTCGTGTTCTCCGTGGTCCGTGGGTCCGCGGATGGGGACGGGATCCGATCCACCGTACCCGGCGGACGTTCCGCTCGTCACGTGTCGGTAAGGGGTGATCCCGGCCGAACCGCCCACGAAGCGGGCTGTCCGTCCACCGTTCACGGCCCGGCCCTGGTTCGGCCTGAACACGGCCTGAACGCGACCTGAATCCGGCCTGTCAGTCGCCTTCGGAGGAGCCGAGCCGGAGCTTCTTCTTCTCTTCGCGGCCGTCGCGCTCGACGGTGAGTTCGAGCTCGTCACCGGGCCGGTGCGCGCGGATCTTGACGATCAGCTCCTCGCCGCCGTAGACCTTCCGGCCGTCGACCTCGGTGATCACGTCGCCCGGCCGGATACCGGCCTTCGCGGCGGGCCCGTCGGGGACGACCGTGGGGCTGCCGTCCTTGTTCTTCTCGCTGACCCGGGCGCCCGCGCCGGTGAAGCGCATATCGAGATTGACCCCGATCACGGGGTGAGTGGCCTTGCCGGTGTTGATCAGCTCTTCGGCGACCCGCTTGCCCTGGTTGACCGGGATGGCGAAACCGAGGCCGATGGAGCCGGACTGGCCGGCCTCGGGGCCGCTCCCGCCGCCGTCGGCGGCGCGGATGGCGCTGTTGATGCCGATGACCCTGGCCTTGGTGTCCATCAGCGGTCCGCCGGAGTTGCCGGGGTTGATCGGGGCGTCGGTCTGGAGGGCGTCGACATAGCTGATGTCGGTGCCGTCGCCCTTCTCGCCGCCCGCGGTGATGGGCCGTTCCTTGGCGCTGATGATGCCGGAGGTGACCGTGTTCTGGAGGTCGAAGGGGGCGCCGATGGCGACGACGGGGTCGCCGACCCGGACGTTGTCCGAGTTCCCGAGCGGCAGGGGGGTCAGTCCGGCGACCCCGGTGACCTTGACGACGGCCAGGTCGTAGCCGCTGTCCTTGCCGACGAGGGTGGCCCGGGCGGTCTCCCCGCCGCTGAACGTGACGGAGATCTCGCCGGAGCTTCCGGCCGGGTCGACGACATGGTTGTTGGTGAGGATGTGGCCCTGCTTGTCGAGCACGAAGCCGGTGCCGGTGCCCTGTTCGCCGCCGCCCGCGACATGGAGGGTGACGACACCCGGCAGGGCGCGGGCGGCGATCCCGGCGACGCTGTCGGGGGCCCGGTCGCGGCTCTCCTTGGGGGCCTGGTCGAGTTCGATCCGGTCGGTGCCGAAGCCGCCGGTGCGTTCGACGTACGAGCCGATGCCGCCGCCCGCGACACCGGAGACCAGGGCGAGCAGTACCGCCCCGGCGATCAGGGGGCCGCGGCCGCCGCGGCGCCGGGCGGGCTCACCGGTGTAGGCCAGCGGCGCGGCCGGGGGCGGGGTGCCGCCGGAGCCGCCGGTGGCGGACCAGGGGTCGTAGTGGAGCCACTGGGACGCGGGGTACGGCCCGCCGGGCTGTGTCCCCGGCCCGGCGGAGGGCGCGGCGGGGGCAGTGGCGTTGGTGGGGCCGGTGGGCGGCGCGGCGAACCCGGCGCCGTCCGTCGCGTGCGGCCCACCGGGGTGCGTACCGGTCGGGTGCGTACCGGTCGGCGGGGGCGCGGCGGGGTGGGCTCCGGTGGGGTGAGTCCCGGTGGCGGTCCGGGGGTCGCTCGGCGGGGTCGCGGCGGGCGCGGTCCCGGGCGGGGCCGGATAGGCCGGCGGCAGCCGCGTGCCGTGCGCGGGGGTCGGTACGGGCCGCTGCACGGGCGGCGCGGGCGCCCAGGGTCCCGGGCCGCCGTAGGGCGGGGTGCTGTACTCGTCGGGCGCGTGGAGCGGGGCGGGTCTCGCGGGCGCGTGCTCCGCCGGGGGCACCGGGGCCGGGCCCGGTACCGGCGGCGGCGGTACGGCTCCGGTGGCGCCGTCCGCGCCGTGTCCCGGCCCGTCGGCGGGGGCGCCGTGGGCGGCGGGCCCGGGCGGGGTCGTCGGCGGGGGAACGGGCGGTACGGCCGGGGGCGCGGGGGGCTGTCCGGGCGCCGCGCCGTGGCCCGGCGCGGTCCCGGTCTCCGCGGCGGCGTCGGCCCGGCGCCGGGAACCCGGCCGGCTCCACCAGGCCGCCTTGGGTCCGGTGGGCTTCCCGTCGTCCATGCTGTCCCCGTTCTCCCCCGCAAACTGCCGGCTGGGAGGTACCCCCGTGGGCACCCTGCTCGCAGATTCAACCAGGTTTGCGAATCAGCGGCAGGGGCGCACGGGTGTCGCGGTCAGCGGGCGTTGGCCACCGGGCCGGGCGAGGCCCCGATGTGGTGGGTCGGCAGAGAGCCCGCACCCGGGCCCGGGGCCGCCGACGGGTCCGGCAGCACCGGGGGCAGGAACCCGTGGGGGGCGCCCAGATGGAAACCGAAGCCCATGGGGCGTATCGCCGGGGGCGCCTTGAAGGCCGGGAAGGCGGGGAACGCCGCGTTCAGCGCGGTCGGCACGGGACGGGAGGCCAGATTGAGCGGAACCTCCGGCTCGGCGGCGGACCGGCCGACGACCCGCCCCTCCGAGCGGGTGGGGCCGAAGCCGCTGTTCCTGCGCCGCTCGTACTCGGTGGCCCGGGTGGTCGCGGCGGAGGTGCTGATTCCGGCACCGCTGCCCTGGCTCTGGCCGCCGACCGCGGTACCGGCCGAACTGGCCGCGCGGACCGGCGTACCACCGCTTCCGGTGCCGCCGGAGCGGGAACCGGCCTGGGAGGAGCCGTCGGTGGGCATGGAGCCGCCGAGGGCGATCGCGGCGAAGGAGACGGCGCTGGCGGCGGCGAAGGCGAACCTGCGACCGCGCCAGGGCGAGCGGTCGGCGTCCGGACGCCCGTCCGCTCGTCCTGACGGGGCCGCTCCGGCGCCGAAGCCGCCGAGGGGCGCGCCCGGACGGCTACCGTGGCCGCCGGGGAGATAGCCCACGGCGGCCGGGCGCCGGCCGCCGGCCGCGGGCAGCGGCGTACCGAAGAGGGTGTCCGGGGCCCGGCCGCCGAACGGGCCGCCCCGGTCGCCGCCGGGTCCGCCCGGAAGGTCGGAGCCCGGCCGTCCGGGTCCGGCGGGCAGCCCCTGGAGCCGGGCGAGCAGCCCGGCGGACGGCGGTGGCGGCGCGCTCCTGGCGAAGACGTCCTTCAACATGCGCTGGGCGTCCGCCTCGGCCTTGCAGCGGGGGCAGGTCGCCAGATGGGCCAGTACCCGGTCCCGGGCGTCATGGGTCAGCTCGCCGTCGACCAGGGCGGCGAGCCGGTCCCCGAGGTGGTGCTCGGCCGGGGAGTGCGCGGACCCGGCCGCCGGGGCCCAGGACCCTCTCGGCTGCGGGGACCGGAAGAAGGGGGAGGTGGGACCTGATCCGCTCACGCCGTGCCGACCTCCCCCACCAGCCCGACGGCCCCCGCGAGGGCGCGCTGCTGCCCGGCACGGGCCTCGGGCGAGCGGTGCTTCAGGGCCTTGCGCAGATGCGAACGGCCGCGGTGGATCCGGCTGCGGACGGTCCCGAGCTTCACGCCCAGGGTCGCGGCGATCTCCTCGTACGACAGGCCCTCGATGTCACAGAGGACGACGGCGGCCCGGAACTCGGGCGCCAGGGTGTCCAGCGCCTGCTGGACGTCGGCGTCGAAGTGGCTGTCGTTGAAGACCTGCTGCGGGGAGGGCTCGCGGCTGGCGAGCCGCTCCGCCGCGTCGTCCCCGAGGGAGTCGAAGCGGATCCGCTGCTTCCGGCGGACCATGTCGAGGAAGAGATTGGTGGTGATGCGGTGGAGCCAGCCCTCGAAGGTCCCCGGGGTGTAGGTGGAGAGAGAGCGGAAGACCCGGACGAAGACTTCCTGCGTCAGGTCCTCGGCGTCGTGCTGGTTGCCGGTGAGCCGGTAGGCGAGCCGGTAGACGCGACCGCTGTGGGTGCTGACGATCTCCTCCCACGAGGGGGGTGTCCACGCCTGCGATTCCGCATCCGATGCGAAGGTCGCGGTGGCGGTCGCGGTGGCGGCGGTGGAACGGTCAGCGGTGTCGGTCACAGATTTCGGCTCACCCGGTGACCTGGCGAGGAAACGACGGAACGCTCCCCGACGATCCGCAGGTGCAGCCGCACCTCCCCTGTCGGCTCTGGTGGTATCCAGCGGAGCCCCTACCATAGCCACCTCGCCCGTTAGCTCCGGATAAGAATCTTTACGCGAATTTGGGTACCGCGCCTGCCGTGGGCTCGATGCCATCTGTTCCCCCCGTCCGCCCGGTCGAATAGCCCTGCCGTCGGTCCTGCCGCCTTCTCCGCGCTTCCCGCCTTCTCCCGAGCCCCTCCTCCGAAGCCGTCCGAAGCCATCTCTTCCGGCGTTTCCCCGGGAATCCGCGGTGTCCTCCGTTCAACGAACGGTCCCATCTGCGGGTTCCCGGCTCCAGCGGATACAGTCAACGTCGCGTTCAACTACGGGGACAGGAGAGGCCCATTACCGCCAACCGGCAGACGAGCTGGGCTTTCGCCGATGCCTTCGTCGCCGAGGATGAAGCGCTGCGCTGGGCCCGCGACCGGGCCCGGGAGTCGGGCGTCCCCTCGGTGTCACCGGGCACCGGCGCCGCGCTGCGTCTGCTGGCCGCCACCGCGGACGCGAAAGCCGTCGCGGAAATCGGTACCGGGGCCGGTGTGTCCGGGATCTATCTCCTGCTCGGCATGCGGCCCGACGGCGTACTGACGACCGTGGACCCGGAGCCGGAGCGGCAGCAGTTCGCCAAGCAGGCCTTCCGCGAGGCCGGATTCGCCGGAAACCGGGCCCGTTTCATACCCGGGCGCGCCCTCGACGTCCTGCCGCGGCTCGCGGACGGCGGATACGACCTGGTCTTCTGCGACGGGGACCGGCTGGAGTACCTCGACTACCTCGCCGAATCGTTGCGGCTGCTGAGGCCGGGCGGACTGGTCTGCTTCGAGGGCGTTTTCGCCCGGGGCCGTACGGTCGACGCCGCGGCCCAGCCCGCCGAGGTGCTGCGGCTGCGCGAGTTGCTGCGGGCGGTCCGCGAGAGCCCGGATCTGCTGCCGTCGCTGCTGCCGGTGGGCGACGGACTGCTCTGCGCGGCGCGGCGGGCCTGACCCGTCCCGGCCCGTTTCGGGCTCTTGCCGGCCCGGATTCGGGCACGGGCGGGGTTACGGCCGGGGTTACGGATACCGAACACATACGGGTTACCGGTAACGGGTAACCCGGGCGGCCACCCGGCCCCGGGGAGAATTTTCCGGGAGCGCGTTCCCCGCCCGGAACTCATTCGGCCCGGCTTCGGCTTCGGCTTCGGCTTCGGCTTCGGCTTCGGGAAGACGGACACGGAAGACGTGACGTAACGGGTTCGGCTAAACGGGAAAGCCGGAAACCGAATCCCGGACCGGACCGGAGGCCGTCGGCCGTACGGCCCCGGACACACCACCGCCCCGGCACCGTACGGCGCCGGGGCGGGTGGTCAGGGTCCGTGAACGACCGATGCCGTCAGCCGACGACCTTCTTCAGGGCATCGCCGAGCGCGTCGGCCTCGTCCGGCGTCAGCTCGACGACAAGCCGACCGCCGCCTTCGAGCGGAACGCGCATGACGATGCCCCGCCCCTCCTTGGTCACCTCGAGCGGGCCATCGCCCGTCCGCGGCTTCATGGCCGCCATGCTCGTTCCCCTTCCTGAAACCAGCTCATCGTCTGCCGACCGGCACCCCGGCGGGCGCCGTCACGGCATCGAACACATTGCTTCCAGGTCATTATCCCGCATGGCGGGACCCGATGACCAACATCGGTCGGCATCGCTTGGGCAACACACATTCTCAAAACCACCCAATTCGGCGATCCGCCCGGGGGGACTCCGCCGAAATCCCCGGGAACACCGCGCCCGCGGCGGAACACGGCCCCGGCCGGAAGACCCGGATTTTTCTTTGAGACAGGTCACAGCCCGCGGCCCTGTTCCCCGCGATCTCCGCCATGCTGAGCTGACCGGGTCGCGATCACCGTCCACGACGCCGAGCGAGGCCGAGCGACACCGAGCGACACCACCGACGAGCCGAGACGCCGCAATGACGCCGCAAAGGGGACCCCGCATGGCCGACTCCGTGCTGTACGACGTGACCGACGGACTGGCGACGATCACGCTCAACCGGCCCGACGCCATGAACGCGCTGGACATCGCGACCAAGGTCGCCCTCCGGGAGGCCGTCCGCACGGCCGCCGACGACGACGCCGTACGGGCCGTGCTGCTCACCGGCAACGGCCGCGCCTTCTGTGTCGGCCAGGACCTCAAGGAGCACACGGCGCTGCTGGCCCGGGACGCCGAGACCGGCGACCGGAACACCATGAGCACCGTACGTGAGCACTACAACCCCGTGGTCCGCGCCCTGGCCGGCATGCCGAAGCCGGTGGTGGCGGGGGTGAACGGGGTCGCGGCCGGGGCCGGACTGGGCTTCGCGCTCGCCGCGGACTTCCGGGTCGTCGCCGAGACCGCGTCGTTCACCACGGCCTTCGCGGCGGTCGGGCTGACCGCCGACTCCGGGGTGTCCTGGACCCTGCCCCGGGTCGTCGGGCCGGGGCGGGCCGCCGATCTGCTGCTCTTCCCCAGGTCGATCGGTGCGGCGGAGGCGTACGAGCTGGGGATCGCGAACCGGCTGGTCGCCCCCGAGGCCCTGGCGGACGAGGCCCGTACGGTCGCCCGGGCCCTGGCCGAGGGGCCGACCCTGGCCTATGCGGCGATCAAGGAGTCGCTGGCCCATGCCGCGTCCCACTCTCTGGTGGAGACCCTCGGCAAGGAGGACGAACTCCAGACCCGGGCGGGCGGGTCCGAGGACCACCGCGCCGCGGTCGCCGCGTTCGTCGCCAAGCAGAAGCCGGTCTTCCGGGGCCGGTAGCCGCCGCCCCGGGGCGGGAGCGGAAGCGGGACCGGGCCGCCGGGCTCAGCCCCGGCGGGCCGCGCACCCCTCCAGGTGGTCGTTCACCAGTCCGCACGCCTGCATCAGGGCATAGGCGGTGGTGGGCCCGACGAACCGGATGCCCTCCTTCTTGAGGGCCTTCGCCAGGGCCTTGGACTCGTCCGTGACGGCCGGGACGTCGGCCAGGGTCTTCGGGGCCGGGCGGCCGGCCGGGTCGGGCGCGTGGGACCAGATCAGCCGGTCCAGCTCGCCGGGCGCCCAGGACGCCAGGGTCCGGGCGTTGGCGAGGGTGGCATCGACCTTGGCGCGGTTGCGGATGATCCCCTCGTCGGCGAGGAGCCGTTCGCGGTCGGTGTCGGTGAAGACGGCCACCTCGGCGACGGCGAAGCCCGCGAAGGCCCGCCGGAAGCCCTCGCGGCGGCGCAGGATGGTGAGCCAGGAGAGCCCGGACTGGAACGCCTCCAGACAGAGCCGCTCGAAGAGCGCGTCGTCGCCGTGGACCGCGCGCCCCCACTCGTCGTCGTGGTAGGCGAGATAGTCCTCAGTCGAGAGGCCCCAGGGGCAGCGGGGCCGCCCGTCGGGGCCGGCCAGCGGCCCGCCCGGCGTCATCGGCCCCGCTCCTCGCCCGAGCGCCCGACGGGGTCGCCCACGGAATCCCGCACCCGGTCGCGGCCGGAACCGGAACCGGGGTCCTGGTCGGGATCCGGGTCCGGGTCGGCCGACCGTACGCCGTCGGCGGGGTCCCGGCCAACCGCGGGGGCGACCGGCTCCACCGGGGCCCCGGGCCCGTCGGGGTCCGGGGCCGCGTCCCGTATGCCGTCCTCGTCGGCGGACGGGTCCGAAGCCGCGGCCACGGCCGGAGCCGGGGAACCGTTCACCCGGGCGGTCCCGACAGCCGGGCCGTCGGCCGCGCGCGTCGCGTCGGTCGCGGTGGTCGCACCGGTCGCCCGGGCCTCCGCCAGCGCCGATTCGAGACCGGCGATCCGGGAGTCCCGCTCGGCCAGCTCGGCCCCGAGCCGGGCGAGCGCGTCGTCCACGTCCGCCATCCGATAGCCGCGGGGCGCCACCGGCAGCCGGAGCGCCTCCACATCGGCCCGCCCCACCGGCCTGGTCATCGGCAGGGGGTCGACCAGCCGCTCGGGCGCCGCTTCGGGCAGTGCGGCGCTGTCCCCGCCGCCGAGCACGGCGAGCGTGACCGCCCCGACGACCACGACCATCGCGATCAGCAAGAACAAGAACACGAGCGTCCTTCCCGGCTCCTCGTGGAATGCGTCCGGTGCTGATCGTGCCACGCCGGTGTGACGGTTAGGGTCACAGCTGGACGACGCGAGGAGGAAAACCGCTGATGCTGCGGCTGGGTGAGCGCGAGTTCGACGCGCGGGAGCCGGTGATCATGGCGATCGTGAACCGTACGCCGGACTCCTTCTACGACCAGGGCGCCACGTTCCACGACGAACCGGCGCTCGCCCGGGTCGAGCAGGCCGTCGCGGAGGGCGCGGCGATCATCGACATCGGCGGGGTGAAGGCCGGTCCCGGCGAGGAGGTCACCGCCGACGAGGAGATCCGGCGGACCGTCGGCTTCGTCGCCGAGGTGCGGCGGCGGTTCCCGTCCGTGGTGATCAGTGTCGACACCTGGCGGCACGACGTCGGCGCGGCCGTCTGCGAGGCGGGCGCCGATCTGCTCAACGACGCCTGGGGCGGGGTGGATCCCGAGCTGGCCGAGGTCGCCGCCCGGTACGGGGCGGGCCTGGTCTGTACGCACGCGGGCGGGGTCGAGCCCCGGACCCGGCCGCACCGGACCTCTTACGAGGACGTGATGGCGGACATCCTGCGGGTGACCGTGGGGCTCGCCGAGCGGGCGGTGGCCCTGGGGGTCCGGCGGGACGGTGTGATGATCGACCCGGGCCACGACTTCGGGAAGAACACCCGGCACTCTTTGGAGGCGACCCGCAGGCTGGGCGAGATGGCCGACACCGGCTGGCCCGTACTGGTCTCGCTCTCCAACAAGGACTTCGTCGGCGAGACCCTCGACCGTCCGGTGAAGGAGCGGCTGATCGGCACACTGGCGACGACCGCGGTCTCGGCCTGGCTGGGCGCGCGGGTGTACCGGGTGCACGAGGTGGCGGAGACCCGGCAAGTACTGGAGATGGTCGCGGCGATCGCCGGGCACCGGGAGCCCCGGGTGGCCCGGCGCGGCCTGGCCTGACCGGCGGCGCGGGCCGCCCGGCCCCGGCCCGGTACGACCGGCTGTCCGGTCGGTCCGGTGTTCCGGTACGGCCGGCGGCCCGGCACAACCGTAGGTCCGGTGTTCCGGTACGACCGGCCGGCGCCGGAACGGCCCCGGACCGGCTGGACGTACGGCGTCACCGGGCCCGGCGG
>NZ_JBEYIS010000020.1:0-131139 GCF_040635975.1 Streptomyces sp. NPDC006798
CTGCCGGGCGCGTCGGGACGGCACCAACCCCTCTTCCTCACCCTGGAGGCGGTGGCCCGGATCCGGGCCACCCCCGGGGCGACCTTCCGGCGGGACGTCTGGCCGCTGCTGGAGGCCGAGGTCGCCACCGTCTACCACCGGGCCCTGGTCGCCCAGTGGGCGGACGAGCCGACGGCGGCCCGGTTCCTCGCCGAGTATCTGGCCGCCCCCGCCGGCGGCCGGACGGCGGTACTGCGCCGGTTCGGCGTCAGGGCCCAGGACGAGTGGAAGTGGTCCCGGGTCGAACGCCCCTGGGGCCGACGCGAGTTCGACGAACCCGGCCGGTTCGCCCGCTGGCTGGTCGAACATCTCCACGAGGACGTCCGGCACGCCCGCGGCGGCAATGTCGGCGACCCCCTCAAGGCCGCCCTCGACGTACTGCGCGATCTGCGCAACGAGGTCCGGCTCGCGGTCGACCACTCCGGGGTCACCGGCTCGTCCTACCGCGACGAGATCGTCCGGTGGTTCACCCCGCTCAACGCCTTCCTCTCGATCGGCCCGCCACCGTCCCGGGTGGAGGAGATGGCGGCCCTGGTCGACTGCGGACTGCTGACCGTGGTCGGCCCCCGGGCCCGGGTCCGGGAGGCCCCGGGCGGTACCGGCTTCCTCTTCGGCTCCGACGCGGTCCCCGGATCGGAGGTCCGGGTCGACACCCTGATCGAGGCCCGGATACCCGAGCCCGATCTGCGCCGCAGTACCAATCCGCTGATCGCCCGGCTGCTCGCGGACGGGCAGTGCCGCCCCTACCGGATCGCCGACCCCGGCCCCGAAGGGGCGTACGAGAGCGGCGGAATGGAGGTCACCCCCCGGCCCTACCGGCTGGTGGACGCGGCGGGGGTGCCGCATCCGCGCCGGTTCGCCTTCGGGGTGCCGACGGAGAACGTCCACTGGGCGACGGCCGCCGGGATCCGGCCCGGGGTCGGCTCGGTGATCCTGGAGGACGCCGACGCGGTGGCCCGGGCGGTGCTCGGCCTGTGACCGGGCGGACGAGCGGGGCCGAGCGCGCGCGGGCCCGGAGCCGGGCACCTGGCCCGGGCGCAGGTGGCGGCCCCGGACGGCGCGTGCCACCGGAGCGGCCGGGTCGGCCGGGAACCGGAGTTTTATCGGTCAGCCGGATGCCGGGCCGGGCGGATCCGCAGGGCCCGGCTCACCGCCGGGCCTCCGAAGCCGTACCACCGGCCGGACCGGACGAAGCAGCCGGGAACCGGAGTTCCTCTCGGCCCGCCGGCCTCGCCGGACCGACCGGATCCGCAGGGCCCGGCGGGGCCCGCAGCACCGGCCGGGCGTCCGGCGGATCCCGCGGGCTCTCCCGAGCCGCACCACCGGCCGGACCGGCCGGGTCCGCAGGACCGCCGGGCCCCGGGGCCGCGGAACCATCGGGCCCGTTCGACCCGCCGGGCCGAACGGAACGGACGGGAACCCGAGTTCCACCAGGCCACCAGGCCGGTCCGACCAAACGGATCCACCGGATCCGCAGGGTCCGCCGGGCCCCCGGGGCCGTAGCACCGGCCGGTCCGGCGGGCCGGTTGATCGCAGTACCGCATCCGCGTCCCGGGGCGTAACGGCCCCGTCTCGTCCTTCTTCCGTCATCGAACCGGCCCGCCCGGCCCCTGTCGTACGGAGTTCCGCAGTGGAGACCATCACCAGCTTCGACCCCGAATTCCTCCAGCTCCCCTTCTTCGACGACGGACACCGGCGGTTCGCCGGGGAGATCGGCGTCTGGTGCGACAGCTACCGGGCGCTCTGGGAGACCGTCCGCCGGACGGACCCCGACGAGGCGGGGCGGCGGCTGGTCGGTGTGCTCGGCGAGGACGGCTGGCTCGCCGGGCTCGACCCGGACTCGGGGCCGCCGGATCTCCCGGCCGACTTCCGGACCCTCTGCCTGGCCCGGGAGGCCCTCGCCTACGCGGAGGACCTGGCGGACTTCGCGTACTCCATCCAGTCCCTGGCGGCCACCCCGATCATCCGGTACGGCACCCCCGAGCAGCGGAAGCGGTTTCTGCCCGCGATGGCCGACGGGTCGCTGATCGGCGCGTTCGCGGTCTCCGAGCGGGAGGCCGGTTCCGAGGTGGCGGCCGTCGGGCTGACCGCCCGGCGCACCGGCGGCGGCGACTGGGTGCTCGACGGGCACAAGGCGTGGATCGCGCACGCCACCATCGCCGGGCTCTACGTGGTGATAGCCAGGACCGGCGAGGGGCCGGGGCCGCTCGGCCTCAGCGCTTTCCTGGTACCCGCCGACACCCCCGGGGTCCGGGTCGCCGAACGGCTGGACCCCCTCGCCCCCCGCTCCTTCGGCCATCTGGTCTTCGAACACTGCCGCCTTCCGGCCGACGCGGTACTCGGCCGCCCCGGCCGGGGGTTCGTGATCGCCGTCGACCTGCTGGAGCGGTTCCGGATCACCGTCGGCGCCGCCGCCAACGGCTTCGCCCGGCGGGCCGCCGACGCCGCCCTGGCCCATACCCGGAGCCGGTCGGCCTACGGCGGCGTCCTCCACGACCTCCAGCTCGTCAAGGCGAAGCTGGCCGATATGGAGATCGGGCTCAACGCCTCGGCGCTGCTGGTCGCCAGGGCGGCCTGGGAGTGCGACCGGGGCGCCCGGGGCTTCGGCAAGCACGCCAACATCGCCAAGGTCCATGCCACCGAGACCGCCCAGCGGACCGTGGACGACGCGGTCCAGCTCTTCGGCGCGGCCGGAGTCGTCCGGGACGGCGTACCCGAGCGCCTCTACCGGCAGATCCGCTCGTTGCGCATCTACGAGGGCGCCACCGACGTGCTGCGGCTGGCCGTCGCCGACGCCCTCGGCACCCGCCGGGCCGCCCTCGCCGGATGACCCGGGCCCGTACCGGCGGGCGTACCGGTCACCGGCCCCCGGCGGCCGGGCCGCCACCGGATCCCAACCACCTTGAAGGAGTCCAGTTGTCCACCGCGATCGAGGCGCCGCAGCCCGGCGATGAACACCTCTGATGTCGGCGCTGCCCCGGCTGTGGCTGCGCCACGAGACCCGTACCACCGAATGCCGGACGCCGCTGGTGCCCGCCGACGCGGCCCGGCTGGTGGGCCGGGGCGTCCGGGTCACCGTCGAGGAGTCGGACCGGCGGACCGTGCCGCTGGAGGAGTACGTCCGGGCGGGCTGTGCCACGGCCCCCGCGGGGAGCTGGCCCGACGCCCCCGACGACACCTACGTCCTGGGGCTGAAGGAACTCCCCGAGGAGCCGGGGGCCCTGCGGCACCGGCATATCTACTTCGGCCACGCCTACAAGGGGCAGCCGGGCGCCCGGGCGCTGCTCGGCCGGTTCGAGGCGGGCGGCGGGGCCCTGCTCGACCTGGAGTATCTGACCGACGACGAAGGCCGCCGGGTGGCCGCCTTCGGCTACTGGGCGGGGTATGTGGGCGCGGCGCTGGCGGTGCTGCATCTGCGCGGGGCGCTGAAGGCGCCGCTGCGGACCATGGATCTGGTGGAGCTGGACGGGCTGCTGCGCGGCGGCGGCCCGGCGGCCGGTGACGGGCCGTCCGGCGGCGCCGGGCCGGGCGGCTCCGGTGGTTCCGGCGGTACGGGCCCCGGGGCGCTGGTGATCGGGGCCCTGGGGCGGAGCGGCCGGGGCGCGTGCGACGCGCTGGAGACGGCCGGGTTCTGGCCGGTGCGCTGGGACGTGGCGGAGACCCGGCGGCTGGACCGGGCGGCGCTGCTGAACCACGGGATCGTGGTGAACACGGTGCTGGTGAACCGGCCGGTGGAGCCGTTCCTGACCCCGGATTCGCTGGACTCGCCCGCCCGGCGGACGACCGTCCTGTCGGATGTGACCTGTGACGTCGGTTCGGCCTGCAACGTGCTGCCGGTATACGACGAGGTGACCTCGTGGGAGCGGCCGGTGCGGCGGCTCGTGGCCGGGGATCCGCCGCTCGATCTGATCGCCATCGACAATCTGCCGTCGCTGCTGCCGGCCGAGGCCAGCCGGGCCTTCTCGGCCGAGCTGTGGCCCCAGTTGCTGAATCTGCCGGGACCCGGCGGCCGGAGCGGGGGGCCCGACTGCCCGGCCTGGTCGCGGACCCGGCGCCGGTTCGCCGACGCCGTGCGTACGGCCCGTTCGGAGGAGAACTCGTGAGCCCTGACAGCCTGCCGCCCGCGGCCCCCGCCAGTGGGACCGTCCACTGGGTGGGTACCGGGCTCTCCACCGGCCGGAGCGGCCTCGCCCTGCTGGCCGGGCGGGTCCGGCGGCCGGTGCTGTGGGACCGTACCGCCGAGCGGGCCGCCGACCGGCTCGCGGCGCTCGGCCTCACCGGCCTCGCGGAGGTACGAGGGCTCGCGCCGGGCGCCCTGGCGGCCGAGGTGGGCCCCGGTGACGTGGTGGTGTCGATGCTGCCCGCCGCGGAGCATCCGGCGCTGCTGGCGCTGGCCGCCGAACGCGGCGCGCACTTCGCCTGTACCAGCTATACGTCGCCGGAGCTGGCGTCGGCCGCCGAGGCCGGGGCCGGCCGGGGCCTGGTGGTCCTCACCGAGGCCGGGCTCGATCCGGGGATCGACCATCTGCTGGCCCATGTGCTGGTGGAGCGGGCCCGGGAGGCGGTCGGCGACCGGGCGGACTCGGTCGCCTTCACCTCGTACTGCGGCGGTCTCCCGGCCGTGCCCAACGACTTCCGGTACCGGTTCAGCTGGGCGCCCTACGGGGTGCTGTCGGCGCTGCGCTCCCCCGCCACTTTCATCGAGGAGGGGGAGGCGCGGACCGCGCCCGAGCCGTGGCTGGCGACCCGGGCGCTGACCCTGGCCGGGGAGGAGTTCGAGGTCTATCCGAACCGGGACAGCCTGCCGTTCGTGCCGCAGTACGGCTTCCCCGGCGGCTGGCGGGTCGCCGGCTTCGTCCGGGGCACCCTGCGCAACGCGGGCTGGCGTACGGCCTGGTCGGAGGTTTTCGCCACGGTCCGGACCGGGGACGAGGCCCGGCTGCGGTCGCTGGCGAAGGAGCTGGCCGACCGCTATCCGACGACGGACGCCGACCGGGACCGGGTGGTGCTGTCGGTGGCGCTGACCGTCGCCGACGCCGACGGGACGGTCCGCTGGTCCGGCTCCGAACTGCTCGATCTGACGGGGGACGAGACCGAGAGCGCGATGGCCCGCTGTGTGTCGCTGCCGCTGGCGCACGGGGTGTCGCGGATCGTGGACGGCGCCCTGCCCGGCGGGCTGAACCGGGCCGCCGAGTCCCCCGCCGAGGCGGCCCGCTGGCTGACGGCGCTGGCCGCGCACGGGGTGCGGGCCGTCACCGGTCCGGGCGGCGGGCCCGGTGACGTACCCGGCGGGGCTCCCACCGATGGTTCGCCCAGCGCCGGTTCATCCCTCGGCGGTCCGTCCGCCGCCGGTCCTTCCACCGCCGACGAGTCCCGTCCGCCCCGCACCGAGCGCGGCGCCCCGCCCGAAGGAGAGGTCTCCCATGGCGAGTGAATCCATCCGCTCCGGCCCGGCCCACTACCGCTGCCTCGGTGTGGGCGTGGGACCGGCGAATCTGAGCCTGGCCTCCATGCTGCACAGCCGGAAGGAGGTGAGCCACCTCTTCCTCGACCGCAAGGGGAACTTCAGCTGGCACGACGGACAGCAGATGCCCGGCAACACACTCCAGGTCTCCTTGTTCAAGGACCTGGTGACGCTCGCCGACCCGCAGAACCCGTACTCGTTCCTGGCCTATCTGCACGAGCAGGGCAGGCTCTACCACTTCCTCAACGCCCAGTTCGACGCGGTGCCCCGGGTCGAGTTCCGCAACTATCTGGCCTGGGCGAGCCGGACCAATCCGCATATCGCCTTCGGCGAGGCCGTCGAGGAGGTCTCCTTCGACGGCGTGTTCACGGTCCGCACCGACCGGCGGACCGTCACCGCGGACAATGTCGTCGTCGGGGTCGGCAGCCGGGCGTGGGTGCCGCCGAAGGCCCGTGAACTGCTGGGCCCCACCCAGTTCCACGTCAGCGACTACGCCGGACTCGCCCGGGACCTGGGCGGCAAACGGGTCGTGGTGATCGGCGGCGGCCAGTCGGGCGCCGAGGCCTTCCTCGACCTGGTGTCGCAGCCCGCGCGGGAGCTGCCGCGCCGGGTGTCGTGGATATCGCGCCGGGACAACTACTTCCCGATCGACGACTCGCCCTTCACCAACGACTACTACATGCCGTCCTACGCCGAGTACTTCTACGGCCTGGACCGGGAGACCCGGCACGCCTTCAACGAGCGGCACGTCCTCACCAGCGACGGGATATCCGAGAGCACGCTGCGGGACATCTACCAGAAGATCTATCTCCACCGGTTCGTGGAGGGCAATGTCGATCTGGTGGCGCTGCATCCCAACCGGGAGGTCCGGGACGTCCAGCCGGGGGTCTACGGCGGCTGGCAGGTCTCCGCCCGGCACAACGACCACCGGGAGTCGGTGGAGCTGTTCGAGGCCGATGTGGTGATCTGGGCGACCGGTTTCCGGCCGACGCCGATGGACTTCCTGGGGCCGGTCGCCGACCGGCTGGAGCGGGACGGCGAGGAGCTGCGGATCGACGAGGACTACGCCGTGTACTGGGACGGCCCCGACGACCGGCGGATCTTCGTCCAGAACGCCTCCCGCGGCCAGCGGGGCCTGGCCGACCCCAATCTCAGCCTCAACGCCTGGCGCAGCCGCCGGATCGCCGACCGGCTGACCGTGGTCGCGGGGAACGAGCAGCTGCCGTCGTTCATCGAGTGGGCGTCGAAGCCGGGGCCCCAGGCCGGGAGCGGGGCGTGAGCGGCGGCGCCCCCGGAGCCGTACCGGACGCAGCCGGAGCCGTACCGGACTCCCCCGGGTTCGCACCGGGCGCAGCCGGGGCCTCGGCGGCGGACGGGGAGATATCGGACAGTACGGGTGTCGCGGTGGTCGGCGCCGGGGTGATCGGCACCCTGATCGCCCGGGAGCTGGTCGCCGCCGACCCGGGGGCGGCGGTGACCGTACTCGACCGCGAACTGGTCGCCGGGGGCGCCACCCGGCGCTCCGCCGGACTGCACTTCCCGCGCGGCGCGTCGGCCGCGGTCCGGGCGATGGCGGCCGAGAGCCAGCGCTACTGGGCGGGGCTCGCCGCCGCCCGGCCCGGACTGCCGCTGCGGTCGCTGCCGATGACGGTGATCGCCGACCGGGCGTCCGAACCCGGACTCCGGGAGGCGTATCTGCCGGAGGCCGGGCTGCGGGAGACACCGCTGCCGGACGGCGGGCTCCCGCCGGGTCCGGTGACCGTGCCGACGGGCGCGGCGGCCTGGACCGGGGACGGCTGCCAGTACGCGGACGTGGCCGCCGTCACCCAGACGCTCGCGGCCGAACTGCGGCCCCGGGTCCGGTTCCTGGAGGGCGTGGCGGTGACCGGGGTGACGACGGGCCCGGACGGGGTGCGGCTGGCCCTGGGTACCGGCGGCACCCTGCGCGCGGCCCGCGCGGTCCTGGCCCCCGGTCCGTGGATCGCCCAGCCGGCCTGGCGGGAGCTGCTGGCGCCGCTGGGGATCCGGGTGAAGAAGATCGTCGCCCTGCATATCGAGTCGCCGCCGGAGGAGGACGACGGCGCGGTCGTCTTCCACGACGAGGACGCCTTTCTGCTGCCGTACCGGGACCGGGGCCACTGGCTCTTCTCGTACACCTGCCAGGAGTGGGACGTCGACCCGGACACCGTGGAGCCCGGTCCGACCGCCGCCCATCTGGCCCAGGCCGCCGCCGTTCTGCGGCGGTACGCCCCCGGCCTGGCCGACCGCACCGGGTCGGGCCGGGTCTTCTGCGACGCGTACAACCCGGCGGGCGGGCCACTGGTCCGGCCGCTCACCGACGACGGACGGCTGGTCTTCGCGGGCGCCGCCGGGGGGTCCGGCTACCGGCTGGCCCCGGCGATCGCCGGAGAGACCGTACGGCTGCTCGCCAAAGACGACCCCGGTCTCCGCGACCCGTCCTTACGGAGGGACCCCACATGATCATCAATCACTACGACGACAAGGAACTCCACGCCGCGTTCGGCATCGGGATGAGCGATGTCGAGGGCCTGGGCGTCGGGGCGGGCTGGGGCCGGGTGGAGCCGGGCGGCGCGTCCACCGCCCACCAGCACGACGAGACCGAGTTCTTCGTGATCGTCGCGGGCCGGGGCGAGTTCGTGGTCGACGGCCGCCGCTATCCGGCGGAGCCGGGCGTACTCGCCCTCTTCGAACCGTTCGAGACGCATGTCCTGGAGAACACCGGCGACACCGATCTGGTCTTCCTCACCCAGTACTGGCGCGACCCCGGCCGGGCCCTGACGTCCGCCGGGAACCAGGACCGGCTGGCCTTCGGCGACCGGCCGGTCTTCGTCTTCTCCACCCCGCCGACGCCCAACGGCGATCTCCATCTGGGTCATCTGTCGGGCCCCTATCTGGGCGCCGACGCCTATGTCCGGTTCCAGCGCCTCAACGGCGCCCGGGCCTGGCATCTGACCGGCAGCGACGACTATCAGAGCTATGTGGTGGGCGCCGCCAGGGCCGAGGGCCGTACGCCCGCCGAGACCGCCGCCCACTACAGCGACGAGATCCGCCGCACGCTGGCCCTGATGGACATCGTGCCCGACCAGTACACGGTCACCGACACCGAGCCGGAGTACCGGGACGGGCTGCGGGACTTCTTCTCCCGGCTGGTGGCCTCCGGCCGGATCTCCGTCGCCGAACGGGACGCCCTCTTCGACGCCGAGACCGGCGACTATCTGTACGAGGTCGACGTCAGCGGCGGCTGCCCCGGCTGCGGCTCCGGCGCAGGCGGCAATATCTGCGAGGAGTGCGGCGAGCCCAATACGGTCGCCGATCTCACCGACCCGGTCTCCCGGCTCTCCGACGGCGCCCCGGTCGTCGCCCCGCAGGCCCGCTGGACCCTGCCGCTGGGCGACTTCGGGACCGAGGTCGCCGAACACCACCGGGCGGGCCGGGTCCCGGCCCGGCTGCGGGAGCTGGCGGCCCGGCTGTTCGCCCGGCCGTCGCTGGACATCCCCGTCTCCCACCCGGCGGCCTGGGGCGTGCCCCCGGCGGAGTCCGGTGCGGGCGGCACCGACGGGCAGGTGATCTGGGTCTGGCCGGAGATGAGCTACGGCTTCCTCCACGGCGTCCAGGCGCTCGGCGGGCGGCTGGGCGAGAAGTGGCGGGCCGACGACCCCGGACCGGAGTGGAAGATCGTCCACTTCTTCGGCTACGACAACAGCTTCTACCACTCGGTGCTCTACCCGGTGCTGTACCGGCTGGCGCACCCCGGCTGGCGGCCCGATATCGACTACCACGTCAACGAGTTCTATCTGCTGGAGGGCGCCAAGTTCTCCACCAGCAGGCGGCACGCCGTCTGGGGGAAGGAGATCCTCGGCCCCGACTCCGTCGACGCCGTCCGGTACTTCCTGTGCCGTACCCGGCCCGAGGAGGAGCGGACCGACTTCCGCCGCGCCGCCTACGCCCGGACCGTCCAGGACACCCTGATCGGCACCTGGCAGCGGTGGCTGACCGGGCTGGGCGAGCGGATCAACGGGCGGTACGACGGCACCGCGCCCGACGCGGGCACCTGGACGCCCGAGCACTCCGCGTTCCTGGCCCGGCTCGGCGACCGGCTCGCGGCCGTCACCGGCGCCCTGCGCGCCGACGGCTTCTCCCTCAACCGGGCCGCCGCCGAACTCGACGGGCTGGTCGAGGACGTGCTGCGGTTCTCCCGGCTGGAGTCGCGGACCGCCCAGGACCCGGGCTGGGGCTCCGAGACCCGTACGGCGATCGCGCTGGAACTGGCCGCCGCCCGGCTGCTGGCACAGACGGCAGCGCCGCTGATGCCGAGGTTCGCCGCCCGGCTCGCGGCGGCGCTCGGGCTGCCCGAGCCCGCCGAGTGGCCCACGATCGTGGAACTCGTACCGCCTGGCTCGGCGATCGGCCTCGCGGACGCGGTCTTCTTCCACCCGGACGACTCCGGCGCGGCGGACACGGGCTCCCGCGCGGCAGCCCGTACGGCCGCTACCGGCTCCGGGGAGGAACGGTGACCGAACGGACCCTGGGCCGGATCGTCGCGGGCCCGCCGTCCGGCGGCGGCCGGATCGCCTTCGCCAGCCTGCTCGGTACGGAGACGATCCCGCTGACCGAGTTGTACCGGCGCTCCGGCCTGGTCGCCCGGTGGCTCCGGGACGAGCACGGCATCCGGCCCGGGGACCGGATCGGCGTACTGGCCGCCAACGGCCCGGCCTGGATCCTGCTCGATCTCGCGGCGCTCCGGCTCGGGGCGCAGACCGCCGGATTCGAGCCGGGGAAGTTCCCGCCCGGCGCCGGACTGGTCGGCAAGTACGACCTCACCCTGCTCGCCACCGACCGGCCGGAGGCCGCCGGGCTCCCCGGCGTCCTGACCACCGCCGAGGTCATCGCCGCCGCCGACGGCCCCGGCGAGGAACCCGGCTCCGGTTCCGGCGGGGCGGGGCTGCCGCCGGTGGTCTGGGACCCGAAGGACATCACCACGGTCAAGTTCACCTCCGGCAGCACCGGTGAACCCAAGGGCCTCGGGGCCACCGCGGGCAGCGTCGACGGCTCGCTGCGGGCCGTCCAGCAGATCTTCGCCCACGGCCCGGGCGACGACCTCTTCGTCTTCCTGCCGCTCTCGCTGCTCCAGCAGCGCTACTGGGTCTACTCGGCGCTGCTCCACGGCCACGACGTCACCATCAGCACCTACGAGGCGGCCTTCGCGGCCCTGCGCCGGGTCCGGCCGACGGTGGTGATGGGCGTACCGGCGTTCTTCGAGACCGCGAAGCGGCAGATCGAGTCCCGGCTGCGGCGGGACCGGGACACCCCCGACCCGGGGGCGGCGGCCCGGGCCGTCTTCGGCGACCGGATCCGCTATCTGTGGACCGGTTCGGCGCCCGCCTCCCCCGACATGGTCGGCTTCCTCACCGAGGCGGGGCTGCCGGTGTACGAGGGCTACGGGCTCAACGAGACCTGCATCGTCACCAAGAACCACCCCGGGGCGAACCGGCCGGGCAGCGTCGGCCGGGCCCTGCCCGGCAAGGAGATCCTGATCGGCGACGACGGGGTGGTCAGTGTCCGCAGCGACCATCCCGTCAACGACCACTACGCCTACGCGGCGCCCGGCGACTCGGAGAAGATGTTCCGCCCCGGCGGCATCGTCCGCACCGGCGACCTGGGGCGGCTCGACGAGGACGGCTATCTGTACATCCTGGGCCGGGCCGACGACGTGATCGTGCTCGACAACGGGAAGAAGATCGTCGTCCGGCCGGTGGAGGAGGCCCTGCGGGCCGATCCCTCGATCGCCGAGTGCGTGGTGTTCTGCCCCGGGCAGACCGATCTGGTGGCCGTGGTCTCACCCGCGGCCGTACCCGCCGACTCCGAGGCGATCGCCGCCCATGTGAAGCGGACCAACGAGCGGCTGGCCGCCGACGAGCGGATCAGCCGGGTCGTCGTCGCCGACGAGCCGTTCTCCATCGAGAACGGCCTGCTGACCTCCCAGTTCAAACCGAAACGGGCGCGGATCCTGGAACTCCACCACGCCGCGGTCCACGACCCCACGGAGGGAATCCATGCCAGCTGACCTCGTCTCCATCGAAACGGCGGCGCGGGAGCAGTTCTCCGCCGTACTGCCGCACGAGATCGCGCCGACGGCGCTCGACCTGGACGCCGACATGGCCGGCTCGTACGCCCTGACGTCCCTCAACAAGGTCCTCTTCCTGACCGAGTTGTGCGAGGCTACCGGCGTCGACCTCGGGCACTTCACCGAGGACGACCTGGAGCGGATGCACACCCTGCGGCACGTCACGGAAGCACTGGCCCGACACTCCACCGAGGGGACCTGATCCATGAGCTGGGCAGAACAGGCGCCGGCCGTTCTGGAGAACGAGCACGTACGGCTCCACCCCGTCACCGAGGCCGACCGCGAGGGCGTCCGGGCGGTGGCGATGGACCCCGACATCTGGAAGTACTTCGTGGCCGCCGTCTCGGACGAGCGGGACTTCAAGCTCTTCTTCGACGCGGCCCTGGACGACACCGCCGCCGGGCGCCGGATCGTCTTCGTCGTCACCGACAAGGCGTCCGGCCGGATCGCGGGCAGCATGTGCTACGGCAATCTGGCGGAGGCCGACGCCCGTCTTGAGATCGGCTGGTCGTGGCTGGGCCGCGACTTCCGCGGCAAGGGCGTCAACCGGTGGGTGAAGTATCTGCTGCTGGAGCACGCCTTCGAGCGGCTGGGCGCGGAGCGCGTCGAGTTCAAGACCGATGTCCTCAACGAGCAGGCCCGGCGCGGACTGCGGAACATCGGGGCGACCGAGGAGGGCGTACTGCGCTCCTTCAACTACATGCCGGGCGGGCGGCGCCGTGACGCCGTGTACTACAGCGTGCTGCGGGCCGAGTGGCCCGGGGTGAAGGAGAGACTCGGCGCCGTCGACTGACCGACTCACGAGGGGGTACCACGATCGTGCTCGACTCCCTGTTCCTGAAGAAGTTCAACGAGATCCGGGTCCGCCATCTGGGCTACCGCTCCCCGTACGAGGGCTGGGAGGCGTTCGTCGACTCCTCGTTCCACGAGGACCGGAGGTTCACCGACGACCGGGAACTGGCCAGGACCGTACGGGCGTCGTACGTCGACTTCATGGGCGGCCCCCGGACGGTCCGGCTGCTGGGGCGGTTCGCCCGCCGGTTCCCCCGGACGGCGACCCGGCTCCTGACCCTGCTGACCCCCGGGCTCTTCCGCTGGCTGGTGGGTCCGATGGAGCGGACCGGGAAGCACGAACTGCGGATCACCGGCTGCACGTTCCTCGGCAGTACGACACCGGCGATCTGCCACCGGATCTGCAAGGTGCCGACGGAGGAGTACTTCACCGACACGCTCTCGGTCCCGCTGACGCTCACCCCGGACCCGCGGACCACGGAGTGCCGGGTGGAGTTCACCCCGTACGCGCCGCCGAAGCCGGGGCCGGGCGCCTGACCGACCGGACTGCCGGGCCGCCGTCGTCTGACGACGCCGGCCCGGCCGGTCCCGGTCCCGTCCCCGACCGGCGCCGAAAACGGCTTGCGCCCTCGGCACCGGTCTTTGTTAGGGTCGTGCGCATGTCCTCCGTCATTCACTCGTGGCACTTCGTCCGCCTCCGGCCGGCGCACTGACCCCGGTTCCGGCCACCGCCGTCACCGGGGAACGCGACGACCGTTCACCTCTGGATGACGAGGATCCTCACCATGCGCGCAGACTCGCGCCCCGTTTTCGTTTTCGTACCCGGCGGTTCCAGCAATGCGCGGGCCTGGGGCCCGCTGCAGAACGAACTCGCCCTGATGGGATACCGCTCGCACGCCGTTGACCTGCCCGGTCACGGCGATCTGGCCGCCGTCCCGGCCGCCTACTACCGGCAGCCCCAGGACCTGGCGGCACTGGCCGCCGCCCCCTCCCCGATGCGCGGCGTGACCCTCGCCGACCATGTGCGCCATGTCGTGGCCACACTGCGGCGGCTCGCCGGGGACGGCCCGGTCGTCCTGGTCGGCAACAGTCTCGGCGGGCTGACCATCAGCGCCGTCGCCAACGCGGCCCCCGAACTGCTCGACCGGGTCGTCCACCTCTCCGCGTTCTGCCTGAGTGATCCCGCCATGCTCACCGAGGCGTGGGACGTGGCGGACGAGAACCTGCTGGACGCGGCGGTGGAGCGGATCGCCGTACCCGGGGTGGCCGACCCGGGCGTGGTCCGGCTGAACTGGCGGGCCGCGCACGCCGACCCGGCGGTGTTCGCCGCCCTGAAGGCCGCGATCATGGCGGACTCCACCGATCACCAGTTCCGGGTGCTGCTGGACTCCCTGGATCCGGACGAGAACCACTCGGTACTGGAGCCGGGCGCGCTGGTCCGGGCCGACGGCTGGGGGCGGGTACCGCATACCTTCGTCCGGCTCTCCGAGGACTTCAGCATCACCCCGGCCGTCCAGGACTACATGATCCGCAAGGCGGACGAGCTGACCCCGGAGAACCCCTTCACAGTGCGTACCCTGGCCGCGTCGCACGTCGGTTACTTCAGCCGCCCCCGGCTCTTCGCCGAGCTGCTGGCCGACCTCGGCTGAGTCCGTTTCCCGTCCCACCGGTCGCCCCCGCCGCCGTGCGCGGCGGGGGCGACCGTGGCGGTCACTCCCCCCACACCACAGAAACGAGCGTGTCAGCATGCCCCGCCGTGCCCATATCGCGATGGTCGGCATCCCCGCCGTCAGCCATGTCCTGCCGAGCCTGGAGATCATCCGCGAGCTGGTGGCCCGGGGCCATCGGGTGACGTACGCCAACGACCCGGCGGTGGCCCGTCTGATCGAGCCCACCGGCGCGGAGCTGGTCCCCTTCTCCTCCGGACTGCCGGTCGGCGACAACGAATGGCCCGAGGACCCGATCGCGGCGATGACCCTCTTCCTGGAGGACGCGATCCGCGCCCTCCCGGAGCTGCGCGCCGTCTACGACCGCGATCCGGCGGACCTCTATCTGTACGACATCGGGTCCTACGCGGCCCGGGTCATCGCCGAGTCGCAGGGACGGCCCCTGGTCCAGCTCTCCCCGACCTTCGTCGGCTGGGACGGCTACGCGGAGGAGGTCGGGGCCCATATCTGGGCGCTGCCGGGCGCCGACGCGTACCGGGCGAAGTTCCTGGAGTGGCTGGCCGGTTCGGGTGCGACCACCTCGGACATGGACGCCTTCTGCGGCCATCCGTCCCGTGCCCTCGCCCTGATCAGCCGGGCGATGCAGCCGAACGCCGACCGGGTCGACGAGAAGGCGGTGACCTTCGTCGGCCCCTGCTTCGCCCTCACCGGCCAGGCGACGGACCAGGCGGCCGTCTGGTCCCGCCCGGCGGACGCCGAGAACGTCCTGCTGATCTCCCTGGGCTCGGCCGACACCCGGCACCCCGGCTTCTACCGCGCCTGTCTGACCGCCTACGGCGACCTCCCCGGCTGGCAAGTGATCCTCCAGATCGGCAAGTACACGGACCCGGCGGAGCTGGGCGAGATCCCGTCGAACGTCGAGGTCCACGACTGGGTTCCGCAGCGGGCGATCCTCGGTCAGGCGGACGCGTTCGTCACCCACGCCGGTATGGGCGGCTGCGGCGAGGGCCTGCTCGCGGGCGTCCCGATGATCGCGGTCCCCCGCACCACGGAACAGGAGATGAACGCGGACCGCCTGGTCGCCCTGGGCGTGGCCCGCCGCCTGGACCCCCCGTCGGCCACCCCCGAAGCCCTCCGCACGGCCCTGCTCGACCTGACCTCGTCCCCGGCCACCGCCGCCCGCTCGGCGGAGCTCCGCACCTCGGCGAAGTCGGAGGGCGGCACCCCCCGCGCGGCGGACCTGATCGAGTCGGCCCTCGGCGAGCCGGTCCGTTAGCCCGCTTTCGGCACCGGGGAGCGGGCGATCAGGACGTCGGCCTCGTGGTGCCAGCCGAGGGAGGCGTAGAGGCGCTGTCCCTCCTCGCTCGCGATGAGGAGGCCGGTACGGGCGCCCTGGGAGACGGCTGTCTCCGCGAGGGTGCTCATCACCACGCGGCCCAGGCCTCGGCGGCGGTGGGCGGGTTCCGTTTCGATCCGGTCGGCGACGGCGTCGGGGCCGACGACGGCGATCGTGCCGCGGGCGGCGACCGTGCCGTCGGCGGCGCGGAGGGAGACCACCGTGACCGGGCCTTCCGTCCGCACCTCGGGGGCGTACGGGGCCGTTGGCCGATGGCTCGGGTGGCCGGTGAGGTCCGTCGCCATCAGCCACTCGGAGCGGTGGAGTACGTCGAGTCCGGCGGCCCGTACGGCGGATTCGACGGTGTCGGGGCGGCGGGTGGGGACCGTGAGCCAGGTCGGCCGCGACGCCCCGGCGACGGCCGCCGCCAGGCGGGTCAGGGAGTCGGGGGCGCCGTCCGCGCGGAGGGCGAACACCTCGACCTCGCGGCCGGGCTGGTGGCATTCGGAGCGCAGGCCGTCACCGTCCGGCCCGGCGGGTTCGGCCGCGGGAAGGGCTCGGGCCGTGGTCCAGCCGTGCAGCCATCGTCGTATCAGCTCTGGGGAGATCTCGGGCATCGGGCGATTAGAGCACGCGCGGCCGGATCCGGAGCGGCTTTTTCCGGGCCGGGCGAGCAAGCCGAAGCCGAGTGGCCGTCGGGGCGCACCCCGGACAACCTGCGGACCTCCGCAAGTGGCGTGCCCCGGACCGCCTCGCCTTGCCCTGGCGCCGGAAAGGCGAACCGAGCCACAAAAAATTCAGGGCGCCGCGAGTTCGGCCCAGACGGTTTTGCCGGGGGCTCCGGGGGTGCGGGTGACTCCCCAGTCGAGGCAGAGGCGTTGGACGATGAACATGCCGTGGCCGCCGGGGCGGCCCGCGCGGTGGGGGGTGCGGGGGGCGGGTTGGCCCGTGCCGCCGTCGGTGACTTCGAGGCGGAGGACTTTGCCTTCGCGGGTGACGCGGAGTTCGTCGGGGCCGTCGGCGTGCAGGCAGGCGTTGGTGACCAGTTCGGAGACGACGAGGAGGACGTCTTCGGCGGCGGCCCGGCGGTCGGCTCCGGCCGCGGGGAGCCAGCCCCAGTCGTAGAGGGCTTGTCGGGTGAAATCGCGGGCGAGGGGGACGATGCCGCTGGCGTCGGCCAGGGCGAGTCGGCGCACCTGACGTGTGGTGCGGCCGGCCGCACGCGGCACGATCGTGTCGTACCGCCTGCTGGGGGCCTCGCCCCCGGCGTCGCTCGGTTCGGGACCGAGATCGCCCGCCTGTGGCCGGGTGGTGCTCATCAGCGCTTCACCTCACCGATTCACCGGATCGCCTGCTTACTGGAGTTCAGGGTGCCCGGCGGCGGATGTTCCGCCGGGCCCTGTGGAGTCTCTCCTGCCCCGCTGATCGGTGACGACACTCACCCTCGCCAGGAGCGGAAAAGTCCGCGTTCTCACGCGGAAGGTGCTGCTCAGCCGTCCAAGGCGGCCTCAACCGTCTCGTGGACGGTGAAGACCGCGCCCGCTCCGGTGATCTCCAGCACCCGGGCCACGACGGGCTGCATCGCGGCGAGGTGGACGCCGCCGCCGGCGGCTTCGGCTTTGAGCCGGGCCGTGAGCAGGACGTTCAGTCCGGTGGAGTCGCAGAAGTCGAGCCGGGAGCAGTCGACGACGAGTCGTGACCTGCCGTCGGCGAGGGCTTGGTCGAGGGGGAGGCTGAGCAGTTCGGCCGTGTGGTGATCCAGCTCACCCGCCGGGGCGAGGACGGCGCTGCGGCCCTCGGTCCTCACGTCGACCCGGAGGCGGTCCTGACTGACGCCGCCCATGGCGGTAGCGCGGTCCATGTACGCCCCTTCACGCATGTGATGAGGTTCGAACTTTACGCCTTCTGAGCACCCGGAAGCCATGCGGCACCCCCCGAACAACCCAATAAAGCGGACATTAGGCGCAATTAACATTTGCATCGAGTGGGCAGAACCGGGTAGGGCTTGTAAACACACCGCAACGGGACCGTCCCATGACCGGCATTGGAGGCGCCGCTCACCGCAGCTCGTAATGGGCTTCGGCAGCCTTATGCCGAGAACGATGGAGGAGACTCATGTCACCCCGGCTCGACGCACCGGTAACCCCCGCCACCGCGCCGACGGCACAGGAAGCATCAGCCACCGCAGTAGCAGTACCCGAAGCACCGCACACCACGGCCGCGCCCGGGGCGCCGGACCCGCTCGCGGACCTCGGTCTCCCCGATGTCCCCTTCGACGAGATCGGTCCGGTCGACGCCCGCGCTCTGTCGAAGACGCTCTTCGCCCGCCTCCACGAGCTGGAGGAGGGGACGCACGAGCACGCGTACGTCCGTAACACCCTCGTCGAACTGAACCTCGCGCTGGTCAAGTTCGCCGCCTCTCGGTTCCGCTCCCGCAGCGAGCCGATGGAGGACATCATCCAGGTCGGCACGATCGGCCTGATCAAGGCGATCGACCGGTTCGAGCTGGCCCGCGGGGTGGAGTTCCCCACCTTCGCGATGCCGACGATCATCGGCGAGATCAAGCGCTTCTTCCGGGACACCAGCTGGTCCGTCCGGGTGCCGCGCAGATTGCAGGAGCTCCGGCTCGATCTGGCGAAGGCCGGGGACGAGCTGGCCCAGCGGCTGGACCGCTCCCCCACGGTCGCCGAACTCTCCGAGCATCTGGGCCTCTCCCGCGAAGAGGTCGTCGAGGGCATGGCCGCCAGCAACGCCTATACGGCCAGTTCCCTCGACGCCCAGCACGAGGAGGACGACACCGAGGGCGCGCTGACGGACCGGATCGGTTACGAGGACCACGGACTGGAGGGGATCGAGTACATCGAGTCCCTGAAGCCCCTGATCGCGGGGCTCCAGCCCAGGGACCGTAAAATCCTGTCCCTGCGCTTCGTCGCGAATATGACGCAGTCGGAGATCGGTGAGGAGCTGGGCATCTCCCAGATGCATGTCTCCCGGCTGCTCTCCCGGACTCTGGTCAGGCTGCGCAGGGGGCTCACCCTCGAGGAGTGATCCCCCGGTCGACCATGGTGTGACGACGGCGCGGAGCCGAAGCCTCCGCCGATGACGGAAGCAGGGCCCCTCCCCCGGGAGCGGGCCCTGCTTCCGTCATTGACGCGGCCGACCGGCGTGGTCCACATTGGCGACGGGTTCTTGGGGGGACGAAATGGCTCAAGGGGAGGGTCGGCCGCCGTCCGTATCGTCCTCGTCGCCTTTCGCGGCGATCGAGGAGATGATGCGGGCCCGGCTGGGCCGCGACTGTCTGTACGTACCGTCGTGCCGGCTCGGCATGTATCTGGCGCTCCGGCACTGGGTGAAACCGGGCGGCCGGGTACTGATGGCGCCCGTCAACGACGACGTCATCTTCTTCGTGGTGCTCGCGGCCGGGCTGAAGCCCGTGATGGCACCGGTCCACCACCAGGACGGCTCCATCGACGTGGCCGCCATCCCGGACGCCACCTGGGAGGGCCTCTCCGCCGTCCTCACGGTCAATATCTACGGCAACCCGGACCCGATGGAAGCCCTCCGTTCCCGCTGCCATCTGATGGGCATCCCGCTGATCGAGGACTGCGCCCATGCCATCGGCACCACCGTCGGCGGGCGGCTCGTCGGCACCTTCGGCGAGGCGTCCACCTTCAGCCTCGGCAAGCATCTGGGCGCCCGGACGGGTGGCATCCTCGCGGTCGCCGACCCCCGTACCCGCCCGGCGCTCGAAGCGGCCAGGGACGAACTGCTCGCCCCGTCGAGCACGGTCTCCGAGCTGGCGTACGGCATCCGCCCCTATCTGGAGTCCGCCGTCCGCGGGCTCCGGCTGACATCGCTGGCCTGGGCCGTGGTCCGGATGCTGGGGATGGAGGAGCGGGGGCCGGAGATCCGGATGCCGCTGCGGGCCGCCCAGCTGGTGGAGGCCCTGAACCACGCCCCGTCGCTGCTTCCCTTCAACGACTGGGTCAAGGTCGATATGCACGACTACCGGATGCGGCCGGGTCCGCTGCGGCTGCGCCGGACGGAACGGATGCTCGCCGGTCTCGACACCCTGCTGGAGGAGTACCGCTCGGGTACCGCGAAGCTGCTGGCGTCCCGGTGGGCGATCCGGCGGCCCGGCCCCGTACAGCCCCTGTTCCAGGTGCCGCTGCTGGTCGAGGACCGGGAGGGGACCCGGAATCTGCTGCACCGCAACCGGATCCACACCGGCTATCTCTACGATCCGCCGCTGGACGTCTACGCCGCCGCCTTCACCGAGCACTCGCGGACGCCGGAGGCCGCCGAGTGGTTCGGCAAGCACGCCATGCCCGCCGATCCGCTGAAGGCCGACAAGATCCTCAAGGTTCTCGACAAGGCCGGGGTGGCGCCCGCGCCGCCGTTCACACCGCGTCAGCGCGGCGGGCATCCGCTCTCCACCGGCCGGAAGGTGCGGCGGCCCTCGTCGCGGACCCTGACGACCGAGGCGTTCAGCCCGTATCCGGAGCCCCGGGACGCGGCCGAGCCCGTACCGGCGCAGACCTCGATATCCAGCCCATCCGGTTCATCGAATTCATCCGTTTCACCTGTTTCACCTGGTTCGCCTGGTTCATCCGGATTTGACGAGCAGTCGACGATGCAACTCCGTGCCGCGGATCTGGTCCTGGAGGACCACACCGTCCAGATCCGGACCCCGGCCACCCCGGGTCCCTTCCCGGGCGAGCCGCGTGTCTGACACCGATACAACCCGGCTGCGTACGCTGCCGGACCCGTCCGACACCATGATGCTCCGCAGGGTCCCCTGGTCGGCCGCGGTCGCCGCCCCGCACCGCCCGCCCGCCACCGGCGGCGACCAGGACGGCGGGGACGGCGCCGACGGCGGGAAGACCGACGAGGGCGGCGACTCGCTCTTCCGCAACGCCTACGCCCTGATGCTCTCCACGGCCGTATCGGCCGCGCTCGGTCTCGGCTTCTGGCTGGTGGCCGCCCGCTACTACTCCCAGGAGGCCGTCGGCGAGGGCTCGGCCGCCATCGCCGCGATGCGGCTGCTGGCCTCGGTCACCGCGACCACGATGATCGGCGCCGTGGTGCGCTACGTCCCCCGGGCCGGGCGCCGCACCGGCCCCCTGGTGTGGCGGATGTACCTGGTCAGCTCGATCGTGGTGACCGTCGTCTCCACCGTCTTCCTGCTGACCCTGCCGCTCTGGGGCGAGTCGTACGAGCCACTCGGCGGGCTCTGGCCCGGGGTGGCCTTCGTCCTGTCCTGTGTCGGCTGGGCGCTGCTCACCCTCCAGGACGGCGTACTCACCGGGCTCCGCCAGGCGTTCTGGGTGCCCATCGGCAACGCCGTCTTCTCCATCGGCAAGCTGCTGCTGCTCGCCGCGTTCGCCACCGCCCTGCCGGTCCTGGGGATCTTCGTCTCCTGGGGCGCGGCGATCGCCTTCTCCACCGCTCCGCTGGCCTGGCTGATCTTCCGCAGGCTGATCCCCCGGCAGGCCGCCGCCGACCGGGACCGCGAACCGCCCCGGCTCAGGGAGATCGCCCGGTTCCTCGCGGGCGACTCCGTCGGCGCCATGTTCTCCCTGGCGATGATCAATCTGCTGCCGGTGATGGTGGCGGTCCGCTTCGACGCCACCCACAACGGCTACTTCTACATCGCGTACACCGTCGGCGGGACGATGGAGTTCATGGCCATCAACATGGCCTCGTCCCTCACCGCCCACGCCTCGCACAGCCCCGAGACCCTCGCCGCCGGGGTGCGCGGGGCGCTCCGCCGGATGGCGCTGCTGCTGGTCCCGGTGGTCGGGGTGCTGGTGCTCTTCGCCCCGCTGATCCTGGCCCCGTTCGGCGCGTCGTACGCCGAGAACGGGACGACCGTGCTGCGGCTGCTGGCCGCCGCCGCGCTGCCCCGGGTCGCCGTCGAGCTGTATATCGGCGTCCTGCGGGTCCAGGGCAGGACCGGCATGCTCGCCGTCGTCCAGGGCCTGATGTGCGCCCTGGTGCTGGGCAGCGCCGCGGTGATGCTGGGCCCGGCGGGGATCGCCGGGGCGGGCTGGGCGATGCTGCTCTCCATGCTGGTGATGGCCGTGGTGGTCGCGCCGGGGCTGCGCGGCGCGCTGGCGGGCCGGGAGCCCGCGCCGTCGAAGCTGTGGGCGTGGCTGATGGCCCGGGGGCCCGCGAAGAAGGCCGAGTACGGCACGGACTGGGCGCGGAAGGCCGCCGAGCGGCGGGACCGGGTGGCCCGGGACGAGGAGGAGTACGGCGCCGCCTATGTGTGGAGCGGCCACGACACCGCGACGCCCGCGTTCGGTATCCCCGTCTTCGTGCCGCCGGAGCCGAAGGAGACCGTCCCGGTCGAGCAGCCGTCGGGTCCGGCGGAGTCCCGGGTCGCGCTGGCGCTCTGGCTGCTGCTGGGCCTGTCGGCGGCCCTGTTCTGGGGTCCGCTGCTCGCCGCGCCCGATCTGCCGCCGTCGGCCGTGCTCTCCGGCAAGGAGCTGTTGAAGGCGCTGCCGCCGGTGACGGTCACGGCGGTGGTGCTGCTGATCGTGGTGCAGAGCGCGGCGCTGTCGCTGCTGCGGCCCAGGACCGGGCTGCTGTCGGCGGCCGCGGTGGTGACCTTCGCCGCCCTGCACACCGCGCCCGCCGTGCTGGGCTGGGAACCGGAACCCGCCGACGGCGCGTGGTACGAGACCCTCGCCCGGTTCCTGGGGGCGGCGGCGGGCTGGTCCGACCCGGAGGGCGCGCTGCGCTGGCTGCCGACGGTGAGCCAGTTCTTCCTGCTGGTGGCCCTGATGGCGCTGGCCAGGACGCTGCGGGTGCCCGAGGAGGTGCAGTGGGGCGCGCTGTGGGTGCTGGTGGTCTGCGGCTGGGCGCTGCAACGCGTGCTGGCCCCGGTGGCGCTGCCGCTGCAACTGCTGCTGACCGTCGCGGTCCTGGCCCTGATCGTGACCCGGGCGGTCCGGCCGTCCCGTACATCCTCCGAAGGGCCCCGGCGGTCGAACGACGGGGACGGGCGGCGGGCCGGATGACCGGACGGACCGGATGAGCGGCCGGAGCCCGGCCCGTACGTACGACCCCCTCGGGACCGCCGCCCGAGCCCCCAGAACTCCATGAGCAGTCGAGCCGAACGTGCGAGACCGAGAACCATCCGAGGTGAAGCGTGCAACGACCAACCGCCGATTCCGGCAGACCGGGGCCGGGGCCGGACTCCGGGCGCACCGCCCCCTCCGGGCGGCGCCGCCGGGGCGACGGCACGCCGGGGCCCGTGGTGGACCAGCCCACCATGGGGCTCTCCGTGGCCCGGCTGCGCGCCTCGGTGAGCGGTGGCGGTACGGGTACGGACGGCTCGGGCCCGGCCCCGGGCGGGTCCGGCGGATCCCCGGCCGGGTCCCGGCGCGGTGGTCGGAGTGAGCGGCGGGCCGCCGCCCCGCCCGACCGCAGGACCCTGATCACGCCGGCCGCCCCGCTCGCCGCCGCCCTGCTGCTGTGGGCGATCGCGGTGGCCGTCGTCGATGTCTCGGACCTCTCCGACTTCGGTCTCTTCCGGGAGCTGCCGATCGTCTTCTGGCTCGGGCTCGCCGTGCTGACCGGCGGCTTCTGGTACGTCGTCCGCGATCCCCGGCGGAGCCAGTGGTGGCCGCTGGCGTACACCGCTGGTCTGCTGGTCTTCGAACGCGCCACCCAGGCCGTGGTCTATCCGACGCCGCTGTACGCCTGGTCGTGGAAGCACGACGCGATCATCGAGCATCTGCTGGACGCCGGAAAGCTCCAGCGGGGCGCCGAGCTGCGCGAGATGGCGGTCTACGACCAGTGGCCCGGCTTCTTCACCGCTCAGGCGGCGCTGGTCGATCTGACCGGCGCCGAGAACGCGCTGGCCTTCATGTCCTGGTGGCCGCTGCTCTCCAGTCTGATGCTGCTGCTGCCGCTGCTGCTGGTCTACCGCACCTTCACCCAGGACCGGCGGCTGATCTGGACCGCCGTCTGGATCTTCTACGCGGCCAACTGGGTCGGCCAGGACTACTTCTCGCCGCAGTCGCTGGCCTTCGCGCTCTATCTGGGAGTGATCGCGGTCGCGCTGCGCCGGGCGGAGGCCCCGGCACCGGGCCGCCGGGCCCGGCAGATGGTGTGGACGGCGCTGCTGATCCCGCTGATCGCGGCGATCGTGGTGGCCCATCAGCTGACCCCGGTGATGCTGGTGGTCAGTCTGGCGGCGCTCTGTGTGATGGGGCGCTACCGGGACTGGACGCTGGTGATCGTGCTGGTCCTGGTCTTCGCGGCGTGGAATCTGACCGCGTCGCTGCCGTTCCTCAGGGAAGCCGTCCCGGACATGATCAAGTCGTTCGGGGACGTCGGGAGCAATCTGGAGCGGGGGTACGGCTCCGTGCCCACCGGTTCCGGGGCGCTGTTCGCCTCCTGGTCGGCCCGGCTGCTGTCGGCCGCCGTCGTGCTGTTGGCGGCGGTCGGGGTGTTCCGGGGCGGGAAGCCGCTGCGTACCCGGGCCAGGCCGCTGCTGCTGCTGGCCGCCGTACCGCCGCTGCTGGCGGTCGCCAACGGCTACGGCAGCGAGATGATCTTCCGGGTCCTGATGTTCATGCTGCCCTATCTGGCCTTCTTCGCCGCCGTGGCGCTGCTGCCGGTGACCAGGGAGGCCAGGGCGTCGGCGGAGCGGCCCCGGCTGGAGACCGGGATCCGCTATGGACTCGTCCCGGCGGTGGCGCTGGTGGTCCTCACGGCCCTCTACGTGCCCAGCTATATGGGCAAGGACCGGCTGAGCTACTTCCCGCCCGCCGAGGTGAAGCTGGTGAAGGATCTGCTGCGGACCGCCCCCAAGGGGTCCCTGGTGGTGGCGGCGCACCGGAACTATCCGGCCGCGTACGACCGCTACTGGGACGTGGACCACTACTGGTTCCTGGACGACGCCAAGTTCCATGTCGACGACATCGTGAAGGCCCCGGCCAAAACGCTGGCGAGCGATATGTCGGGTGTCCGGCCGCCGGGTGAGGCGTACTTCCTGTACACCCGCGCCCAGGTGGCGAACTCGGAGATGAACGGGCTGCTCACCGCCGAGCAGATGGCCGCCATCGAGAAGGACGTGGCGGCGTCGCCGCTGTTCGAGAAGGTCGCGGGCAATGACGCCGGGGTCGTGTACCGGCTGAAGCGCGCGTCGGGGAGGGCGTCATGAGACCCGGAGACGGTACGGGACACGGTCCCGGGCAGGGCGGCCAGGGCCGCCAGGGGCCCGGCGAGGGGTCGTACGGCGGCGGGTACGAGCCGCAGAAGCCGTACGGGACGCCCGGGCGGAGCCCGGAGCCGTACGGCGGCGCGAACCCGCCGGGCGGCCGTCGGCGTCGCCGGGAGCCGGGCCCCGTACCGGCGTTCCCGCCCCCGGCGCCCTCGGAGCAGCAGGCGGGGCCGCCGCCCGCGCCCGGGTCTCCGCCGGGACCGCCGCCGCAGGCCCGGCCCGGGCCCGGCACCGGCCCGGCCGCGGGGCAGGCGCCCGGACGGGGCCGGGCCGGGTCGGCGGCAGCACGCGGCCTCGGCGGCATCGCGGACATCGATCTCGCCGACCGGGAGGCGCTGGCCGTCCGGTTCGGCCCGGTCGCCGCCGGACTCGTCGCCCTGCTCGCCACCGTCCTCCCCGACGGCAATCCGCTGCGCTGGCTGCCGATCTCCGTCTTCCTGCTGGCCGGGCCCGGGGTCGCGGTCCTGCGGGTCTGCGCGCCCCGGCTCCGCCGCGACCGGGCCGTCGGCCCGGAGGACGACTGGGAGACCGGCTTCGACCACGGTTCGGACCGGCTGGAGCTGGCGATGCTCGCCCTCTTCCTCAGCATGGGACTGACCGTGCTGACCGCCACGGGCCTGATCGCGGTGGAGTCCTTCAGCGGAACGGGCGTGCTGCTGCTGCTCCTCGGCCTGACGGCGATCGCCGCCGCATGCCCGCAGCTCCCGGAGGGCAGACATCGTTACGAGGACCCGGCGCCCCCCACCAGGGGGAAGTGACCGGCGAGCACCGGAAAGGCACGACCGCACGTGAAGAACCACAGGCTGTGGATCACGCTGTCCACGGCCCTCGTGGGGGCGCTGCTCCTGGGCGCCGTCGCCCTGGCGGGCACCACCTCGCGCGAGGACGCCCGCCCCTCGCCAGGCTCCCCCGAGTGCCGGGCGACCGAGCTGCTGGTGCCGCCGTGCGGCGCGTGGTTCGGCGCGTACGTCCGGCACGAGAAGCCGGAGCTGGTGGCGAAGGTCCGGGAGTACGAGGAGCGGATCGGGCGGAAGCTCGACATCGTCTACGCGTACCACGACATGTCCACGGACGACCTCGAAGGGCAGCTCGTCACCGAGCAGGAGCGCGAGGTCGGGCGGGAGCGGATGCTGCTGCTGTCGTGGGAGAGCAAGTGGTGGGGCGGTACGGACGCCCAGCAGCCGCGCTGGACACAGATCTCGTCGGGGGCGCTCGACGAGAGCGTGATCGACGTCCAGGCGCGGCGGGTCAAGGCGTACGGGAAGCCCCTCTTCCTCTCCTTCGACCTGGAGATGGACACCCGGATCCCGGCGGCGGGCACCCCGGCCGAGTTCGTCGCCGCCTGGCGGCACATCCACGACCGGTTCGCCGAACTGGGCGTCACCAATGTGGTGTGGACCTGGACGATCACCGGCTATCCGGGGAACAACGAACTCTTCCCCCGGCTCTATCCGGGGGACGAGTACGTCGACTGGATCGCGTACAACCGCTACAACTACTACCGCTGCCACGACACCGACTGGGTCTCCTTCGGGGAGACCCAGCGCGATGTGCACCGCTGGATCCGGCAGCACATCTCGGCCGACAAGCCGCTGATGCTCTCCGAGTTCGGCTCGGCCGACGATCCGGAGCGGCCCGGCCGGCAGGCCGAGTGGTACGAGGAGGTGCCGTCGGTGGTGAAGGAGCTGGACGGGGTGCACGCCGCCCTCCAGTGGAACTGGCGCGACCCCGGCCCGCACTGCGATCTGTCGCTGGCCCGGGGTTCCTCCTGGAAGAGCCTGGCCGCCGCGGCGGCGGATCCGTACTTCCGGCAGAACCGCCCCTGGTGACCGGGGTCCGCTGACCGGTCGGCAGGTCAGCCGGTCGGCAGGTCAGCCCGCGAAGACCGGTCCCCGGACCGCCGCCCTGGCCCGCCGGTACCAGCGCCACCCCAGGGTCTTGACGCTCTCGGGGAACGGCGCCACCGGCACCCCGCCGCCCGCGAGCCAGCCCTCGACATCGGCGGTGGTGTGGGTCCGGCGCACGATCAGCCGGGCGATCCGGTAGGCGTCGTCGGTCTCCGAGCTGAGCGCGTGCCGGACCGCGACGGCCGAGGTGTAGCCCGCGCGCAGCGCCGCCCGCCGGACGCCCCGGCTGCTGTAGCCGTGCGGATAGGCGAGATGGGTCACCTCGTGGCCGAGCAGGTCCTCCAGCACCTCGCGGGGCTCTCGCAACTCCCGTTCCAGGGCGCCCCGGCGGAGGGTGTCGAGCTGGGGGTGGGTGACGGTGTGCGTACCGATCTCCATCCCGTACTGCTCCAGCAGCGGCACCTGGGAGAGCGTCATCATCGGCGCGGGCGGCAGCAGGCTCCGGCCGCCGGGGGTGATCGCCCCGGTGGTCAGATAGACCGTCGACGGCAGGGACCGCTCGGCCAGCGCCTCCGCCGTCGGCCCGGGCAGATCGGCGAAGCCGTCGTCGATGGTGATGATCACCGGCCGGTCCGGCAGCGGGGCGCCGCCCGCGAGCCGCTCGACCAGCGCGCCGACGGTCACCGGCGTCCGCCCACTGGCGACCACCGCGTCGAGCTGGTCGGTGAACTGGCGCGGGGTGACGGTGAACTCGGCGATCCACTCCGGCGGGTCCTCCATGACCGCGTGGTACAGGAGAACGGGGATGTACGGACCGTTCGCGCGGTCGTTCATGGCTGCTCCTCGCCCCGTGGCTCCCACGGCGGCCGTACGCCCCGCACCTTGCGGCGCGCCTTGGCGTAGCCCAGGGGTCCGGCGAGCATGCCCCGCCGCTCCAGCCGGGACAGTTGCCGTGGCCACGGATAGTCGTGCGTGCCGTGTGCCCCGGGTACGGCTGCGCCGCCGGAGTCACGGTGTGCGGTGATCGTACGGGCGCGGGCCAGGCCGCGGGGAAGTTTCCGCAGCAGCGACGGGAGCAGTGCGGGGCGGCGGACCAGGACGGCGGTGAGATAGGCGGTGAGCCCGGCGCCGTAGCCGTACGCCTGGTTGGTGAGGTCGCCCCAGGTCTCCCGGTGGTGGTGCCAGACCAGCGCCTCGGGGCTGTAGCGGAGCCGGTGTCCGGCGGTGAGGACGGCGACGAAGGCGTAGAGGTCGTCGCCGCCGCGGGCCGGGGTGCCGGTGCCGGTGGCCGGGTCGAAGCCCCCGGCGGCCCGCAGGGCGGCGGCCCGGAAGGCCATATTGGCGCCGGAGCCGAAGCTGCCCGCGGTGAACGGGAAGAGGGGCTCGTCGGCGGGCGGCAGCGCCGGGTCGTAGGTCCTGGCCGCGAAGCCCTTGGCGAAGCCGCCGTGGCTCTCCAGCAGGATCTGGGCGGGGGTGCCGAGCCGGGCGGGGAGGATGAGGCCGGTGGTGCAGCCGAGTCCGGGGTCGTCGGCGAAGGGCCGGGTGAGTTCGGTGAGCCAGCGGGGGTCGGCGATCACATCGTCGTCGGTGAAGGCGACGATCTCGCCGTCGGCGGCGGCGACACCCCGGTTGTGGGCGATCGCCAGGCCGGGCACGGGCTCGGTGACATAGCGGACGGGGACGGCCCGGTCCGCGTACTCCCCGGTGACGAGTTCCTCGGTGGCGGTGGTGACGGGCGCGTTGTCCACCACGACGATCTCGAAGTCGGGGTGGTCCTGGGCGAGCAGGGAGTCCAGGGCGTGGGCGAGCCGGTCGGCGCGCTCCCGGGTGGCGACGACGACGCTGGTACGCGGCGGGGTGCCGGTGGCCGGGGAGGGGACGGGGACCCCGGTCCTGGCGAGTTCGGCGCGGGCGTGGGCGGCGACGGCGTCGGCCGGGTTCTTGCCCGCGGGGACCGTACAGACGACGGTGGCGACGGGCCGGCCCCCGACCCGGACCAGGGCGTAGACGTCGTCGCCGCTGTCGATCGCGGCGGCGGGCGGGAGCGCGGGCCCGAAGGAGAGGACCTCGCCGTCGGGACCGGCCAGATCGAGCTGGGCGACCCGGATCGGGGTGGGCGGGGCCGGCGGGGGCTGCGGCGCCGGTGGGCGCGCCGTGGGCGGCTGGGATGTCACGGGTACGGGGTTCTTTCCTCGGGGCTCGGAAGCGTACGGGCGGTACGGGTCCCGCCGGGGCCGGGGCCGGGGCCCGGGAGCGGGCGGGGAACCGGGAGCGGGCCGGGCGGGCGGCCGGTCACGGGGTTTCGCGGCGGGCTTCCCGGCGGCCTTCGCGGCGGTCGCGGAGTTTCGCGAGGCCCACCAGGGTCCGCTGGGCGCGGGCCGCGAGCCGGGGCCGGTCGCGGACGAAGCCCTGGGCGCGGCGCGTGGGTTCACGGAGCAGCCAGTGCAGGGCGGCGCCGGGACCGGGGCGGACGGCCGCGCCCTCGTGGACCCGGAGCAGCCGGGTGTGCAGGGACTCCTTGTACTCGGCGTCGCCCCGGCCCAGGTCGAGGACGTCGATCCCGGCCGCCGCGGCGCCCTCGGCCATCCGCAGATGGAGCACGAGCCCCGGCGAGTACTTGGCGAAGGCCGGGTCGTAGGCGGGGAACCAGCAGGCCAGGAGGGTTTCGGAGCGGAGTCCGAAGTGCGCGGCGACCGGGGTGTCTCCGGCGTACAGCACCGACAGCACGCCGGAGCAGCCGGGGTCGTCCGCGCCGTGCAGCCGCCGGACGAGTTCGGCGATCCACTCCCTGGCGAACCGGTCGCCCCGGCCGGTCCGCCGGTACTGGGCGGACTTCCAGGCCATCAGAGTGGCCAGCGCCGCCGGGTCGCGCTCGTCGAAGACGAACCGGACGGCGCCCGCCTGCCGGGACAGCCGCCGCTCCTTGGCGAGGGTGGTCTTCAGGAACTTCGGGGCGCGGAGGCGCAGCTCGTCCTCGTAGGCCCGGTAGCCGTTCGAGACGTCGATCGCCGGGGAGCGGAACGACTCGGCGGCCCCGTCGGCGAGGACCTCCTGGCCGTCCTCCAGATTGTCGAACTCCCAGACGGAGAGACCGCAGGCGGTGAGGAGTTCCCGGGTGGTGACGGCGAGACCGGGGCGGAGGACCGCGCCCTGGCAGTCGGAGACGCCGAAGCCGATCGCCCGGCCCCGGCCGAGCGCGCCGCGTTCGAAGGGCAGGAATCCGGCGGGCTCGCCGTTCCTCCACAGAATCGCCACCCGGGCCGCCGGGCGGACCCGGCCGATGGCGAGGGTGAACCCGGGCTCCATGAAGGGGCTGGCCGGGGCGCCGCCCGCGATCCGCTCCCGGCGGATCGCCCGCCAGCTCTCGATCTCGCGTTCGCCCAGCTCGGCGGGTGCGACGAGCTGGATCCGCAGCCCCCGGACGGTGGCGCCGCCGCGGCGCGCTTCCGGTATGTCGACGAGGCTCATTGACCCCCGGCCTCCCCTGAGAATTCCCGGACAGGACGGTACCGGGCCATAACCGACAGGATAGACAGCCCTCCGGAAGGTGTGCCGGAGGTGTGAAGACGTGGAGGACGACGTTACCCGCGGGAATGCCGGTTCCGTCCCCCGGGTCGCTTACGACCCTGTCCCGGCTTGCCCAACTGATATTCGAACGCGGTCGGTTGATCGTAGGATTCACCCCGCTCCCGTCCCCCTGCGGGAGCCGATGTGTCCGGGAAGGACTCTGTCTTCCGTGACCTCTTCAGCGACTGTCGCCCGCATTCGCCCGTATTCCTCCATCCCTGCACCGCTCCGTCCGGCCGGTCGGCGTTCCGCCGCCGCTCCGGATGCCTTCACGACCGTCCCGGAACCGGGATCCGGAACCCGAACCGGAACCGGAACCCGAACCGAAGTCGTATCCGCGCCCAGGACCGCAGCCAGGTCCGGGTCCGGGACCTGGACCCCCGGGCCCGCCACCGCCCCCGGCCGCAGATGGTGAGCCGGGCCGCCAGGGCCGCGGCGAAACCGGTCCGTACCCCCGTCTGGTGGCCGCTGTCCACCCTCGCGGCCGTCGCCGCCGGGGCCGTACTCGCCGCCCAGCACACCCCCGTCGACCGGCAGCGGATCGTCACCGGCGCCGCCGTCGGCGCCGGGCTGCTGCTGCTCTCCTGGACGCTGTTACTGGCCCGGCTGCTGCGCGGCCGGCGCGGCCGGTGGGCCGCCGACCGGCGGACCGCCGAGGCGCGCGCCGCCGAGGTGGCGCGGCTGGCGGCCGTACGCGCCCCCGCGATCGCCGAACGCCGCCGCGAGGGCCTCGGGATCGGCCCCGACGACGTACCCGGCCCTCTCTCACCGGCCGCCGACACCGGTGAGGAGTTCGCGGCGGACATCGAGTCGATCGTCGCGGCGCTCGGCTCGGACGAGGCCGTACGCCGGGAACGGGCGCTCCGCGACGCCGTCCAGGCGGCCTTCGAGTCCGTGGCCCGCCATATGCACGCCATGGCCACGGTGCAGCAGCAGGTCCTGGACGAGGTGGAGCAGAGCATCGAGGACCCCGGGCTGATGGCCGGGGTGATGCGGGCGGACCACGCCGCCGCGCAGATGACCCGGAAGGCGCAGACCCTGCTGGTGATGTGCGGGGTGTGGCCCGCGCGGCGGGAGAGCGGCCCGGTGTCGCTGTACGACTGCGTACGCGGCGCCCAGTCCCGGATCGTGGAGTTCGGCCGGGTCGAGGTGCACGGCGCCCGGAACCTGTACGTCGTACCGCCCGCCGTCGAGGGCGTCATGCACACCATCGCCGAACTGCTGGAGAACGCGACGGTCTTCTCGCCGTCCAGGACCCGGGTCGTGGTCACCGTCCGCGAGGTGGGTTCGGGCGCGGTGGTGGAGATCGACGACGCGGGCGTCGGCATGCCGCCGGACGTGCTGGAGCGGGCCGCCGCCCGGATCCGGGACGAACTGGATCTGGCGGAGCTGGGCGCGGTACCCCGGCTGGGTCTGGCCTGCGTCGGCCGGTGGACCCGCGAACTCGGGTTCGGCGTCGAGCTTTCGGGGGCGTCGGCGTACGGCGGGACCCGGGCGGTGGCGTTCCTGCCGTATCCGCTGCTGACCGAGCCGCTGTCGCACTTCTCCCGGGGCCAGGAGACCCTGGACGGTTACCCGGACGCCGATACCGATACCGACTTCTACGGCGGGGCGGGGCGTCCGGAGCCGTACGGACCCGGCGGCCGGGGGTACGCGCGCGGGACCGCGCCCGGTGTCCCGGCGGACCGGGATCCGGGCCGCCGCGGCGAAGGCCGGTACGGTGCCGGGCCGTACGGTTCCGAAGGCCGCGGGGGCGTACGCGGCCGGAGCCGGGACCGCCGTCCCGAACCGCTGCCCCCGGCCCGGCCCGAACCGCTGCCGGGACCGCCGCGGGACCGGGTGTCCGAGCGGCGCCCCGGTCCCGGCCCCGCTCCCGGTCCGGAGCCGTACGCCCCTGACGCCACGGACTTCCCGGGGTCGGGATCCGGGACGTACCCCGACGGCGTGTCCGGGGCGGGCCCCCGGGCCTTCCCTGGTTCGGGTTCGGGAGCCCGTTCCGATTCCGGTGCCGGTTCGGGTGCCGGGACCCACGCCGGGGTACCCGGGCCGGAGTCCGGGGCGTACGCCGGACCGTACTCCGGGGCCTACGACGCGGCGGACTCCGCGCCGCCGTACGGCAGCCGCCCGCAGCAGGCCCGTTCCTGGCACGCCCCCGCTCCCGGCGGCGGGAGCGGTCCCGGTCCCGGCGGCGAGACGCGGGCGGCCCTGCCGCGCCGCCGCAGCCGCCGGGGCGCGGCCGTCGAGGCGGCGGCCAGGCAGGCGCTCGGCCCCCGGACGGAGCCGATGCTCCAGCCCTCGCCCCAGCCGCCGATCCCGCCCGCGCCCGTCATGCCCGAACGGACCGGGGTCTGGACGCCGGACGACGCCCGGGCGTCCGTGACGAGCGTGCTGGCGGGGACCCGTAAGGGCCGGGCGGCCGTCGCCGGGGAACGGGCGGACGCGGCGGCCAGGGACCGGGAGCTGGCCCGGGACCGGGCCGTCCGGAACCGGGCCCGCGAACCGGAGCCGGGGCAGGCCCGCGAACTGGAACGGGAGCGGGAACAGGCCCGGCGCCGGGCCCGCGCGCGGGCCTGGGCCGACGAACCCCCGGATCCCGGCGGCGAGTTCGGCGCGCCCGGCGAATCGGGGGACCCCGGCGGGCGGCCCCCGGCCCGTACCGCCCAGGCTCCGGCGGCGTACCGCACGTACTCCGTCTACGACCCCCTCAACGGAGCCGACGGCGGCCCCGGCGAAGCCGAACCGCCCGCCGACACCGACGAACCCGATATCCACCATGGAGGCAGACCGTGACCGGTCACCTTTCGATCCTCCCCGACGTGGGCTGGATGCTCCGGCCGCTGATCGAGATCCCGGGCGTACGGCACGCCGTCGTCGTCTCCGAGGACGGGCTGCGGCTCGGCCACGCGTCGGCGCAGCGGCTGACCGGCCCCGTCGGGGAGTTGAGCACGGCCCAGGCCGAATCCCTCTCGGCGGCCTGCGCGGCGATGAACATGACGGGCAGATCGACCACATCGCTGCTGTTCGGCGCGGGTGCCGGGATGCGGCAGCTGATGCTGGAGTCCGAACACGGCTTCGTCCTCTTCTCGCAGGCCGGGGCGGGTGCCCATCTGGCCGTGGCGACCGGCACGGACGCGGATATCGGTCTGGTCGCCCAGCAGATGCAGCTCCTGGTGGCCCGGATCGGGGCCCACTTGGGCAGCAGGCCGAGGGACCCCGTGGCCGACCCCTCATGACCGGCCGCCCGCGGGAGCGGACCACCCCGGCGGTACGCCCGTATGTGATCACCCGGGGGCGGGCGGGCACCGGCGGGGCGCCGCTGCCGTGGGAGACCCTGGTGACGGCGGCGGACGTGCCGTTGCCGGACTCCCTCCTCCCGGAGCATCTGCTGATCCTCCGGGAGTGCCGGGGGCTGCTGTCGGTGGCCGAGATCGCCGCGTACCTCGGCCAGCCGCCCCCGGTGACGCAGATCCTGCTGGCCGACCTCGTCCACTGGGGTCTGGTCGTGCTCCGTCCGCCCGTACCACCGGCCGACCGCACCGATGCGACCATGCTGAGAAAGGTCCTCCATGGCCTCGAACGCCGTCTCTGACCCCTGGGGCCGGGACACCCCCGGCGCCCTGGGTCCGGGGCACCACGCGCCGCCCGCCGCCCGCCCCGGGACGTCCGGCGAATCCGGCTACTCCGGCGACTCCGGCAAGTACGTCTCCGCGAGCGTCAGGGGCGCGGCGAAGATCCTGGTCGTCGGACCGCTGGGCGTCGGGAAGACGACACTCATCGGCACCGTCTCCGAGATCAAGCCGCTCTGCACGGAGGCGGTGATGACCGAGGCGGGCGCCGGGGTCGACACCCTGATCCGGGCCGGGAAGACCACCACCACCGTCGCCCTGGACTTCGGCCGGATGACGATCGACGGCGCCGTGGTGCTCTATCTCTTCGGCACCCCCGGCCAGCAGCGGTTCCTGCCCGCCTGGCGCGAACTGGCCCGGGGCTCGCTCGGCGCGCTCGTCATGGTCGACACCCGCGACCCGGCCGCGGCCTTCGACGCGCTCGGCAATCTGGAGGACCTCGGACTGCCGTTCGCGGTCGCCGTCAACGACTTCCCGGGCAGCCCCCGCTACCCGGAGGCCGAACTGCGCGGCGCCCTCGATCTGCTGCCCGGCACCCCGCTGGTCCACTGCGACGCCCGCGACCGGCGCTCCGCCGTGGGCGCGCTGATCGCCCTGCTGCGGCATCTGATCGACGAGGGCCCGGAACGGGCCGGGGACCGGGCGGGCCCCGGGAACGGGCCGTCGTGAGCTATCCGCCGCAGCACGCCCACCCGGCGTCCCGGTCGCCCGGCGGCCGGTGCCCCACCGCCCCCGCGCTCTACGGGCCGGAGCCGGACGGCGACGGGCTGCCCGCCTTCTACGCGGAGCTGCGCCGCGAGTACGGGCCGGTGGCGCCGGTGACCCTGGCGCCCGGGGTCTCCGCCTGGCTGGTGATCGGACACCGCGAGGTGCTGCACGTGGCCCGGGAGGAGCAGGACTTCTCGCACGATCCGCGCCGCTGGTCGCTGCCCCGGGAGGGGCGGGTGCTGCCGGAGTCCCCGGTGATGCCGGTACTCGGCTGGCGACCCGCGCTGCTCTACGCCGACGGGCAGCAGCACCGCCGGATGCGGACCGCGGTGTCGGAGACGATCGCCGGACTCGACGGCCACGAACTGCGCCGGAGCGTACGGGCGGCGGCCGAGGAGCTGATCGCGGCCTTCGCGCCGAGGGGCGAGGCGGACCTGGTGGCGCACTACGCGCAGAAACTGCCGTCCCGGACCGTCGTCCGGCTGCTCGGCCTCGACGAACGGACCGGCCAGCAGCTGATCTGGGCGATCACGGGCACGGTCGCGGCCAACGCCGACTCCGCCAACGCGGGCCGCCGGATGAGCGCCATCCTCGCCGGACTGGTCGCGGACCGGCGCCGCGACCCCGGCCCCGACCTGGCCTCCGCCCTGCTGGGCCATCCGGCGGGCCTCTCCGACGACGAGGTACTGCACAACCTGGCGGTGATGTTCCTGGCGGGCCATCACACCACCGTCAACTGGATCTCCGCGACACTGCGGGTCCTGCTCTGCGACCCGGCGTTCCGGTCGTCCCTGACCGGCGGCCATCTGACCGTGGACGACGCCCTCGACCTCGTACTGTGGCGGCATCCGCCGACCCAGCACCTGCCCGCCCGCTACGCCACCCGGGACCTGGAACTCGCCGGGCGCGCGGTCCGCGCGGGCGATCTGCTCCTGCTCGGCCTCGCGGGCGCCAACCAGGACCCGGACGTACTGCCCCCGAACGGCGTCCCCGTCGTCGGCAACCGCTCCCATCTCTCCTTCGGCGCCGGTCCCCACACCTGCCCGGCCCAGGACCCGGCCCGGCTGATCACCCGGACCGCCGTCGACACCCTCCATCACCGGATTCCCGACCTCCGGATCTCCGTTCCGGAACCGGACCTGCCGTGGCTGCGCTCTCCCTGGAGCAAGGGCCTGGCGGCCCTCCCGGTCCGGTTCGCACCGCGCCCGCCGACGCCGTAGGCCCGGTGGCCCGCTTGCCCGGTGCCGGGGCGTACCGGCTGCCGTACAGGTAGCCGTACCGACCGGCCGTACGCGAGATTTCCGGGACCGGCGTACAACCCTTTCCCGGGGAAGGGTGTCAAACACGTGTCAGGGCAGCCCGGTTGGGCCGTCCGACCGCCGGAGGCAGTCGCTCGACGACCGGGCCGGGGCGAGGTACGCGGCCGAGTCCGGGACCGTGCCACGACGACCGTGATCCGGCGGCTATCACGGGGGGATAACGGGGGATTCTCCGCGATCGGCTGCGTTCCGATCGCGGGAACGCGGTGACCACCCGCCACAGGTGTCCGGCAACCGGCTTTGACCAGCACCGATGCCCCGACTTTCCCAACCACCCAATGAAATAAGTTGATTGGGACGAGGAAGAGCGCGAATACTCTAAACATGATGAACAGCGCCTGAAAGGGCCGGTTCATCCCCATTCGCATACGGGGTGAAGTACATGACCACCAGCAACTCCCTCCGCACGGGGCTCCTCTCCCGCGCGACGGTCGCCGCTCTCACGGCGGCCCTCGTCGCCACCGGCACGAGCGCCGTGGCGGCCGGCCGGCCGGACTCCGCCGACCGCGGCGCCGGACAGCTCGCGTCCGAACTGGCGAAGCGCGGCGCCCAGGCGGCCCGGGCCGACGGCCGGAGCGCGGCGCCCGGCGCCGCCGAACAGCGCGCTCTCTACGCCTTCGACGGCGGAATCATCTACGGCTACGCCCCCGACGGCGCCGGCGGCTACCAGGCCCGCCAGCGGCTCGGTTCGGGCTGGGAGTTCATCAAGCACGGCGCCCAGGCCGACAACGACGGCGACGGCTTCGGCGACGACGTCTGGCTCTGGGACCGCGAGGGCTATCTGCACTACTCGGCCGGTGAAGCCACCGAGGGCGTAGTCATCGGCGGCGGCTGGAACATCTACAACCACACCTTCTCGCCGGGCGATCTGAACGGCGCACCCGGCGCCGAAATCCTCGCCCGCGACAGCGCCGGAGTCCTCTGGATCCACGTCGGCCACGGCGACGGCCGGGTCGCCCCGCGCGTCCGGGTCGGCGGCGGCTGGAACGTCTACGACCGGATCGCCGGGCTCGGCGATCCGACCGGCGACGGCAAGGCGGACGTCGTCGCCGTCGACAAGGCCGGCGACCTCTGGCTCTACGAGGGCACCGGCGACCACCGGACCCCGTTCAAGCCCCGTACCAGGACCGGCTGGGGCTGGGACGTCTACAACGCCGTGGTCGGCGTCGGGGACCTCGACCTCGACGGCCGGAGCGATCTGATCGCCCGTGACCGGGCGGGCGCCCTGTGGCGGTACTCCGGTGCCGGCGACGCCGCCACGCCCTACAAGCCCCGCGTGAAGATCGGCACCTCGGGCTGGAACGCCTACCGCTCGCTCTTCTGACCCGTACCGGGAGGCCGGTGCCCGGCGACGGACACCGGCCTCCCGGCCCACACAGACCACACGGTCCGCCCCTATGGGCCGTGGGACCCACCGGGGAGGCCGCGCCTCCACCCGGAGACGCGGCCACCTCACGCCGCGGCCCCTCCCCGGGAGACGGCCGCTTTTTCACAGATTATTTGGAGCAATATTTCATGGTAAAGACCGTTACCAATCGTACGGGCGCACTCTCCCGCGTCACCGTCGCCGCCCTCACCGCGGCCCTCGTCGCCACCGGCACGAGCGCCGTCGCGGCCGACAAGCCGGGTACGACTCCGTCGCAGGCGGGCAAGGCCGCCGCGGCCCTCACCGAGGCCGGGAAGGCGAAGGCGCCGACGAAGTCCGGCAAGTCGGCCGCGGCCAATGTCCCCGGCGAGTTCCGTGTGCTGTTCGCCCTCGACGGTTCCAGCCTCTACGAATACGTGCCCAACTACACCGGGGGCTACCAGCCGCGCCAGTTCGCCACCGATTCATGGGGCTATGTGAAGAATGCCGCCTGGGTCGACAGCGACGGCAACGGCGAGGCCGACAACTTCTGGGTCTGGGACACCAATGGCTACATGGACTACTCGGGTTCCCTCGGCGACGTGGGCCACGGCTGGAACATCTACAACAAGATCGTCTCCCCCGGGAACCTCGGCGGTGCCGTCGGCGGCGACCTGATCGCCCGGGACGCGGCGGGAGACCTCTGGCTCTACCTCGGCTACGCGGACGGCCGGGTCAGCGTCCGGCAGAAGATCGGCAGCGGCTGGAACATCTACAAGAACATCGCCGGGAACGGCGACTACACCGGCGACGGCAAGGCCGACATCGTCGCGGCCGACACCGACGGGATCCTCTGGCTCCACCCCGGTACCGGCGACTACACCAAGCCCTTCAAGCCGCGGGTCCGCGTCGGCGGCGGCTGGAACACCTTCAACAACCTGGTCGGCATCGGCGACCTCGACGCCGACGGCACCAACGACATGATCGCCCGGGGCAACGACGGCACCCTGTGGCGCTACTCGGGCACCGGGAACGCCACCGCGCCCTTCAAGCCCCGCGCACAGATCGGCACCGGCGGATGGAACAGTTACCGCCTGATGTTCTGACCGACGACCCCACCTGGGACTGACCGGGCACACGGGGGACCACGACGGGAGGCCGCGCCGCACGGGGGGCGCGGCCTCCTCCCCGTACCGGATGTCAGCGGAACAGCGGCAGAGAGCGAAACGGCCCCGGCGCCCACTTGCGCGGCGCCGGAAAAAAATCTTCCACGGGCGTACAACCCTCCCGCACCCTCGCGGGTCGTACCTGTGTCGGCCCGATTTTCCCGGGCCGGCCACCCGGCCGATGGGCGGCTCGAAGCCGCAGGACCGGCGGGTGGCAACGGGGGATTCGACCGGGGGTACTTCTTCGTGAACGGGCACCGCCCCGCACCTCGGTCCGGGAGTATCACCGGCCTGACGGAATATTCCGCGCTTATCACCGGAACCAACGTCTTAAGGTAGAACGTCGTCATCAGTACGACACGGCCGGATCCGTTCGACCGTACGCCTCCATGCGCGTCGGGAAACGGGACCTCGGCCTCCGCGTCGCAACCGACCGTCGAGGCCGTCCAAGCCCCGCTTCTCGACCCAGGTCAATTGGGGTTGACCGTTGCGAAACGCATGGAAAGATAGCCAAACGTAGTGAACCTTCCAGGGGGGAAGTTCACTCCCTAACTCTTTCGGAGTGGCATTTAATGGCAAAGACTGCCTTCAACCGCACGGGCGCGCTGTCCCGTGTCACCGTCGCCGCCCTCACCGCCGCCCTCGTCGCCACCGGCACGAGCGCCGTCGCGGCCGACAACCCGGGCAACACCGCCCCGACGAAGGCCGCCGCCGCGGCGGCCGAGCTGGTCGCGAAGAAGAAGCAGCAGGCACCCGTCAGCGGCCGCAGCGTCGCGAAGGCCAATGTCGCGGCCGAGTACCGCTGGCTGGGCGCGATCTCCGGCTCGACCCTGTACGACTACGCGCCCAACGGCAGCGGCGGGTACGACGCCCGCAGCTGGGTCACCGACCAGTGGACCTACATCAAGAACGCCCAGCAGGCCGACAACGACGGCGACGGCGTCGCCGACGACTTCTGGGTCTGGGACACCGCAGGCTACATGGCCTACGCGTCCAACGAGGCCGACGTGGTCAACGTCGGCGGCGGCTGGAACACCTTCAACAAGGTGATCTCGCCCGGCAACCTCGGCGGCGCCGCCAGCGCCGACCTGCTCGCCCGGGACGGCTCCGGCAACCTCTACCTGTACCTGGGCTACGCCAACGGCAAGGTCGCCCCGCGCGCCAAGATCGGCACCGGCTGGAACATCTACAGCCAGATCGCGGGCGTCGGCGACCTGACCGACGACGGCAAGGCCGACATCGTCACCGCCGACAAGTCCGGCGTGCTGTGGATCCACCCGGGCACCGGCGACTACAAGAAGCCGTTCAGCGCCCGCGTCAAGATCGGCGGCGGCTGGAACACCTTCAACAACCTGGTCGGCGTCGGCGACCTGGACTTCGACGGTCGCAGCGACATCATCGCCCGCGACAAGGCGGGCGCCCTGTTCCGCTACTCGGGCACCGGTATCACCAACGCCCCCTTCAAGCCGATGGCCAAGATCGGCACCGGCGGCTGGAACACCTACCGCGTGATCTTCTAAATCGGCTCCACCCCGGCCCGTCAGGGCCCGGACGGCTGACCCTAGGGAGCCGCACCCCCGCCAGGGGTGCGGCTCCTCGCGTCATATCCCTCTTCACTCACGGAAGTGGCCTCCATGGCAGCATCGATCAACCGCGGGGGCGCGCTCTCCCGTGTCACCGTCGCCGCCCTCACCGCCGCCCTCGTCGCCACCGGCACGAGCGCCGTCGCGGCCGGCGACTCCGGAGCCCCGTCCGCCCCGGCGGGCGACGTCATGTCCGCCGAGCGGGCCCAGCTCGCGAAGCAGCAGCGGGTGGGCGCCCGCAGTACCGCGAAGACGGCCGCGACGGCCGAGTACCGCTGGCTGCGCGGCATATCCGGCGGAAACCTCTATCTGTACGAGCCCGACGGCCGCGGCGGCTACGGCCCCCGGTTCCACCTCGCCACCGGCGCCGAGACCGTCACCAACGCCGCCCAGGCCGACAACGACGGCGACGGCGAAGCCGAGGCTCTCTGGCTCTGGCTCGACGACGGCACCCTCAGCTACGGCACCGCGACCACCTCCCTCACGGTCGGCGGCGGCTGGCAGATCTACGACAAGGCCATCTCCCCCGGCAACCTCGGCGGCGCGGCGTCCGCCGATCTGCTCGCCCGGGACAAGTCGGGCAACCTGTGGCTGTATCTGGGCTACGCCAACGGCAAGGTCGCCCCGCGCGCCAAGATCGGCACCGGCTGGAACATCTACAGCCAGATCGCGGGCGTCGGCGACCTCACGGGCGACGGCAGGGCCGACATCGTCACCGCCGACAAGTCCGGCGTGCTGTGGATCCACCCCGGCAGCGGCGACTACAAGAAGCCCTTCAAGCCCCGGGTCAGGATCGGCGGCGGCTGGAACACCTTCAACGCCCTCGTCGGCGTCGGCGACCTCGACCGGGACGGCAAGAGCGACATCATCGCCCGCGACAAGGCGGGCGCGCTCTTCCGCTACTCCGGTACGGGCGTCACCAACGCCCCCTTCAAGCCGATGGCCAAGATCGGCACCGGCTGGAACACGTACCGCCTGATGTACTGACGCGCGCGGATTCGTCCCGGACGTCGTACGAGAAGCCGCTTTCCCCGCCGGGAGGGCGGCTTCCGGCATTTCCGGGGCCGTCTCGCCGCTCGGGCGGCAAAGGAAATGATCTTTCCGGCCGCCATATGAATGATCACGCGATAAGCACAACTGTAGGGCGGGGGTGAGGGTCCAACCCAGTACTCGCCCGCAGCGGCCGGTCACACCGGAATGATCCGCCGAAGCTCGGGCAGTCGACCCCCGTCGGTGGCCGGTTCACCGTCGGGGCAAGGGGTTCCCGTGTCCGGACGCGGGGCCCGGATTCCTTGTTGACCGAGTCCCTGCGTACCCGCGGAGAAGTACGAGTGCGACTAATGCCTACATTTACTGAATCGCCACATCGTGTACCCCATGAACCTCTTCCTTCACCGTCCGGTGGGGCGGATGGTCATCCGGGTCGTCCGACGGCGCACCCGGACCCGGCGTCTCCGGCGGGCGGGAAGCGGCGGGGCGAGCGGCTGTACGTCCTCGACGGGCTGCGGATCGGGGCCGCGCTCATGGTCGTGCTGTATCACTACACCGCGCGCGGCGGCAGTTGGCAGCAGCCGGTGAAGGACGTCTTCCCGGAGCTCTACCGGTTCACCGCCTACGGCTATCTCGGGGTCCAGATCTTCTTTGTGATCAGCGGCTTCGTGATCTGTATGAGCGCGTGGGGGCGTCCGGTGAAGAGCTTCTTCGTCTCCCGGGTGGTCCGGCTCTATCCCGCCTACTGGTTCGCGGTGATCGCGACCACGGTCACCCTGATGGTGATCCCGGGCGGGCGGCGGCGGCTGCCGGGGAACGACGTACTGGTGAATCTGACCATGCTCCAGCAGCCGCTGCACGTCCGCCATGTCGACACCGTCTACTGGACCCTCTTCACCGAGCTGCGGTTCTATCTGCTCTTTCTGATCGTCGCCTGGTTCGGGCTGACCTACCGGCGGGTGATCCTCTTCTGCTGTGTCTGGGGCGCGGCGACCCTGCTGGTGGCCGAGGCCCCGCACGGGCCGCTGCGACTGCTGCTGATCCCCGAGTACAGCTGGTTCTTCATCGCGGGTATGGCGTTCTATCTGATGTACAGATTCCAGCCGAATCTGCTGCTCTTCGGCATCGTGGGGGTGTCGTTCCTGGCGTCGCTCGGGCCCACCGTCGACGAGTTCCAGCGGCTGTCGTTCCTCGCGGTGAAGTCGGTCTGGCCGGTGACGGCCGTCATGGGCGTCTCCTTCGGTCTGATGGCGCTGGTCGCCACCCGGAAACTCTCCTGGATCAAGTGGCGCTGGCTGCCGGTCGCGGGCGCGCTCACCTATCCGCTGTATCTGCTGCACCAGGTGATCGGCTGGGAGCTGATCCACTTCTTCGGGCGGCGGGGCGTGGACCCCTGGCTGCTGGTGGGGTCGATCACGGCCGCGATGCTGGTGGTCTCGTATCTGGTGTTCCGGTTCGTGGAGACCCCGGTCAGCCGGGCACTGAAGCGACGGCTGGCGTAGCCGGGTCGGGCCGGAAAGCGGACCGCCGTACCGTCCCGGGCGGGGACGGTACGGCGGCCGGAGCGGGGCGGGGGCGTCAGACGCGGACGTCCGCCTTGGTCCAGTTGGACGAGCCCGTGGCCACCCGGCCGAGGTTCGTCCACTGGTTGTTGAGGTCGTTGCGGTACGCGTCCACCGAGCCGTTCGTCCCCAGGACGAGGTAGTCGGCGCGGCCGTCACCGTCGTAGTCGGCGAACCGGACGTCACCCTTCATCCAGTTCGGCGAACCGTTGGCGATCTGCCCGAGATTCGTCCACTGGTTGTTCAGGTCGTTCCGGTACGCCGTCACCGCGCCGTTCGTCCCCAGGACCAGGTAGTCCGCCCGGCCGTCACCGGTGACATCGGCGAACCGGACGTCGCCCTTGGTCCAGTTCACCGAGCCGTTGGCGACCTGGCCCAGGTTGGTCCACTGGTTGTTGAGGTCGTTCCGGTACACGGTCGTCGCGCCGGTCGGGCCGAGGACGAGGTAGTCGGCGTCGCCGTCACCGTCGTGGTCGGCGAACCGGATATCGCTCTTCGTCCAGTTGGCGGAGCCGTTGGCGATCTGCCCGAGGTTCGTCCACTGGTTGTTCAGGTCGTTCCGGTACGCCGTCACCGCGCCGTTCGCGCCCAGGACCAGGTAGTCGACCCGGCCGTCACCGGTGACATCGGCGAACCGGACGTCGTCCTTCGTCCAGTTCGGCGAACCGTTGGCGACCTGGCCCAGGTTGGTCCAGCCGCCGGCCGGGTTGTTGCGGTGGACGGTCAGGGCCCCGTTGGGGCCGAGGACCAGGTAGTCGGTCCGGCCGTCGCCGTCGTAGTCGACGTCGTAGTCGCCCTGCGCGTCGCCGCCCAGCGGCGGGCCGGGGGTGACCGTCACATGCGGCGTGAGCCAGTCCTTGGCGACCGTGGCGGCCAGGGACTTCGCGAAGGCGTCGGCCATCTTCTGGTAGCCGGAGTCCTTGGGGTGGAGCCCGTCGTCGAGGTCGGCCGCCGTGATGGCGCTGAAGTCGACCTGCTCCACCTTGCGGGCGTTGGCGCGCTCGGCGGCGACGATCCCCGGGATGGCCGCGTTGTACGCGTCGACCAGGGGCTGCTTGCCGGGGCGGCTGTTGGGCACGATCGGGGCGAGCAGGACGATGGTCTCCGGGGAGACGGTGGTGATCCGGTTGACCAGCCGGGCCAGCCGGGCCGGGGCGTCCTGGACGGCGGCCTCACGGTTGATGTCGTTGCTGCCGATGTGCAGGGTGATCACATTGGGCTTGGCCGCCACCAGCCAGTTGTCGATGTTCTCCAGGATGCCGTCGATCATCCAGCCGGAGTGGCCCTCGTGCTGTGAGTCGGCGTGGTTTCCGTTCTGCTGGGAGCCGACGAAGTCCAGCTCCGTGGCGTGGGGCGCGAGCTGGTCGCGGAGGATCTTGCGGTAGCCCTCGCACTTCTCGCGTCCCGCCGCGCAGGTGCTCGCGCCGACGCCGAGGGTGATCGAGTCCCCGAGCGGCATCACGGCGAGCCGGGGCGCCTTCCAGGTCGGGGTGCCTCCGTTGCCGGGCGTGTCGCCGTGGTAGGTGAAGTCCTGGAACTCGTTGACGGCGGCCATGGGGTTGCCGTCCCGGTACTGGTCGACGGCGAAGAAGTTGGGCTTCTTACGGGCCGCGGGCATACAGAAGCGGCCCGCCCGGTTCGCCAGCTTGGCGTTGTCGTTGGCGGCGGTCGGCGCGCTGGGGTACTTCCGGAAGTGGTTCATCACGAACAGCCGCCGGAACTTCTCCTCCTCCTGGACCAGCGGAATGTTGCCCCACCGGGTGTAGCAGGACCAGTCGGCGTCGAAGCCGGGCAGGCCCATCTCCCAGTAGTTCTCCACCGTCCACGACGACTGGAGGGCGACACCGTAGTCCTGGCGGCTGTCGGCCTTGCTGGAGAAGATCACCAGCCGCTTGCCGGCGTTCGCCATGGCGCCGACCGTCGGCCAGCCGTTCTGCCGGACGCCCTGGGCCGCCGGGTCGAAGATCAGGTTGTTCAGGCCCGGGACGGCGTCGAGGTCCTTCTTCAGGTTCGCGGGCGAGGACTCGTCCTGGAGGAAGATGGTGACGATCTCCCGCGAGTTCCGCGGCTCGTTCATCCATTCGACGATGTCGCGGAGGATCGGCTCGGTCACCCGGTTGGTGTCCAGACAGCTGCCGTGGCAGAGCCGGGTGTTGCCGTGGATGTTGTTGTCGTAGACGTCGAGCATCAGGCCCCGGACGTCCTGGTTCAGCTGCGTCCGGATCGAGTGGGGCTGGGCCGGGATCCCCGGTGCCGACAGGTCCTCGTCGTTCCAGAACGAGTTGTGCGTGGTCAGATAGGTCATCTGGTCGTACGTCCGGGCCTCGTTCGGCACGTGCCTGATGTCCTGGCGCGTCGGGTCGATCGGGGTGACGTACCAGGCGTACTCGTCGTTCGGAGTGGCCGGGACCGGCATCAGGTTCGCCCGGCCGCCCACCGCGGAGGAGTGGAGCATCCGCTCCCGGTTCTCGTGCTGATCCCAGTTCAGCAGCCGGAACCGCTCACCGCCGAGGCTCTGGAAGGTGAACTCCGTGAGGTCACCGCAGGCCCGCATCTCCGTCATGGCCATATCGATATAGGGCGCCTTGGCGAAGCACTGTCCGCCCCGGGTGATCCAGTACTTGCCGCTGGGCCGCTTCTCCAGCCGGACCTGCTGGTGGTCCTCGTTGCCCTTGGGGTTGGTCACCATGCCCGGGGAGCCGTTGGCCTTGACCATCCCCCCGTTGGCCACATTGGTCAGATAGACCTCGGTGGCCGTATGCGGTTCCGCGGGCGCGGCCTGCGCGCTCGGCGCGGCGGCCAGGAGCCCGCCCGCCGTGAGCAGTCCGGCCGCCATCACTCCGGCCAGGGCCTGGGCGAGTACCCGGTGGAACGTCCGGCGCGGCCCTGCGGCCGGCCGCAGGCCCGTACTCCGCGAGAGTCCCGGTCTCATAGATCACCTCTTAATGGGACATGACAATGCGTCAACCGGCCATGCCGGTCCGCAACTTGGCGCGGAGATAGAGGGGCGGACAGACGGTTGCGTTCCACTTGTGGGGAAAATGTCGGAACCCGGGACACCCGAAAGGTGGGCGGGGGCGGGTCAGCCGTCCGCCGCGAGACAGATCTCCGCGCCCGTGGCGTCCACCCCGGGGGCGGCCGCGACCAGCGCGTCCAGCGCCGTACGGGCCGCCAGCAGATCCGCCATCGCCCGGTCGATCCGTTCCCGTTCGCGTTCGAGTCCGGGCACCAGCCCGGAGCAGGCGGGTATCAGGCTCTCCCCGTCGGCGACGGTGCACGGCAGGAGTTCGGCGATGGTCCGGGTGTTGAGCCCGGCCGCCAGCAGCATCCTGATCCGGCGCACCGTGTCCGTGTCGTCCTCGGCGTACTCCCGGTATCCGCCGGTGCCGCGATGGGGCCACAACAGGCCCTGCTGTTCGTAGTAGCGCAGCATCCGCTGGCTCGTCCCGGTCCGCCGGGCGAACTCCCCGATCCGTATCCCCATGTGTCCGGTCACCGTCCGCGATCGCGTTTGACTCTCACACCGGTGTCAGACTTTAGCCTCCGGGCATGACAACGAACCGGCCGACCGGCCCCACCACCCCCACGCCCGCATCCGCCCTCGCACCCGCCCCCGTCGCCGTCGTCGGGCTCGGCCCGATGGGTGTCGTACTCGCCGAGACATATCTGCGCGCCGGGCATCCCCTGACCGTCTGGAACCGGACCGCCGCCCGCGCCGACGACCTGGTCGCCCGGGGCGCCCGCCGGGCCGGTTCGGTGTCCGACGCGGTCGCCGCCGCCGAGGTGGTCGTCGTCTGTACCAAGGACTACGAGTCGCTGTACGAGGCCTTCGGCGACATCGAGGTCCCCGAAGTCCCCGGCCGGGCCCGCCCGCTGGTCGTCAATCTCAACTCCGGCACCCCCGAGGAGGCGCGTACCGCCGCTTCCTGGGCCGCCGACCGGGAGTTCGGCTATCTCGACGGCGCGATCATGGTGCCGCCGCCGATGGTCGGCTCCCCCGGCGCGGTCTTCCTCTACAGCGGCCCCCGCGAGCACTTCGACTCCGCCCGGCCGGTACTGGAGCCCCTGGGCGACCCCCGCTATCTCGGCCCGGACACCGGGCTCGCCGTCCTCTACAACACCGCCCTGCTGGAAATGATGTACGCCAACATGAACGGCTGGCTGCACGCCGCCGCGCTGGTCGGCTCGGCGGGCGTACCGGCGGCCGACTTCGCGGAGCTGGCCCTCGGCTGGTTCGCCCCGGCCGTCCTGGCACCCGAGGGCCTGCGGGCCGGCGCGGGCGATCTGGACCGCGCGGAGTACCCCGGCGAGCTGGGCACCCTGCGAATGAACCTCAACGCGCTCGACCACATCGTCCGGACCAGCCGCGAGGTGGGTGTCCCCGACGACCAGCCCCGGCTGATGCGGGAGATCGCCGAACGGGCCGTCGCGGCCGGGTACGGGGACCTGAACTATCTGGCGGTCTTCGAAACCTTCCGGACGGCGGCCGGGAGCGGCGCGGCCCGCTGAGCCGGGGCGCCCGCCGGAACGGCCGGGGTCCCCCGGACGGCGGAACAGGACGCCGGACCGCGGGCCCCGGACTGCGGGCGCGCGGCCGGTCGCGGACACTGGGCGGGTACGCGTACACATGCCGTACGAGGCCCCGCCGGAAGGATCCGTGCCATGAATACCGTCATCGCCGTCACGGGCGCCTCCGGACAGCTCGGCGGGCGGGTCGCCCGGCGGCTCGCCGGGCGGGGCACCGGCGTCCGGCTGCTGGGACGGGACCCGGAACGGCTGCCCGAACTGGCCGGGGGCGCGAAGGCCCGGATCGCGTCGTACGGCGACGAGGACGGCATGCGCCGGGCGTGCGCCGGGGCCCGGACGCTCTTCCTGGTCTCCGGACACGAGGACCCGGGCCGGGTCCGGGAACACCAGATCGCGATCGACTCGGCGGTGGCGGCCGGGGTGGACCGGGTCGTCTACGTGTCGTTCCTGGGCGCGGGGCCCGAGTCGACGTTCACCTTCGCCCGCGACCACTGGTACACCGAGGAGTACATCCGGGCGTCGCCACTGCGGTACACCTTTCTGCGCGACAGCTTCTACCAGTCGGCGATCGCCGGGATGGCGGGCGCCGACGGGGTGATCCGGGGCCCGGCCGGGGCGGGCCGGGTCTCCGCCGTCGCCCATGACGACGTGGCGGACGCGGCGGTCGCCGTCCTGCTCGGCGAGGGCCACGACAGCGCCGTCTACGACCTGACGGGCCCGTCGGCGATCACCCTCGCCGAAGCCGCCGAAGAGCTGTCCCGGTTCGCGGGCCGGACCGTCGCCTACGTCCCCGAGAGCCGGGCGGAGGCGTACGAGTCCCGCGCCTCGTTCGGGGCGCCGGAGTGGGCGGTGACGGGCTGGGTGACGTCGTACGAGGCGATCGCGGCGGGTGAACTGGCGCCGGTCTCGGACGCGGTGCCGCGCCTGACGGGCCGCCCGGCGCGCTCCTTCCCGGACTTCCTCCGTGAGCACCCGGAGGCGTACGCGCACCTCCGCGCCTGAGCCGCGCGGCCCGCCAGGGTCCCGAGCCCGGGAGGCCCCGAGCCCTCCGGGGCCATCGCCCCGACTACCCGGGCCGCGCCCTGCGCCCAAGCGCTGTCGGCGGTCCGCGGACCGCCTGTGGCCGTTCGCGCAGTTCCCCGCGCCCCTAAATGCTCTCCCCAGCACCGGCCCTGAAAAGGACCCCGCCCCCGGTATGAGGAGCAGCCTCTTACCAAGGGCGGCGAGAAGGGCAACCAGGGGCGCGGAGAACTGCGCGACAAGCCACCCACCGGCGCGCGGGTGAAACACCTCCGGAGGGGGCACTACCCCCGCCCGGAGGGCGTCAGGCGGGGTCACCCCGCCTGGGTGCCGGCGCGCCAGACCTGGTGGACGAGGGGGACTCCCGGGCGGTACGCCAGGTGGACCGGGCTCGGGGCGTCCAGGAGGGCCACGTCCGCGCGCGCGCCGGGCGCGAGGCGGCCGATGTCGGTGCGCCGGAGGGCCGCCGCGCCGCCCGCCGTCGCCGACCAGACCGCCTCGTCGGGGGTCATTCCCATGTCGCGGACCGCCAGGGCGATACAGAACGGCATGGACGAGGTGAACGACGACCCCGGGTTGCAGTCGGTGGAGAGGGCGACCGTGGCGCCCGCGTCGAGCAGTCGCCGGGCGTCGGGCCACCGGGCCCGGGTGGAGAACTCGGCTCCCGGGAGGAGGGTGGCGACGGTCGTGGCCCGGGCGTCGGCGAGGGCGGCGACGTCGGCGTCGGAGAGGTGGGTGCAGTGGTCGGCGCTGGCGGCGCCCAGTTCGACGGCGAGCCGGACGCCGGGTCCGGGACCGAGTTGGTTGGCGTGGACGCGCGGTACCAGGCCGCGGGCCGCCCCCGCGGTGAGGACGGCCCGCGCCTGGTCGCCGTCGAAGGCGCCCCGTTCGCAGAAGACGTCGACCCAGCGGGCGTGCGGCGCGCAGGCGTCGAGCATGGGGCCGGTGACCAGGTCGACGTAGCCGGCCGGGTCGTCGGCGTATTCGGGGGCGACGACATGGGCGCCGAGGTAGGTGACCTCGTCGGTGTGCCGGGCGGCGATCCGCAGGGCGCGGGCCTCGTCCTCGACGGTGAGTCCGTAGCCGGACTTGGTTTCGAAGGTGGTGGTGCCCTGGCGGAGGGCTTCGGCGAGATAGCGGGTGACGTTGGCGTCGAGTTCGTCGTCGGTCGCGGCCCGGGTGGCGGCGACGGTGGTGCGGATGCCGCCCGCCTCGTAGCGGCGGCCGGACATCCGGGCGTTGAACTCGGCGGTCCGGTCGCCCGCGAAGACGAGATGGGAGTGGGAGTCGACGAAGCCGGGGATCGCGGCGCGGCCTCCGGCGTCGTACCGCCGGTCGGCGTCGGGCGCGTCGGCCGCCGGGCCCGCCCAGACGATCCGGCCGTCGGCCGCGTCGACGACGAGGGCGGCGTCGTGGAGCAGCCCGAGGGGGGTGGAGTCGTCGCCGAGGCCGGGGGTGTTGGTGACGAGGACGCCGATATCGGTGATGAGGGTGGTGGTCATGCCAGGGGCTCCTTGCCGGTGGGGCGGCGTACGGGGCTGCGTACGGGGGTCACGACCGCACCGCCGCGATCGCCCGGACCAGTTCCGCCGCCGGGTCCGGTACGGAGCGGTGGACTCCGCCCGCGACGACGGTCCGGCCGCCGACGATCACGTCCCGGACGTCGGCCGCCGTCCCGGCGAAGACCACGGCCTCCGCCGCGAGCCGGGGTACCGGGCCCGCGGTGCGGACGGTGTCGAGGGCGACGGTGGTGAGGTCGGCGGGCGCGCCGGGTTCGATCCGGCCCGCGTCGGGGCGGCCGAGGGCGGCGTGGCCGTCCTCGGTGGCGGCGCGCAGCAGGGCGGCGGCGGTCCAGTGGCCCCGGGTCCTGGTCCTGAGCCGTTCGTTCAGCTCCATCGCGCGGGCCTCTTCGAGGATGTCGATCACGGCGTGGCTGTCGGTGCCGAGGCTGAGGGGACTGCCCGCGCGGCCCAGGTCGGCGGCGCGGCCGATGCCGTCGGCGAGGTCGCGTTCGGTGGTGGGGCACATGCAGACCCCGGCTCCGGCCGAGCCGAGGATCCGGATGTCGTCGTCGGTGAGGTGGGTGGCGTGGACGGCGGTGGTGGTGGGTTTCCAGAAGCCGTGCCGGTCGAGGAGGCGGGTGGGGGTGACGCCGTGGAGGGCGAGGCACGCCTCGTTCTCGGCGGGCTGTTCGGAGAGGTGGACATGGACGGGGACGCCGTCGGTGCGCCGTACGAAGTCCGCGTATCCGTCGGCTTCGGCGAAGGCGCGGACGGAGTGCACGGCGGCCCCGATCCGCACCCCGGCGTGGTCGTCGTCCCGTTCCCGCAGCCGGGTCCACCGCTCGTACCAGGCGTCGGCGGTGCCGTCGCCGAACCGGATCTGGGGGCCCGTCAGCGGGGTGTGGCCCCCGGCGGTGAGGCCGCCGTGCAGATAGACGGTGTCGAGGAGGGTGATCCGTACGCCCGCGTCCCGCGCGGCCTCGATCAGGGCGAGGCCCATGGCGTTGGGGTCGGCGTAGGGGCGGCCGTCGGGCGCGTGGTGGAGGTAGTGGAACTCGCCGACGGCGGTGATGCCCGCGAGCGCCATCTCGGCGTAGACCGCGCGGGCGAGGGTGTAGTACGTCTCCGGGGTGAGCCGGGCGGCGATTCCGTACATCACCTCGCGCCAGGTCCAGAAGGTGCCGGAGCCGACCTGGACGGTGCCGCGCAGGGCCCGGTGGAAGGCGTGGGAGTGGGTGTCGGCGAGGCCGGGGACGGTGAGTCCGCGCAGTTCGCGGGCGCCGGGGGGCGGGACGGGGACGCCGGTGCGGACGGTGGAGATCCGGCCGTCGGCGGTGACGCCGAGGGCGACGCCCGGTTCCGTCCGGTCGCCCAGCCAGGCGTGTTCGGCCCAGAGGACCCGCTCGTCCGGGGCCGGGCCCGTACGGCTGCCGCCCGCAGCGCCGTTGGTCACCGGGTCGCGCATGCCAGCCCCTCCACGATGTCCGCCAGGGCCAGGACGCCCGCGACGCAGTCGTCCTCGGCCGCCGATTCGGCCGGGGAGTGGGAGACCCCGGTCGGGTTGCGGACGAAGAGCATCGCGGTCGGTACGGCCCCGGAGAGGATGCCCGCGTCATGGCCCGCCCCGGTGCCGAGTACGGGTACGGAGCCGCCGAGCAGCCGGTCGAGTTCGTCGCGCAGGGCGTGCCCGAACTCGACGACGGGGGTGAACGACTCCCGTACCACCGTGACGCCGACCCCGTCGCGGGCCGCCCGTTCCCGGGCCGCCGTCTCGATCGCGGCGACCACCGCGTCCAGGGTCTCGGGGTCGGCGGCGCGGGAGTCGAGCCAGCCCCGGACCAGGGACGGGATGGCGTTGACGCCGTTGGGTTCGACGGCGACCTTGCCGAAGGTGGCGACGGCGCCCGCGGCCTCGGCGGCCCGGCGGGCGGCGAGCACGGTCTCCGCGTAGCCCAGCATCGGGTCGCGGCGGTCGGCGATCCTGGTGGTGCCCGCGTGGTTGGCCTCGCCGGTGAAGTCGAACCGCCAGCGGCCGTGCGGCCAGATCGCGGAGGCGAGGCCGACCCGGTCGCCGCTGAGGTCGAGGGCCCGGCCCTGCTCGATGTGGAGTTCGACGTACGCGCCGATCCGGGCGAGCCGCCCGGGGTCGGGCCCGATGGCGGCCGGGTCGTGTCCGGCCCGTTCCATGGCCTCGGGGAGGGTGATGCCGTCGGCGTCGGTGAGGGCGTACGCGGCCTCCCGGGTGAGCTGTCCGGCGGCGAGCCGGGAGCCGACGCAGGCGAGCCCGAACCGGGCGCCCTCCTCGTCGCCGAAGTTGACGACGGCGAAGGGCCGGGTGAACTCGGCGCCCCGGCGGCGGATCTCGTCGAGCGCCGCGAAGGCGGAGACGACACCGAGGGGGCCGTCGTAGGCGCCGCCGTCGGGGACGGAGTCGAGATGGGAGCCGGTGACGACGGCGTCCCCGGCGGCCGGGTCGCCGAGCCAGGCCCACTGGTTGCCGTTGCGGTCGGTCTCGTAGGCGAGGCCGCGCGTCTCGGCCTGGGCCCGGAACCAGGCGCGGCAGTCGGTGTCGGCGCCGGTCCAGGCGTGGCGCCGGTAGCCGCCGCCGGCCGGGTCGCGGCCGATGGGGGCCAGCTCCCGCCACATGGTGTGGAAGGAGGGGGCGGTGGCGTTCACGCTTCGGCCTCCCCCGAGCCGGAACCGGATTCGTGTGTGGGGACGGGGCCGGGCTCCTCGCGCATCGGGATCCGTACCCCCTGCGCCTCGGCGACCGCCTCCGCGCTCTCGTATCCGGCGTCGACATGGCGGATGACGCCCATGCCCGGGTCGTTGGTGAGCACCCGGCGGACCTTCTCGCCCGCGAGCGGGGTGCCGTCCGCGACGGTGACCTGTCCGGCGTGGATGGAGCGGCCCATGCCGACGCCGCCGCCGTGGTGGAGGGAGACCCAGGAGGCGCCGGAGGCCACATTGACCATGGCGTTGAGCAGCGGCCAGTCGGCGATGGCGTCGGAGCCGTCGAGCATGGCCTCGGTCTCGCGGTACGGGGAGGCCACCGAGCCGCAGTCGAGGTGGTCGCGGCCGATGGCGAGCGGCGCGGCCAGTTCCCCGCTCGCGACCATGTCGTTGAAGCGCTCTCCGGCGCGGTCCCGTTCGCCGTAGCCGAGCCAGCAGATCCGGGCGGGCAGGCCCTGGAAGTGGACGCGTTCGCCCGCGAGCCGGATCCAGCGGGCCAGGGACTCGTTCTCGGGGAAGAGTTCCAGCATCGCCCGGTCGGTTCTGGCGATGTCGGCGGGGTCGCCGGAGAGGGCGGCCCAGCGGAAGGGGCCCTTGCCCTCGCAGAACAGGGGCCGGATGTAGGCGGGTACGAAGCCGGGGAAGGCGAAGGCCCGCTCGTAGCCCGCGAGTTTCGCCTCGCCCCGGATGGAGTTGCCGTAGTCGAAGACCTCGGCGCCCGCGTCCATGAAGCCGACCATGGCCTCCACGTGCCGGGCCATGGACTCCCGGGCCCGGGTGGTGAACCCGGCCGGGTCCTTGGCGGCGGCGGTGGCCATATCGGCGAAGTCGACACCGGTGGGGAGATAGGCGAGCGGGTCGTGGGCGGAGGTCTGGTCGGTGACGATGTCGATCGGCGCGCCCTCGGCGAGCAGCCTCGGCAGTATCTCGGCGGCGTTGCCGAGCAGTCCGATGGAGAGGGGGCGGCGGGCGTCCCGGGCCTCGACGGCGAGCCGCAGGGCGTGTTCGACGGAGTCGGCCCGGACGTCGAGATAGCGGTGCTCGATCCGGCGTTCCACGGCCCGGGGGTCGCAGTCGACACAGATCGCGACGCCGTCGTTCATGGTGACGGCGAGCGGCTGGGCGCCGCCCATGCCGCCGAGTCCGGCGGTCAGGGTGATGGTTCCGGCGAGGCTGCCGCCGAACCGTTTGGCGGCGACGGCGGCGAAGGTCTCGTAGGTGCCCTGGAGGATGCCCTGGGTGCCGATGTAGATCCAGGATCCGGCGGTCATCTGGCCGTACATGGTGAGTCCGAGGGCTTCGAGCCTGCGGAACTCCTCCCAGGTGGCCCAGTCGCCGACCAGATTGGAGTTGGCGATCAGGACCCGCGGCGCCCATTCGTGGGTCTGCATCACGCCGACCGGGCGGCCGGACTGGACCAGCATGGTCTCGTCGGCCTTGAGGGTGGTCAGGGTGCGGACCATGGCGTCGAAGGAGCGCCAGTCGCGGGCGGCCTTGCCGGTGCCGCCGTAGACGACGAGCCGGTCGGGGTGTTCGGCGACCTCGGGGTCGAGGTTGTTCTGGAGCATCCGCAGGGCGGCCTCCTGCTGCCAGCCGAGGGCGGTCAGCTCCGTACCGCGCGGGGCGCGCACGGGGCGGGGCCCGGCTCCGGGTGCGGCTCCTGGCATGGTGTGCCCTCCTCGTTACGGCGTTCTCGGCGTTCTCGGCGTTCTCAGCGTCCTCGGCGGCCGTCCGAGCGCAGGCGCGCGACCACCCGCCGACTCGAACTATTCACATCCTGATCTCATGAATAGGACTAGTCAACACTCGCGCCGGGACGGCACCGGATGGTTGGCTGGGCCATATGACTCTCGAAGGACGGGACGGGCAGCCGGGTCACGACGGACGTGACGGACGGGACGTACGGGATGTGCGAGACGGGTCCGGCGGCCCGCATACGCCGGACGGGCCCGGGGCGACCGGGCCGGAGGTGACCGGGCCCGGTTCGGACACCACCGCTTCGCCCGCCACGTCACCCGCCGTGTCGCCCGCCGCGCTCGACCGGGCCCGCCGCCGGGACGCCGCCGTCCGTGCCGCCGTCGAACAAGGGCTGCTCACCGAGGAGGAGCCGGTCGTCGCCCTGCTCGACACGGCCGGGATCCGGGCCTCGGCCGCCGCCCTCCACACCGCCTTCGCGGCCGTCACCGACGCGCCCGTACTGCACGCCTTCGCCGTGAAGGCCGCGCCGCTCGTCCCCGTACTGGCCCTGCTGAACGCCGCCGGTGTGGGCGCCGAGGTGGCCAGCCCCGGCGAGCTGGCCCTGGCCCGGGCCGCCGGAATACCGGCCGGCCGGATCGTGCTGGACTCCCCCGCGAAGACCCCCGGCGAACTGCGCGAGGCGCTGAGACTGGGGATCGCGGTCAATGCCGACAACCCGGCCGAAGTGGCCAGGCTGGACGCCCTGCTGGCGGCCGGACCCACCGCCTCCCCGCTCGGCCTGAGGGTGAACGCGCAGGTCGGCGGAGGCGCGATCAGCGCGCTCTCGACGGCGACCGCCACCTCCAAATTCGGCTTCGCGCTCCGCGACGAGGGCGCGCGGGCGGCACTGGTCCGGCTCTGTCTGGACCGGCCGTGGCTGACCCGGCTGCACACCCACTCGGGTTCGCAGGGCGTACCGCCCGAGCGGATGGCCGAGGGTGTACGGGAGGTCTGGGAACTGGCCGAGGAGATCAACGCGGCGGCCGGACGGCGGCAGATCGACACCGTCGACATCGGCGGCGGACTGCCGGTGAACTTCGGCTCGGACGAGGAGACGCCGACGTACGAGGAGTACGCGCGACTGCTGAAGGAGCGGGTCCCCGGGCTGCTGGACGGACGGTACGGCCTGGTCACCGAGTTCGGCCGGTCCCTGCTGGCCAAGCACGGCCTGATCCTCACCCGGGTCGAGTACGCGAAGGTGTCCGGCGGCCGGCCGATCGCCCTCACCCACGCCGGGGTCCAGGTGGCGACCAGGACTGTGTACGACCCGGAGTCCTGGCCGCTGCGGATCGCGGCGTACGACGCGGCGGGGCGGCCGAAGCGGGGCGCCCCGGTGGTCCAGGACGTGGCGGGACCCGCGTGTTTCGCGGGCGATCTGCTGGCGCGGGCACGGCCGTTGCCGCCGCTGGCCGAGGGCGATGTGGTCGCGGCGCTGGACACGGGCGCGTACTACTTCTCCAACCACTTCGGCTACAACAGCCTGCCCAGGCCCGCGATCCACGGCTTCCGGACGGCACCGGCCGGCACCGGATCCGGCGACGGGCCGGAGGTGTCGTTCTCCACCGTCCGGGCAGCACAGACGGTGGCGGAGATCGTCGCGGAGTCCGGCGGCGACCGGGCGGACGCGCTGCTGGAGCCGTGATCCGCCGCCGCCCGGCTCCCCGGGGGCGCGCACTGTACCGGGCCGGTGGCATGTTCCGCCGGAAAATGCCAGTAACTCCTTCCGCATGCCGCCACGTTGCGTAGCCTGCTCGTCACCGCCGTACGACCGGGCCGTGACGCGCGGACCCGCGCGCGGGGAGGAGGCAAGTGGTGGCGGCCGAGGAGAACGTACTCGCCGAACTCAAGCGCCTGAGAATGCGGATGCCGCAGCTGACCGGCGTCCTCGCGGCAGGCACCAACGGACTGGTGCTCGGCGCCGACGCCGGCAACCCGGAGGGCGTGGCGGCACTGACCGCCGTCGCCCTCGGGGTCTGCGTCCGGCTCTCGGAGGCGGGCGGCCAGGGCCGCTTCCAGGAGTTGCTCGTCCGGGGCGAACGGGGGTACGTCGCCGCCTACGCGGCGGGCTCCCAGGCCGTACTGACCCTGCTCGCGGGCCCCCGGGTCAATATCGACCGGCTCCACCTGGAGGCCCGCCGCTCGGGCGCCCGGATCGGCGACCTCGTCGACGGCCCCGCCGCCCGCCTCCGCCCGCACCCCGGCGCCGGGGCCTGAACGCCCGCACCACCGAGTACCACCCCCGAGGAGAGCCTCCGCGATGACGACCGGTGAAGACCTCAACGGCCACTCGGCCGACTGGGTCGACCCCCGCTACGCCGAACTGGCGGCCCATGTCGACCGGGAGGTCGTACTCGCCTTCCGCTGCCGAACCCGGATGCCGTGCGCCCAGTGCGGCGCGCTGGGAGTCCGCATCCTCCTCCCGGAGGGCGCCGCGTCCCCCCTCTCGATCCCCTGCCTCGCCTGCTGACCCCCGGGCGGGGCCTTCCTGATTCCGGAGGCCCCGCACGCTTCCGTATCCGCCGCCCGCAGCACCGTCGTGGCTTGTCGCGCAGTTCCGCCCCCTATGCCTTCGGCAATGGGGGGACCCCCAGCACCTTGGCCCTCCAGGTGAGGCCCACGCCGTCCGCCCAGCCGGGCAACGGTTGTCGGGCGACCGCACGCCGACGTGGGCCGTTCGCGCAGTTCCCCGCGCCCCTAAATGCTCTCCCCAGCACCAGCCATGAAAAGGACCCCGCCCTCGGTAAAAGGGGCAGCCTCTTTCCCACCCGCCCCTCCGCAAGGGCGGTGCCCGGGAGGGCATTTAGGGGCTCGGGGAACTGCGAGACAAGCCACAGGCGGGCCACAGGCCGCCGACGACATCAGGGCGCAGGGAGCGGGCCGGCTCAAAAGCGGGGCGGCCGGTCATGGGAGACGCGGCGGGCCCGGACCGGAGGTCAGCGGCGGCGGGCGCCGCCCGGAGCCGCGTCGCCCGCCGCGATGCCCGTCGTACGGAATCCCTTGACGGGCTTGCCGACGGCACCCGCACCGACCCAGTCCATACGGAGCCACAGCAGTTGCTCCGTATCGCGCTCCCGGCGGCCGATCCAGAGCGCCTTCGCCCAGAGCCCGGCTCCCACCCCTGCCAGCGCCAGACCTATCGCGCCGGGCAGCGCGAAGGAGCTGACGACAGCCGCGACGAAGGCGCCGCCCAGCCACCAGCGCAGGGCCTTGCGGCGCAGCCGCAGCGTCACGGCCCGGTCCTGGAGCACATCGCCGCGCCCGGCCCGGGTCGCGGCGTCCGCGAAGTGGGTGTAGCGGCGGCGGCGTACGACGGAGGTGACGGCGAGCGCCACGATGAACAGGGCCGCTCCGGTGAGCAGTCCGATCCGGCGGCCGGTCAGCCCCGGCACCATGGCGCCCACGGCGGCGCCCAGGAGTCCGAGCCACCACAGGGGGGCCGCGCCCGCCCGTACCACCACCGCCACTCTCGCCAGCGAATGCGCCCCGCGCCCCACGCCCCGCTCCTTCCGCACCACAGTCACCGATATCGTCCCCGTCCCGGGCAGGTTAGCGGCGTTTTCTGAGCGGCGTCTGAGAACGGCACCACCTGTGGACAACGGCCGTCGGGCCACCGCTACTCGGCGAACAGCCCCCGGGCCGCCGCCCTGGCGTCGAACTCCTCCAGCCGGGACTGCGCGTCCGGCAGTTCGTCGCACATCGCCTCCAGCAGGACCCGGCCCAGCAGCATCGGCGCGCACGCGGTGTCGAAGGAGAGCCCGGTGCCCACTGCGGCCGGGATCAGCAGGTCGCTGGCGGCGGCGACGGGCGCGAAGGCCGAGTCGGCGACGGTGATCACGGTCAGTCCGGCCTCCCTGGCCCAGCCGAGGGCCTCGATCACCTCGCGGGGGTGCCGGGGCAGGGCGAAGCAGAGCAGGGCGGTGGCGCCGGAGTGCCGGGCGTCGTCGATCCGGTCGGCGAGCAGGGTGCCGCCCTCGTCGAGGAGGCGGACATCGGGGTGGACCTTGCCCGCGAAGTAGGCGAAGCCGCGTGCCTGCGCGGCGGCGGCCCGCAGCCCGAGCACGGGCAGCGGCCGGGAGGCGGCGAGCAGCCGGGCCGCGCGGATCAGCGGCGCGGGGTCGGCGAGAAGTTCGCCGAGCCGCCGCAGATTCTCGATCTCGGCCCCGACGGCCTGCTGGTACTCGTTGAGGTCGTCCCCGGGGGGTACGTCACCGGGCGGTACGACTTCCCGCAGATGGCGGCGGAGCGCCGGATAGCCGTCGAAGCCGAGGGCGACGGCGAACCGGGTGACGGAGGGCTGGCTGACCCCGGCGACCTGGGCCAGCTCGACACTCGACAGAAACGGCACATCGGCGGCGCGGCGCACCATGCTGTGCGCGATCCGCCGCTGGGTGGGGGTGAGCCGGTGCCCCTCGAAGAGCTGTTGCAGCCGCGCGGCGGGGCTGTCCGTCATGCCTGGTCCTCCTGCTGCCGCTCGGGCGCCACCCCCGGGCGCGAGCGGTCGGCGCCGGGACTCCACCAGCTTATTCAGCCGCCCGGGACTCTGCATGACTATATGCAGACTGTCCCGTTCCGGCCGGGCGCCGGGGCGACCCCGGGGGTTCCCGTAGGGGAAGTCCGGGGGGTATCCCCACTGACGCGGCGTGTTCCGGCCCGTAGCGTTGTCGGTATGGAAGCCCGCGACCCTGAGCTGAGAAAAGAACTCGACGCGACCCTGCACGCGCGCCGCGAACTGGGTGAGGAGTACGAGTCCGCACTCGTCGACTCCTTCCTGGAGAAGGTCGAGCAGCGCGTGGACGGCACGGTCGACCGTCGGGTCCGCCGTCAGCTGGCCGAGCAGCAGATGGTGGTCGCCCGGGGGGCCCGACCCGCTCAGCCGGAGGACTCGAACTTCGGCGAGCGGTTCGGGTTCGGGATCCTCTCGATGATCCTGGCCGTGCCGCTGACCGCGATCGGCGTGGTCAACGCCGGTTTCAAGGGCCTGGTGGTGACCTGGCTCGGCATCGTCGGGGTGAATTTCGTGCATTCGGTCCGGGGCCAGGGCTTCTTCGCCCGCGTCCGGAGCCGTAAGCCGGAGCAGGGCTCCGACTGGGAGGCGTGAGGGCCCGGTCCGGGCCGGGTGAAAGCCGGGGCCGGGCCGGGTGAGCGCCGGTCCGGCCCCGCGTCCGGCCGGCCCCGCCCCTTCCTGGCCGTCCGGGACATTCGGGATGTTCGGGGTGTCCGGGACATTCGATGCTTCCGGGCCGCGCGTTGGTGAGCCGCGCGGCCCGGAACCCCGTTGCGCAGAGGCCCGGTGGGCCGGTGGGCCGTACGGGCTCCTGCCGCAGGGCAGCCGGGGAAGACGCGGGGACCGCCACCTCCGGACCGCCGGTCCGGAGACGGGACGTCGGCGGTCCCCGCGTGGGACGCGTACGGCCCGGTCCGTCACCGGCCGTTCACCGCCGCGTCCTGGCGCCTTCGGGTCCGGGAGCCGCTCCGGAGGATCCAAGACGCCGGCTGGGTGTCGGCGGGACCGTGCCCCTGGCCGGGGCCCCGCCGACACCTCTACTCTCCCCGCACCGTGTTAAGCCGGTGCTGCGGCTGTGTGAAACCCGCGTTCCGTCGCTGTGAACCACTCCGGGGTACGTGTCGCGGGCGCGGGCGACCGGTCACCGGGCGCGACCTCCCCAGCGCCCCGCCCCGCCCGCGCGGGGCTACTTCGCGCCCGACGCCAGGAACGACAGCAGGTCCTGGCGGCTGACGACGCCCGTGGGCTTCCCCTCCACCAGGACGATCGCCGCGTCCGCCGCGCGCGCGGTGTCGCCGAGTACCGCCATCAGATCGGCGACCGGCTCGCCCGAGCCGACCTGCGGCAGGGGTGCGCTCATGTGCTTGTCCAGCGGGTCGCCGAGGGTGGCGCGCCCGGTGTAGAGCGCGCCGAGCAGCTCCCGCTCGACCACGGAGCCGATGACTTCGGCGGCCATCACATCGGGGTGGCCCGCGCCCGGCTTGACGATCGGCATCTGGGAGACGCCGTACTCCCGGAGGACCTCGATCGCCTCGCCGACGGTCTCCTCCGGGTGCATATGGACCAGGCCGGGGATCTTCCCGCCTTCCTTGTGCCGGAGTACGTCGCCGACGGAGGCGGCGGGCCCCGCCTCCTCCAGGAAGCCGTAGTCGGCCATCCACTCGTCGTTGAAGATCTTGGAAAGGTAGCCGCGTCCGCTGTCCGGCAGCAGGACGACCACGACGTCGTCGGGGCCGAGTCCTTCGGCGACCCGCAGCGCCGCCACGACGGCCATCCCGCAGGAGCCGCCGACCAGCAGCCCCTCCTCCTTGGCGAGGCGGCGGGTCATCTGGAAGGAGTCCTTGTCCGAGACGGCGACGATCTCGTCCGTCACGGAGGCGTCGTACGCGGTCGGCCAGAAGTCCTCGCCGACGCCCTCGACCAGGTAGGGACGGCCGGAGCCGCCGCTGTAGACGGAGCCCTCGGGGTCGGCGCCGACGATCCGCACCCCGCCGTCGCTGATCTCCTTGAGGTAGCGGCCGGTACCGGAGATCGTGCCGCCGGTGCCCACACCCGCCACGAAATGGGTGATCTTCCCGTCGGTCTGCTCCCACAGTTCGGGACCGGTGGTCTCGTAGTGCGAACGGGGGTTGTTCGGGTTGGAGTACTGGTCGGGCTTCCAGGCGCCCGGGGTCTCCCGGACCAGCCGGTCGGAGACGTTGTAGTACGAGTCCGGGTGCTCGGGGTCGACGGCCGTGGGGCAGACGACGACCTCGGCACCGTAGGCCCGCAGCACGTTGATCTTGTCGGTCGACACCTTGTCCGGGCAGACGAAGATGCACTTGTAGCCCTTGCGCTGGGCCACGATCGCCAGTCCGACCCCGGTATTGCCGCTGGTCGGCTCCACGATCGTGCCCCCGGGGAGCAGCGCGCCGCTCTCCTCCGCCGCCTCGATCATGCGCACGGCGATCCGGTCCTTCACCGAGCCGCCGGGGTTGAAGTACTCGACCTTGGCCAGGACGGTGGCCTGGATCCCCTCGGTCACATTGTTCAGCTTCACCAATGGGGTATTGCCGACCAGGCTGATCATCGAGTCATAAAAGCGCACAATTGTTCTCCGGGATCTCCGTCTGAAAGGTGCCGGTTCCGATGGTCTCGGTCCTGCTGCTGCGGTGGTGAGGCGGGGCCTCGATGGTTGCGAGGGTCGCACGGAAGGTGCGAGAGGTATGAGAGGTGCGAAAGATGCGAGAGGTACGGGAGGGGGCCGGGCGGTGCCGGAGGGTGCGGTAAAGCGTATGCGCACCGACCTGTGATTGGGCGATACCGGTTACCGGGCAGTTAGGTCTTGACGACAGGAGGTGGGCGGTGTCGGGAGCGAGAGTGGCACGGCGCATCGCCGCGGGCGCGGCCTACGGCGGTGGCGGCATCGGCCTGGCCGGGGTGGCCGCCCTGGGACTGGTGCTGGCGGAGGTCCAGCTGGCGAAGCGGTCCGTCGGTGGCGGGATCGCGCCCCTGCCGCCGCGCGGCGACGGACTGTACGGGCTGGCGTTCGGCCGGTCGGGGCCGCTGTTCCTGGGTGTCCTCGGGGACTCCACGGCCGCCGGCCAGGGGGTGCGCCGGGCCGGGCAGACCCCGGCCGCGCTGCTCGCCTCCGGCCTCGCGGCGGTCGCCGAGCGCCCGGTGGACGTGGTCAATGTCGCCCTTTCGGGTGCGCGCTCCGACGATCTGGACCGCCAGGTGACCCTGCTGCTGTCGGACACCTCCCGGCTGCCCGACGTCTGCGTGATCATGATCGGGGCGAATGACGTCACCCACCGGATGCCGCCCACCGAGTCCGTCCGCCAGCTGGCGGCGGCGGTCCGCCGACTGCGTACGGCCGGGGCGGAGGTCGTCGTCGGCACCTGCCCCGACCTGGGCACGATCGAGCCGGTCTACCAGCCGCTGCGCTGGCTGGCCCGCCGGGTCTCGCGCCAGCTCGCGGCGGCGCAGACGATCGTCACGGTCGAGCAGGGCGGCCGGACGGTCTCCCTAGGCGATCTGCTGGGCCCGGAGTTCGCCGCGAACCCCCGCGAGATGTTCTCGGTCGACAACTACCACCCGTCGGCGGAGGGGTACGCGACCGCCGCGATGGCCATGCTCCCCACGGTCTGCGCGGCGCTCGGCCTCTGGCCGGAGCCGGACCGGCCGGACGCGGCCCGGGACGAGACCGTACTCCCGGTCGCCCAGGCGGCGGCCACCGCGGCGCGCGAGGCGGGTACCGAGGTCACCCCGTCCCGGGCCCCCTGGGCACTGCTCAAACACCGGCGGCGGCGCCGGCTCCCGGAGGACTCGGATCCGGTGGAGGAAGGGGAGGAACGGGAGTCCGGTGCGGCCGACGATCCCGGGCGGCACAAGGGCGGGGGCGCCTCCGACGGCCGGGAGCGGGAGCGGCCGCACCGGATCCGGTTCCGGGCGAGCCGGGGCTGATCGGGACCGCGAACCGTAGGGACCCTACGGGGGGTACGGGCTCCCGCGCCCGTACGGGGCCGCGTACGGGCGCCCCGCCGGATCCCCGCCGGATCCCCGCCGCATCGGATGAGCGACCGCTTAGAATTGAGGTGACCATCACACTCCGGCACCCGTGACCCCGCCCCTACCTGGCGGTAGCTTCCATCCAGTCGACCCCCTCCACCAGGAGCCGTGATGCCCGAAGCCGTCATCGTTTCCGCCGCCCGCAGCCCGATCGGCCGGGCCTTCAAGGGCTCCCTGAAGGATCTGAGGGCCGACGACCTGACCGCGACGATCATCCAGGCGGCCCTGGACAAGGTCCCCGGTCTCGACCCCGCCGAGATCGACGATCTGATGCTGGGCTGCGGCCTGCCCGGGGGCGAGCAGGGCTACAACCTGGCCCGGATCGTCGCCGTACGGATGGGCCTCGACCGGCTCCCCGGCTGTACGGTCACCCGCTACTGCTCCTCGTCCCTCCAGACCTCGCGGATGGCCCTGCACGCGATCAAGGCCGGTGAGGGCGACATCTTCGTCTCGGCGGGCGTCGAGATGGTGTCGCGGTTCGCCAAGGGGTCGTCCGACGGCCTCCCGGAGACCAGGAACCCGGTCTTCGCCGAGGCCGAGGCCCGGACCGCGAAGGTCGCAGAGGGCGGCGCCGACGCGTGGCACGACCCGCGCGAGGACGGACTGCTCCCCGACCCGTACATCGCGATGGGCCAGACCGCGGAGAACCTGGCGCGGCTGAAGGGCGTCACCCGGCGCGAGATGGACGAGTTCGGCGTACGGTCCCAGAACCTCGCCGAGGCGGCCGTCGCGGCGGGCTTCTGGGAGCGCGAGATCACCCCGGTGACCACCCCCGACGGCACGGTCGTCAGCCGCGACGACGGCCCCCGCGCCGGGGTCACCCTGGAGGGCGTGGCGGGCCTGAAGCCGGTATTCCGGCCGGACGGCCTGATCACCGCGGGAAACTGCTGCCCGCTGAACGACGGCGCCGCGGCCCTGGTGATCATGAGCGACACCAAGGCGCGCGAGCTGGGGCTGACCCCGCTGGCCCGGATCGTCTCCACCGGCGTCTCGGCGCTCTCCCCCGAGATCATGGGCTACGGCCCGGTCGAGGCGTCGAAGCAGGCCCTCTCACGGGCCGGGCTGACCATCGGCGACATCGACCTGGTGGAGATCAACGAGGCGTTCGCGGCCCAGGTGATCCCCTCCTACCGGGATCTGGGCGTCGACCTGGAGAAGCTGAACGTCAACGGCGGCGCGATCGCGGTGGGCCACCCGTACGGCATGACGGGCGCACGCATCACGGCCACGCTGATCAACAGCCTCCAGTTCCACGACAAGCAGTTCGCCCTGGAGACGATGTGCGTCGGGGGCGGACAAGGGATGGCCATGGTCCTGGAGCGGCTGAGCTAGGAACGAGGACGGCACCTGCCCGCAACGAACGCGAACCCGAACGCGGCCGACAAGACCAGCGGTTGAGCTGACACACACAACGGACGGGCCCCTCGTTCCAGCCCTCGCCCGGGGGTTGGGACAAGCGGCCTCACCAGCGGTTTGTCCCGTCTCACCGAAGGCTGGTCAGTCTCCCCGAACCTTGACCACTCGGCTGTTTGTCTCATCGAACTCTGACCGCCGCAGGTCAAGGGCAGACGGCCCCCGGGCCTGGCAGGCACTGCGTGGCCGGACGACGCACTGCTGTCTGCGGTTTCCACCTCGAGAAGGTACGGCTCGCTCCGGCCTTACGCACTTCTCCGCAGGACCCTACCTTTGCGTCATGGAAACTCGGCGTCCCGCCTCGCTTGCGGAAGTTGTGTTACCCGCGACAGCCGGATGGCGGCTGATGTTCGTGCGCAGCAGGGGCCACGAGCTGGCTACCACGCTCGTCGGGAGCATCATGGTCCCGCCGACGGTCGCGGCCCCGCTTCTGCTGGCCTCTCTGGTGCCCGCCGTGGTCTGGGGGAACGCAATCATCTGGGGCATTTTCTGGGTCCTACTGGCGCTCACGGTCGTGGCGGTGGTCGTGCTCGCCGCGGCCATGCTGTTCACCACGGTCTCCCTGACCGTGCGGTGGGTCGAGCTCCGCCCCCTGGGAACTCCGGCCCAGTTCGTGATCGCCCGCTTTCTGCGTTCGTCGACCACGGCGATGGCCGATCTGCGGCGAGTCGTCGTCATTGAGCGACTCAGGCTGGGGCAGCGACGGTCGATCAAGGTGGTGTTCCACACCCGCAGCGAGACGCTGGAGTGCGAACCGGAACAGTTCGCACCGCTCTTCCGGGTCGACGCACAGGAGCTGACCGGCTGGTTGACCGAGCAACTCAGCCAGGCACAGGTGCCGGTGGAGCGTCAGTCGGAGATCCAGCGAGACTTCCTGCGTCCGGACGAGTGGTGGACCCGGTCCCACACCGCTCAGCTGTGGCGGGTACCCGTCGGCGAGGTCGACGGCATAGCTGCCCAGCGCGGCGTCGAAATCTATCGGTACACGCCCCGGACGAGCGCGATGTACAGCCCTGGCACTTCGGTCAGCGTCTACGACCCCGGCCGGGCTTACGACGTCGCCGAAGAACTCCGCGCTGAACGAGCCGCCGGCCAGGCCGCCGACAGCACGGTGGCCCCCGGCCCTGCCGAGGACGACGCAACGGATTCCCGCTGACTCGGTCGGGCTGGTCCTGACCTGGCTCGGAGACTGAACTTCATGAGCGGGCGTATGGCATCGCCTGCGTGGTGATGAATCCCGCCGGAGTCGAACCTTGACCTCCGAGCTCGCCGCCCAGCTGCGTATGGCCAGCCTCGCCGCCGTCAGCACCTGCCCGGCCCGGGGGCCATCTGCCCTTGACCTGCGGCGGTCAAAGTTAGATGAGACAAACGGCCGAGCGGTCAAGGTTCGGTGAGACTGCCCGACCTTCGGTGGGACGGGACACGGTTCCGTACGTCGTTCTCCAGTCGTGATGGAAACTCCCCCAGGATGTGACCTACCCCCCTTCATACTCACATTTCCGCAGGTCAGAGGCATCGACACGTTAAACCGCAGGCCGAAAGTCCTGTCCATTTCGTGACGTATTGCACTGACAGGGGCGGACACCCCGTCGCAAGCTGATGTAGGAAGTCGGGGGTGTCGATGAAATCGGGAGTACGTCAGTGAGCGCCTTGTCTCTTGCTCTGCTGCTGACCACGGCCGCTGCCACGGCCGTGGGCGCCGCTGCCCTGCACGCCGCCTACGGGCTGCGCCGCCAGGTCACGGCTCTTCGCACCGAACTGTCCGCCGTCTCGGACGCCGCCAAGGCCACCGCCGAGGCCGCGTCCGCCGCCGCCACCGCGGTAGCGGGGGCCGCCGCCGTGCCCCAGGCCCGGCAGACGCCCGCGGCGGAGATACGCGCGGCCGTCGCCGAGGCGCTGGCGGAGGAGCGTGAGCGGGAGCTGGCCGAGGCCCGCGCCTTCTGGGCCGCGCAGGAGGCCCGGGACGCCGCCGACGCGCCCGCGCCGCTGGTCGGCGGGGTGTCCGCGCCGGGTTCGGCCGGTGCTCCCGGTGAGGAGCTGCCGTTCTACGTCCCCCGGCAGGCCGATCTCGTGGGTCTGGAGGCCCTGGAGGCCGTGGACCACGACGTCGCCGAGGCGCTGGACGAGCTGACGGAGCTGACCGAACTCGCGGGCCTGCCGGGTCTGCCGGGCCTGGCCGATCTCGGCGACGACGAGGTGGTGGAGTACGCGGAGGACTCGCCCGAGCTGGCAGCCGCCCGCCGCAGGCACCCCTCGCACCCCGATTTCGTCCCGGTGCAGTCCCCCGTGACCACGGACCACGAGCGCACGGTTTCCCGGCTGGAGGAGCTGGCCGAGGCCCGGACGGAACTGGCCGACGTACGGCCGGGCCCGCTCGGCACGCTCGACGTCTATGTCTTCGTGGACGGAACGACGCTCTGCATGACCCCCGGCCACCGCGAGACCGCCGAACGGCTGGCGCGGGCGCTGCGGAACGGCGAGACGCCGCTGCTGCTGGGCGGTTCCAGCGTCGCGGGGGCGTACGCGCTCACCTTCGTCTGCGGTGACGAGACGGTGTACGTCCTGGCGGACCGGGTCATCGCGTCCCTCTGAGCGCCTCCCCCGCCGCCCCCGCTCCCGCCTCCCTCCTCACAGCCCCGCCCCCTTCTCGCCCTCGCGCGGATCGCGCGAGGGCGGCCGTGTTCCGCTCCCCGGCCGCCACCCGGTGATTGGCGTGATCGCTCCCCTGCGGATCGACATGTCGCGGACAATGCCCGGACGGTCGCCGTACCGGCGTTCCGACTCGTCCGAAGGGCTATGACCGTGACCTCCTTACGCCGACCGAACCACTCCAGCCCCATCACCCACATCACCCACACGCGCCGTACGCGCCGGGCCGCCGCCGGCGCCCTGGCCCTGACCGCCCTCACCACCGGCCTCTCCGGTCTCACCGCGGCCGGGCCCGCGAGCGCCGCCTCGGTCACGGCCCGGGTGGCCGCCGCGGACGCCGAGTACCGGCGGATGGTCGCGGAAGCGGAGCACCAACGGATCGCCGCCGTACCCGCGCGTGGCAGCGGACGGCTGCTGAAGGCGACGGACCTGCCCGCCGAGGCCCGTCCGCACGGCGGCCCGGGACAGCTGATCGAGTACACGTCGACCGGGGCCAAGGGCGGCCGGGTGACCGTGTCCGGGCTGCTGTTCGCCCCCGCGGGTCCGGCCCCGGACGACGGCCGGCCGGTGGTCTCGGTGGCCCATGCGACCGTGGGCCTGGCCGACGCCTGCGCCCGGAGCCGTACGACCGCGGGCCGGTTCGCGCACGATCCGCGGATCCGGGCCTGGCTGGACGCCGGGGTCGCGGTCGTCGCCTCCGACTACGAGGGCCTGGGCACCCCGGGCCCCCATCCCTATCTCCACGCCCGCAGCGCCGCCTACAGCCTCACCGACGCCGTGCACGCGGCCCGGCAGGCGGGCTTCGGCATCGGAAAGACCTGGGTCGCGACCGGCCACTCGCAGGGCGGCCACGCGGCGGTCAGCGCGGCCGTGTACGCGGAGCGGTACGCGCCCCGGCTGGACTTCCGGGGCGCGGCGGCCACCGCGCCGCCGACCGAGATGACCCGCCTGGTCTCCGACCGCTCCACCTCGCCCACCCAGGAGCGGGCCCTGCGGACGGCGCTCTATCCGCTGGTCGTCGAGGGCATCCGGGCGTACCGGGGGCAGCGCGACTTCAGCGGCCTGCTGAGCGACGGGGGCCGGGCGCTGCTGCCGACGGCGGTGGAGAAGTGCTTCCCGGACGTGGTGCGGCAGGTCGTGGGCGCCGGACTGAACGACGACACGGTGTGGAAGACCCGGCCGGAGGGTTCGGCGGCGCTGATGCGGGAGCTGCGGACCCGGGTGGACACCCCGGTGGTCCGGCTCGGCGAGCCGCTCTTCATCGGCCAGGGCGGCCGGGACGAGGTGGTGCAGGCGGAGGTCACGGCGTCGTACGCGGCGCGGCTGGCGGCCGCCGGGTCCGAGGTGACGTACCGGGAGTATCCGGCGGCGGGCCATACGACGGTACCGGCGGCGGCGGACGCGGAGAGCACGGCATGGCTGAAGGAGCGTCTCGGCCTGCGCTGAGGCCCCGGGCCCGCGACGAGAGGGTCGGGGGGCGGCGGCCCGCCGCCCCCCCGCCGTCTCCGACGGGGTCATCCGTGCCGGGTGAAGACCTCGCGGATCTCGGCGAGGTCCGTCTCCCGCTGCTTCTCGTCGGCGGCCCCGGCCCGGTCGTATCGCCCGTCCTCGGCCCGGGCCGCCACCACTGCCTCCGGGGTGAACTCCTGTCCGAAGAGGTAGACGTCGAGGCAGTAGTCGAAGCCGGACTCGCCGAAGAGGTCGATACCCTCGCGGCGGCAGTACTCCGTCAGGCCGTCGGCGATGTGCCAGCGCGTGCCGTCGTACCAGAAGACGCCGCCCGCGTAGTGAATGGTCCGGCCCGTGACGGGGTCCTTGAGGTTCAGCGACTCGTAGTTCTCGGGGCGGTCGCGGACCAGCTCGACGAGGGCGTCGGGGACGCCCCCGTACAGGGACTCCTGGAGGGCGTAGTCGCCCTCGGCGTACAGGTTCAGCTCGGACTCGTGGTCGAAGGTCAGCAGCAGTACCCGGCCGTCCTCCGCGAAGTACCAGACCGCGGACTGGCCGCCGCCGTCGTTCCAGGCCAGCCGGTGCGCGCCGGGTACCGTCACCGGCTCGATCGCGGTGAGGGCGTCCACGACGGCCGCGCGGCGCCGCACTTCGGGGAGGGGGGTCGCCGTCAGGGCGTCCCAGGTCGCGTTGCTCATCCCCGCAGGCTATCGACCGCCTACGGCAACGGCGTCGTCCACCACGCGGCGGCCCCGCCCGCCCGGGGCGGAGTCCCGGGCCCCGGGGTTCAGGGGAAGGCCCGCCGCTTCGCGTTGCGTACCGCTTCTACGGCCGCGTCCACCCCGGCCGCCCGCTCCTCGACCGGTCCCGAACCGGTCCTCAGGGCCTCGGCGAGGTCGGTGGCGGCCACGAGGACCTGGTCGGCGACGGCGAACAGCCCCGCGTCGGGCATGGTCAGCGGCTCCCGCCCCGGCCGCTCCAGCAGTTGGGCACGGCGTGCCAACTCCCTGGCCAGCGCCAGCCCCTCGGCCGCGGCGCCGCGCGCGAGGCGGCTCTGCGGGGCGCCGCGGAGGGTGTCGGAGAATCGTTCGGCGGCGTCGAGGAGGGGGGTCGTATCGAGCACACGGCAGCCTAGGCACACCTCGGGGACTGTTGCCAATACGCGAACCCTCGGGCACGGTGTCGGGAAGGAGCACACGCGCGACGCGTCCGGAGGCGCCGATGTCCCCAGCCCCGATCTTCTCCGAAGAGACCCACCGCAATCTGCTCTCCCGTATTCCGCATTGCACCGGCCGGGAGATCTCGGAATGGCTGCACACCGTCGAAGAAGGCCCTTCCCTCGTACGGCTCGAGGAAAAGGTGAGCTGGCTCCGGAGTGAGTACGCGCTCTCGTACGGCCATGCCAAGGCGATCATCCACGAGTACGACCTGCGGCGGGCCGCGCGCAAACTCCTCTAGCCGGGGACGCGCGCGACACATTTTCAACGGGGCGGAACGGCGGAAGGGCCCGCGGGCGATATGCCCGCGGGCCCTTCCTTCATGTTCCCGTGTCCCCCTCGGGGACGGGAACCACCGCTACCGGGATCAGTCGTCGCCGGAGAGGATCGAGAGCACCCGGAGCATCTCCAGGTAGATCCAGACCAGGGTCATGGTGAGACCGAAGGCCGCGAACCACGCCTCCTTGCGCGGGGCACCGTAGGTGATGCCGTCCTCGACCTGCTTGAAGTCGAGGGCGAGGAAGCAGGCGCCGAGGATGATGCCGATGACACCGAAGAGGATGCCGAGGCCACCGCTGCGCAGACCCAGACCGTCGCCGCCGCCGATCACGGCGACGAGCAGGTTGACGGCCATCAGCAGCATGAAGCCGATGGCGGCGCCGATCACGAAGCCGTAGAACCGGCGGTTGACCCGGATCCAGCGCATCTTGTACGCGACCAGCACACCGGCGAAGACCGCCATGGTGCCCAGCACGGCCTGGGCGACCACACCCGGGCTGATGTAGGTGCTGACGGCGCTGGAGATCACGCCGAGGAAGACGCCCTCGAAGGCCGCGTAGGCCAGGATCAGCGCCGGGACCGGCTTGGACTTGAAGGACTGGACCATCGCCAGAACGAAGGCGACGAGCGCGGCGCCGATGGCGATGCCGTACGACTTGCCGAGGCTGTCCTGGTCGACGGGCAGCATGATCCACGCCAGGGCGGCGGTGACGACGACGGTACCGAGCGTCATCGCGGTACGCGAGACGACGTCGTCGATGGTCATCGCGTCCGGGCGGGTCTGCTGACCGACCTGGGCGTCCGTGGGCGCGTACGGGTTCGTGGCGTACGGGTTGCCCGTGGTGGGGGCCTGCGCGTACGGGTTGGTTCCTACGGCGGCGCTCCCGGCCTGCGGCTGCGCGTTGAAGCCCGCCGTGCCGTTGTCGCGGCTGAACCCCCGTCGCGAGAAGACCGGGTTACTGCTCCTCATCTCACTCCTCCATGGCCGCCGAGCGCGGCCTTAGCGACAAGAGTAATGCGAGGGCAAAGATCCAGCCCTCGTGCCGGCGGAGGATCTTTCCAGATCGTGACCCTTTTCTCAGATCGTTTCCGTCGGCTTCGGTGGCTCGTTCCCGGCGCCGCGGAGCCGTACACCTCGGCGCCGTATCCCGGCCGCCGGGCGGGTCGCGCGCGCCCGGCGGCGGGCCCGCCGCGGGGGCGGCGCGGGGGCGGCGCGGGGAATCGCCGGGCGGCACCCCGTTACCCCCGCGCGAACGGGGTACCCGTCAGTCCGGAGCGCGCCGGGCGGACGGCGGGTCCGAGGCGGGGCCGGACGCGGAAAGCGGCCGGGATCGGAAAGGGGGCGGAGCCGCTCGGCGGAGAAGCCGAGAAGCCGAGAAGCGGAGAAACAGAGGAGCGGCGCCGGCGGAAGGGGGCCGGAGACGGAGACGCCACCCGGTGCCCCCATGGCGTTTCAGTGTTCAACGAACCTCGGGGTTCCGGGTGGCTCCGGTGCCCGGAGCCGGACTCGAACCGGCACGCCCTGCAACGGGCAGCGAGGTTTAAGCTCGCCGTGTCTACGTTCCACCATCCGGGCCAGAATGTGGGCGCCGTTACAGGGCAGGAGCCTATCGGCGGCCCGGGTGGCGACCTTCGCCCGATGGCCCGATCTTGTCTGATTTTATTGGCGCCTGATCGAGCGTCAGCGCAGGTGAGAGCCGCGTGCGTACAACTGTCCCGACAGTTGGTCACCCTCACGACTTCATGCGATTGACGGAAACTCGACGCCCGCGCGAGTCCACCGGCGCATACCCGGAGGGGGGTGCCGTACGGATGCGCCCGGCGCCCGGTGTCCCCCGATCGGGCGAATGGCGTCGGGGGCGGGGTCATACCAAAGGAGGAGGGGCGGACCCCGGGGTGCGACCCAAGGGTGCCCCGGGAACGGGTACCGGGACTGACGTACCGGTACCGGACGTGAGGCGAGGATAAAGACATCCCGATCGACACCGACAGGAGCCTTCCCTCGTGACCACCATGAACCTCACCCACCGCGCCGCCGCTGTGGCCGCCCGCGCCACGGACCTGTCCAAGGTGTACGGACAGGGCGAGACCCAGGTGGTCGCCCTCGACCGGGTCAGCGTCGACTTCAAGCAGGCCGAGTTCACCGCGATCATGGGCCCCTCGGGCTCCGGCAAGTCCACCCTGATGCACTGCGTCGCGGGGCTCGACACCTTCAGCTCCGGTTCGGTCCGGATCGGGGACACCGAGCTGGGCTCCCTCAAGGACAAGCAGCTCACCCAGCTCCGCCGGGACAAGATCGGCTTTATCTTCCAGGCGTTCAACCTGCTGCCGACGCTGACGGCGCTGGAGAACATCACGCTCCCGATGGACATCGCGGGACGTAAGCCCGACAAGCAGTGGCTGGACAATGTGATCGACATGGTGGGGCTCTCCGGGCGGCTCAGCCACCGGCCCACCCAGCTCTCCGGCGGCCAGCAGCAGCGGGTGGCGGTCGCCCGCGCCCTGGCCTCCCAGCCGGAGATCATCTTCGGTGACGAGCCGACCGGAAACCTCGACTCGCGCTCCGGCGCCGAGGTCCTCGGCTTCCTCCGCAACTCCGTCCGCGAGCTGGGCCAGACCGTCGTCATGGTCACCCACGACCCGGTCGCCGCCTCGTACGCGGACCGGGTGATCTTCCTGGCCGACGGCCGGGTGGTCGACGAGATGATCAACCCGTCCGCGGACGGCGTCCTCGACCGGATGAAGGCTTTCGACGCCAAGGGCCGGACCAGCTGACCCCGGCTGCCCACACCGCCCGGCTCTCACCCCAGGACTGAATCACAATGTTCCGTACCGCTTTGCGCAACGTACTCGCGCACAAGGCCCGGCTGCTGATGACCGTGCTCGCCGTGATGCTCGGCGTGGCCTTCGTCGCCGGCACCCTGGTCTTCACCGACACCCTCGGCAACGCCTTCCGCAAGCAGTCCGCCAAGGGCTACGAGAAGATCGCCGTCGAGATCACCGCCCACACCGGCCGGGGCGACACCGAGGGTCTGCCCGACTCCGTGGTGCAGCGGATCGAGGCGCTGGACCAGGTCGACCGGGCCGTCGGCCGGGTCGACGGCTTCGCCGGGGTCGCCGACCGCAAGGGCAAGCTGATCGGCAACGGCTGGGCCAACAGCGGCGGCAACTTCGCCCCCGGCAAGGACGGCAAGGACCCGTCGTACGAGTTCACCCAGGGCGAGGGGCCGACCAGCCCCGGTCAGATCGCCCTCGACAAGGACACCGCGAACAAGGGCGAGTACAAGATCGGTGACACGGTCCGGGTCGCCACCAGCGGGCCGGTCAAGGAGTACACCCTCGCCGGTGTCTTCACCACCGACCTCGGCGCCGTGAACGCGGGCGGCAGCCTGGTCCTCTTCGAGACCTCGGTGGCCCAGCGGCAGTACCTGTCGCCCGGCCAGTTCAGCACCGTCACCGTCACGCCTCAGGGCAACGCGTCCGACGACGCGGTGCTGGCCGCCGTGAAGCCGCTGCTGCCGAAGGACACCGACGCGGAGACCGGCACCCAGCTGGCCGACGACGAGGCCGACATGATCAAGCGCGAGATGAGCGGCATGAGCAGCATGCTGCTCGCCTTCGCCGGTATCGCGCTCTTCGTGGGCATCTTCCTGATCGCCAACACCTTCACCATGCTGGTCGCCCAGCGCACCCGTGAGCTGGCCCTGATGCGCGCCGTCGGCGCCTCCCGCCGCCAGGTCAAGCGCTCGGTGATCCTGGAGGCCGGTCTGGTCGGCGTCCTCGCCTCGGCCGTCGGCTTCGCCCTCGGTCTCGGTATCGCGGTCGGACTGCGCTCCCTCGTCGGCTCCTTCGGCGCCAAGATCCCCAACGGTCCGCTGATCATCTCGCCGACCGCGGTGCTCTCCGCCCTGATCGTCGGTGTGGTCGTCACCGTGCTGGCCGCCTGGCTGCCCGCCCGGCGGGCCGCGAAGATCCCGCCGGTGGCCGCGATGAGCAGCGTCCACTCGGTGGCCTCGGCCAAGTCCCTGCTGATCCGCAACATCATCGGCAGTGTGCTGACCGCCGCCGGGCTCGCCGCGATCGTGGCGGGCGCCGGGGCCAGCGACGGCACCAGCGGCCGGTACATGATCGCCGGTGGCGCGTTCTCCGCGCTGATCGGTGTGATCGTGCTGATCCCGCAGCTCTCCCGGCCGATGATCGCCGCGGTCCGCCCGCTGCTGGTACGCGCCTTCGGCGTCTCCGGCAAGCTCGCCTCGCAGAACGCGGTCCGCAATCCGCGCCGTACCGGCGCCACCGCCTCCGCGCTGGCGATCGGGCTGACCCTGGTCACCGGTCTGACGGTGATCGGTGTCACCGTCGGCCAGGCCATCGACAAGGCGACCACGGACAACATCCGGGCCGACTACCTGGTCACCATGAGCAGCGGTACGTCCCTCGACACCTCCGCGGTCACGGCGCTGGCCGGGGCGAAGGGTGTGGAGGCGTACTCCCGCGGCCAGCGGGCCCACTTCGAGATCAAGGGCTCGCACGAGAACGTCTCCGGCGTCGACGGCAAGGGCTTCGAAGGGGTCTTCAACGTCGACACGATCTCCGGCTCGCTGAAGACGCTGCCCGAGGGTCAGCTGGTGATCCAGGAGTCCGTCGCGAAGGAGAAGGGCTGGAAGGCCGGGGACCGGCTCCCCGTCGTCTTCGAGCGGAACGACAAGGAGACCACGAAGACCCTGACGGTCGGCGCGGTCGTCGAGGACAACGAGATGTTCTCCTCCTACGTCGTCGACCAGAAGGTGCTCGCGCCCTTCGAGGAGAAGCCCGACATCACCGAGGTCTGGGTGAAGATGGCGGGCGGTGAGACCGACGCCAACGAGCAGGCCCTGGTCGATTCCCTCGGCAACAACCCGGCCATGACCGTGATGGACAAGCAGGACATCCGCAACATGTTCGGCGGCATCATCAACACGATGCTGAACATCATGTACGGCCTGCTGGCGATGGCCCTGATCATCGCGGTCCTCGGGGTGGTCAACACCCTGGCGATGTCGGTCTTCGAGCGTCAGCAGGAGATCGGGATGCTGCGGGCGATCGGGCTGGACAAGCGCCGGGTGAAGCGGATGATCCGGCTGGAGGCCGTGGTCATCTCCGTCTTCGGCGCGGTGATCGGGGTCGCTCTCGGCTCCTTCCTCGGCTGGGCGATCGGCGAGACGTTCCGGGACTCCATCCCGGGCTACGCGCTGGTCATCCCGTGGGGCCGGATCGGGATCTTCCTGCTGCTGGCCGGTGTGGTCGGCGTACTGGCCTCCCTGTGGCCCGCCCGCAGCGCCGCCAAGCTGAACATGCTGACGGCGATCAAGACCGAGTAGCCGGTACGGCGATACGCAGAGGGCCCCGGGATCCGTCGAGGATCCCGGGGCCCTCCCGCGTACCCGCGTGGTGTCCGGCGGGCGATCAGTTCCAGGTACGGCTCCGCAGCGGCAGCCCGGATACGCCGTCGCCGCCGGTGCGGACCGCCAGGATCTGGTTCACCCCGATCCGGTTGCGTTCGAACGAGAGCGCCGACGCGGCCATGTAGAGCCGCCAGATCCGGGCCCGGGCCGGGGAGGCGAGCCGGGCGGCCCGCCGTTCGTCGGCGGCGAGGTTCGCCACCCAGCGGCGGAGCGTCAGCGCGTAGTGCTCGCGGATCGACTCCACGTCCCGGACCTCGAACCCGGCGGACTCCAGGGCGCCCACCGTCGTCCCCAGCGGGGACAGCTCGCCGTCCGGGAAGACGTACCGGTCGATGAACTCGTCCACGTGGTAGGCGGCTTCGTCGGGCTCGGGGCGGCGGGCGATCTGATGGTTCAGCAGCCGCCCGCCGGGGCCGAGGAGTCCGTACAGCCGGGCGGCGTACTCGTGGTACCCGGCCGAGCCGACGTGTTCGGCCATCCCGATGGACGCGACGGCGTCGTAGGGACCGTCGGTGACGTCCCGGTAGTCCTGGACCCGGATGTCGATCCGGTCCGTCAGACCGGCCTCCGCGACCCTCTTGCGGGCGTACGCGGCCTGCTCGCGGGAGAGCGTGACGCCGGTGACCCGGGCCCCGTACTCCCGGGCCGCGTGGATCGCCAGCGAGCCCCAGCCGGAGCCGACGTCCAGCAGCCGGTCTCCCTCGGAGAGGCCGAGTTTGCGGGCGACCAGGTCGAGCTTGGCGGTCTGGGCGTCCTCCAGGGGCGTGACCCCGTCGCCCCAGTAGGCGCAGGAGTAGACCATGGACGGGCCGAGGACGAGTTCGTAGAAGTCGTTGCCCACGTCGTAGTGGTGGCTGATGGCGCGGGCGTCGCGGCGCCGGGTGTGCGAGGCGCCGCCGCGCCCCCGGACCTCCTCCGGTGGCGGCGGTGGCGGCGGCAGGGGTCCGGCGAGCCGCAGCAGCCGTCCGGCGGCGGCCCGGAACCGGGGGTCCGCGAGCCGCCGCGGCCCGCTCTCCCGGGCGTCGGCCCCGGCGGGCGCCACTCCCCACACCACCCCGGCGAGCCGGTCCAGCGCCCGGTACAGATCGCCGTCGACATCCAGCTCACCGGCGACATAGCCGCGGGCCAGGCCCAGCTCGCCCGGCCGCCACAGCAGCCGCCGCAGGGCGCGGCGGTGCCGGACGACGAGCACGGGTTCGCCCGGCGGTCCCGACTCGGAACCGTCCCAGGCCCGGATCCGCAGCGGGAACGGCTTCCCGAGCAGTTCTTCGGCGAGGGCGGTCAGCCGCGGGGCGACTTCGGTCATGGCGCACACCTCCGTGGGATCCGGCGTCCGGTGTCTGCGGATGCTGTGTTGCTCTCCGCCACAACAACCCGCCTACGGTGCGTGCTTCCCCGGAGATCCGCGTGATGACCGGTTTTACGCCCCCGGCCACTCCCGGACCGGCCCCGAAGCGCCCGCATGGCGGCGTCCTCGGGCCCACGGGCGGGTGCGGCGCTACGGGCCCCGGCGCCACCGAGCCCCCCGGCCGCCGAGGCACCCGGATCCGGGTACGGGTCCGGGTCCGGGTACGGCAAAGGGGCCGCTCGCACCACGGAGGCGAGCGGCCCCTTGTTCGGGGTGCCTAAGAGGAGGCCGGGGTCAGGAAGCCTTGGCCTTCTCGGGGGCGGCGGCCGCCGCCGGGGCGGGCGCGGGCTTGGCCGCCTCGTAGAACTCCTCGCGCGGGGACTCGATCGCGCCGAGCGACACGACCTCCCGCTTGAGGAACATCTGGAGGGTCCAGTCAGCGAAGACCCGGATCTTGCGGTTCCAGGTCGGCATCGCCATGCCGTGGTAGCCACGGTGCATGTACCAGGCGAGACGGCCGCGGAGCTTGATCTTCATCTTGCCCATGACGATCATCGCCACGCCCTTGTGGAGGCCGAGACCGGCCACCGCGCCCTTGTTGGCGTGGCTGTACTCCTGCTGCGGGAAGCCCCGCATGCCGGAGATCACGTTGTCGCCGAGGACCTTCGACTGACGGAGCGCGTGCTGGGCGTTCGGCGGGCACCAGGCGTTCTCGACCCCGGCCTTGCGGGCCGCGACATCGGGGATCTGGGCGTTGTCGCCGGCGGCCCAGATGTAGTCGGTGCCCTGGACCTGGAGGTTCGTGTTCGTGTCGACGTGGCCGCGGGGGCCGAGCGGCAGACCGAACCGGGCGAGCGCCGGGTTCGGCTTCACGCCGGCGGTCCACACGATGGTGTCGGAGTCGACCTCCAGGCCGTTCTTCAGCACCACGTGGCCGTCGACGCAGGAGTCCATGGAGGTCTGGAGGTAGATCTCCACACCCCGCCCCTCCAGGTGCTCCTTGCCGTACTGGCCGAGCTTGGGCCCGACCTCGGGAAGGATCTTGTCGGCGGCGTCGACGAGGATGAACCGCATGTCCTCGCGCTTGACGTTGTTGTAGTACTTGGCCGCGTCCCGGGCCAGGTCCTCCACCTCGCCGATGGTCTCGGCACCGGCGAACCCACCGCCGACGAAGACGAAGGTCAGCGCCTTGCGGCGGACCTCCTCGTCAGTGGTCGAGTCGGCCTTGTCGAGCTGCTCCAGGACGTGGTTGCGGAGCCCGATGGCCTCTTCGATGCCCTTCATGCCGATGCCCTGCTCGGCGAGTCCGGGGATCGGGAAGGTCCGGGAGACCGCGCCGAGCGCGATGACCAGGTAGTCGAACGGCAGCTCGTAGGCGTCGCCGACGAGCGGGGCGATCGTGGCGACCTTGCGGTCCTGATCGATCGTGGTGACCCGACCGGTGAGCACCTCGGCCTTCGGCAGCACGCGTCGCAGCGGTACGACGACGTGCCGGGGCGAGATGCTGCCGGCGGCGGCTTCGGGGAGGAAGGGCTGGTACGTCATGTACGAACGCGGGTCGACGACCGTGACGGTCGCCTCCCCGTAGCGCATCTTCTTCAGAATGCGCCGCGCCGCGTACAAGCCAACGTACCCACCGCCTACAACGAGGATCCTGGGACGCTCCGTGGTGCTCATGCCATCGAGTATCCACCCCCCTCCGAGGGGGTGCTCGTGAGGCCCTTCACAAGAACGCCTACCACCTCTGCTACACTGCGCCGCCCTCGTGATCCATCTGACATCACGAACGGGGAACCCGGTCGGTGGTTCAGTCGTTGGACACCCCTCGTGAGCTGCTCCATTACCCCGGAACCGACCGCTCACACCCCCTCTGGTCCACCCGCCCGAAACACCCCTAAGTCCCCTCCCCCGCCCCCTCGGAGGGCCTTCCGGCCCCCGAAAAGGGGCCTTTGGGCCCACCACCGCGCCCATCAGGCGCTTTTTCCTTGTGAAGAACTTCACGAAGTTCCTCATCGGGCTCTCATGGACCGGTACACCCATCCGATTTATACGGCCCTTATGTCGGATTTACTCCGCCGGACCATCGCAAGAAGGGGGCACTTCCTTCCGCGAGGGATCACGCGCGCATGCCACTCGGAACAGCTTCGTGTACACGAAATTGCGTACACCGACGGCATGGCTGAGAACACCGTCACCGTGCGGGAGGCCCGCGCGCACCTCGCCGACCACATCAACCGGGCCGAGGAAGGCGTCCCGACCGTCATCACGCGCAATGGTGCCCCGGTGGCGGCCGTGGTCCCGATCCCGGACTTCGAGGCGCTGGAGGAAGCGGCGGACCTGCTGCTGGCCCGTGAGGCCGAAGCGGTGCTGGCCGAGGGCGGCCCCACCGTGACCATGGCCGAACTGCTGGCGGACCTGTTCACCGAGCGGGACGGCGAGGCGGCGTGGCGTACGCCTTCCGGTTCACCACCGCGGCACAACGGCAGCTCCGGGCCATCGCCCGGCCCGATGCCATGCGCGTCCTGACCGCGCTGACCGCACTCGGCGACGACCCGCACCGCCAGGACGCCGACATCACGAAGCTCACCGGCCCCTCGGACCTCTACCGGCTCAGGGTCGGCAGCTACCGGGTCGCCTACCGGATCAACGACGGCGAACTCGTCGTCCTGTCGTCGAGGTAGGCGACCGGCCGGACGTCTCTGGCGCCCTGTGACGCCCCGGCGGTTCTCCGCCGGAGCGCCGGGGCTGCCCCGAGGCCGTCAGACCAGCGACCACGCGATGCCGTCGAGGATGTCGTGCTCGCTCACCACGACCTCCCGCGCGCCGGTGCGGTCCATGATCGCGAGGAGGACGAGGGCGCCCGCGACGATCACGTCGACCCGGCCGGGGTGCATCACCGGGATCGCGGCGCGTTCGTCGTGGGTGGCCTTCGCCAGGCGGTGGGTGATCGATTCGACCGTGGCGTACGGGATCCGGGCGTGGTGGATCGCCGACCAGTCGTACCGGTCCAGGCCGAGGGCGATCGCCGCGACCGTGGTCACCGAGCCCGCCAGGCCCACCAGGGTCTCGGCCCGGCGCAGCGGGACGGTCTCCTCGGCGAGGTCGAGGGCCGATTCGATATCGGCGCGGACGGCGGCCAGTTCGGTCTCGGTGGCCGGGTCGGTGCGGATATGGCGCTCGGTGAGCCGTACGCAGCCGATGTCGACGGAGCGGGCGGCCTCCACGTGCTCGCGGCCGACCACGAACTCGGTGGAGCCGCCGCCGATGTCGACGACCAGCCGCTCCTCGTGGCCCGGCAGTTCGCGGGTGGCGCCGGTGAAGGAGAACTCGGCCTCCTGGTCGCCGGTGACGACCTCGGGTTCGACCCCGAGGACGGCGAGGACGCCCGCGGTGAAGTCGGCCCGGTTCTCGGCGTCGCGGGAGGCGGAGGTGGCGACGAAGCGGACCCGTTCCGCGCCGTGCTCCGCGATCACGGCGGCGTACTCGCGGCAGGCCGCGAAGGTGCGCTCCAGCGCCTCGGGGGCGAGCCTGCCGGTCCGGTCCACGCCCTGGCCGAGCCGGACGATCGTCATCCGCCGGTCCAGCTCGGTCATCGCGCCGGTCGCCGGGTCCAGGTCGGCGACGAGGAGGCGGATGGAGTTCGTACCGCAGTCGACGGCGGCGACCCGGGTCATGCCCCGGCCTCCGCGGGCTCGGCGGCGCCGCACGGCGTCACGCACGGGCCCTTGCGCCACCACTCGGGCAGCATCGCGATCGTCTCGTCGCCCAGCGGGTTGACCCCGGGCCCGGCGGCCAGCGAGTGGCCGACCAGGACGTGCAGGCACTTCACCCGGTCCGGCATGCCACCGGCGCTGGGGAAGTTCTTCAGCTCCTCGATCGCGTCCCGGCGGGCGATGTAGTCCTCGTGCGCGGCCCGGTAGGCGGCGGCCAGCTCGGGGTCGGCCGCCAGCCGCTCCGACATCTCCTTCATCACGCCGTTCGCCTCCAGCGTGCCGATCGCGGAGGCGGCGCGCGGGCAGGTCAGGTAGTAGAGCGTGGGGAAGGGGGTGCCGTCGGGCAGCCGGGGCGCGGTCTCGACCACGTCCGGCAGTCCGCAGGGACAGCGGTGGGCGATCGCGCGCAGCCCGCGCGGCGGCCGTCCGAGCTGCTCCTCGAAGGCCGCGATGTCCGCGTCCGTGGGGGCGGTGTGCTCGGTGGTGGGAGGAGGGGTTTCCATGCCTGCCTTGGGTCCGGATGGTGCGTACGGGTACTGCGCGGGGAGGGGTCGTACGGGACGCGTCACTCGCGGTCCGCGGTGTCGACGCCCTCCCAGACGTTGGAGTACCAGGGCCGGTCGCCCGAGCCCTGGTCGGTGCGGCGCCGCTCGGCCGCCTCGGGGTCGATCATGGTGTAGCCGGTCTCGCCGGGCTCCACGTAGTGCAGATGCTCCCGGGCCAGCCTGCGGATGTACATATCGTCCCGCAGCCGGGCCTTCTCGTCGCGCAGCCGCTCGACCTGCCGTTCGGCCTCGGCGCGCCGGTCCCGCTGCTCGGCGACCTCGCCGCGTTGGGAGACGTACTGCCGCATCGGGTAGGCGAGGGCGACCACGAGGGAGCAGACGATCAGGGCGAGGAAGGCGGCCCGGCCGGTGAGCCGGGAGCGGCGGGCCTGCCGCTTGGTCTGGGAGCGGTAGACCCGGGCGGCGGTCTGCTCCCCGATCAGCCGCAGCCTGGTCGCGGTGGAGAACCGGTCACCACCGGTCCGGGCGGTCCTGCGGGCCATTCCGTCCGCCTCCCCTGCTCGGTGCCGACACGCGTACGTCCCCGGACACGGTACGGGACCGCGGCCGGGGACGTGACGTACGACGGGCTGCCGGGGTGCCGGTCAGCCGTCGGGGGGCATCGGCTCCTGCCGCTGCCCCCGGGTGTCAGCCCTTGAAGCGGGGGAACGCGCTGCGGCCCGCGTAGACGGCCGCGTCGTCCAGGATCTCCTCGATCCGGAGGAGCTGGTTGTACTTGGCGACGCGCTCGGAGCGGGCCGGGGCGCCGGTCTTGATCTGGCCGCAGTTGGTGGCGACGGCCAGGTCGGCGATGGTGACGTCCTCGGTCTCGCCGGAGCGGTGCGACATCATGCACTTGAAGCCGTTGCGCTGGGCCAGCTCGACCGCGTCGAGGGTCTCGGTGAGGGACCCGATCTGGTTGACCTTGACCAGCAGGGCGTTGGCCGAGTTCTCCTCGATGCCGCGGGCCAGCCGCTCGGGGTTGGTGACGAACAGGTCGTCGCCGACGAGCTGCACCTTGGTGCCGAGCTTCGCGGTGATGGTGTTCCAGCCGTCCCAGTCGTCCTCGAACAGCGGGTCCTCGATGGAGACCAGCGGGTACGCCTCGACCAGCTCGGCGTAGTACTCGGTCATCTCGGCGGCGGTCCGGGACTTGCCCTCGAACTCGTAGACGCCGTCCTTGTAGAACTCGGAGGCGGCGACGTCGAGCGCCAGCGCGATGTCGCGGCCGGGGGTGTAACCGGCCTCCTTGATCGCTTCGAGGATGAGGTCGAGCGCCTCGCGGTTGGAGCCGAGGTTCGGCGCGAAGCCGCCCTCGTCGCCGAGGCCGGTGGAGAGGCCGCGGCCCTTCAGCACCTTCTTGAGGGTGTGGTAGACCTCGGTGCCCCAGCGCAGGGCCTCGGAGAAGGACTCGGCGCCGATCGGCGCGATCATGAACTCCTGGATGTCGACATTGGAGTCCGCGTGGGATCCGCCGTTGAGGATGTTCATCATCGGGACGGGCAGCAGGTGCGCGTTCGGGCCGCCGAGGTAGCGGAAGAGCGGCAGGTCGGACGCCTCGGAGGCGGCGTGCGCCACGGCGAGGGAGACGCCGAGGATGGCGTTGGCGCCGAGGGAGCCCTTGTTGTCGGTGGCGTCCAGGTCGAACATGGCCTGGTCGATCAGGCGCTGCTCGGTGGCGTCGTAGCCGACCAGCTCCGGGCCGATCTGCTCGATGACGGCCAGGACGGCCTTCTCGACACCCTTGCCCAGGTAGCGGTTGGGGTCCCCGTCGCGGAGCTCAATGGCCTCGAAGGCACCGGTGGAGGCACCGGAGGGCACGGCAGCACGGCCGGTGCTGCCGTCGTCGAGGCCCACCTCGACCTCGACCGTGGGGTTGCCCCGGGAGTCGAGGATTTCCCGGGCTACGACGACGTCGATGGACGGCACGAGCATCTCCTTCTGGGATGTGACGCGTGGGATGCGGGTTTGTTTCGGCCCTTGTGGTCACGAGCCTAACCGGACGGGGGGCGCCGTCCCGCCGATGCCCGCCCCCTGGGACGAAAAAGAGTACGAAGAATCGCGGTGACCGGCGAAGGCCGTGCCGCTACCCGCCGGTAGCGGCTCTCACCTGCGCTCTCGTCCGCTCAGACGGGTGTACGGAAGGGCCGGCGGGGCCGCCGTCCGGGGCCGTGGGGCGGGGCCGGCGCGGGGGCGGTCCGGGGGTGATACGGGAAACCCCGGACCGGCGCGTACGGGGGAGTCGCGCCGGCCCGGGGTGGTGGCCGTCTCCGTGCCGGGGCCCGTGAGGGGATTCCGCGCGAGGACGGCCGGGGGGACGGACCTGTGGGGGGAGGGCCGCCGCGGGGACGGCGGCGGCCCGGGGCCCGTCCGGGGTCAGCTCAGGTGGAGCAGCTGGCCCGGGAAGATCACGTCGGCGTCGTCGACGATGTCCTCGTTCAGCTCGAAGAGCTGCTGCCAGCCACCCTTGACCTGCTCGGCCTCGGCGATCTTGCTCAGCGTGTCGCCGGCCTTGACCTCGTACGTGCCGTCGCCCTTCAGGAAGCCCTTGGCGGGACCCTGGGACTTCTTCGGCGCCTGCTTCTGGGCCGGGGCCTCGGCGCGCTCGGAGCGGGTGGTCGGGGCCTCGGCCCGCTTCTGCTCCTTCGGCGCGGCCTTGGGCGCGGCCTGCTTCTTGGGCTGCTCCTGCTTCGGCTGGGCGGGGGCCTGCTCGGCCGCGCCGCCGCCGTACGGGGTGTTGGAGAGGCCGACGCCGCAGGACGGCCAGGCGCCCTTGCCCTGGCCCGCGAGGACCTTCTCGGCTATCTCGATCTGCTGGGCCTTGGAGGCCAGGTGCGCGTTGGACGCGTACTTGGTGCCACCGAAGGCGGCCCACGTCGACGGGGAGAACTGGAGTCCGCCGTAGTAGCCGTTGCCGGTGTTGATGGACCAGTTGCCGCCGGACTCGCACTGGGCGACCTTGTCCCACTCGGCGGCGGTGGCGGCGGAGGCGGAGGTGGCGCCCATCAGCGGGGCGGCGATGGCGGCACCGGTGATCCCGGCGAAGGCGGCGAACTTGGCGGCCTTGGACGGACGGCGGTGCTTGCCCTTGGTGGCGAACAGCATGGCGGATCTCCTCACCGACGCCTACGAGGTGAGCTGTCGGGTTCGGGCGCAGTGAGTTGCCCGGCCGGACGACCCTCGGGTCGTACGGCTTCACCCCTAGCCGGGTCCCGCCGTCCTCACGGACGGTGGGCGGACCGGCACGAACCTGGGTCCCCCGCTCCTGCCTTCGGCGCTGTCGCGACGACTGTTCCCCCCGACCGACGGCAGGATTTCGGCGTGACGGTCAGTGGTGCCCGCTTTGGCGAGCGGTCCAGACCGTAGCCACAGCCGTCCCGGTTCTTCAAAGACGGAACATCGTGGTCAAATCGCCCATCCCGCCCCTCCGGTAACTTGCGTTTCCGCAGGTGGCGCGCGGAATAGGCAATTCCGGAAGGGCCGGGGCGGCGGTCCGGGCAAAGAGACTCATGTCTCACTTACGCGAAACCGGACATTTACCGACGAATCACTACGTCAGTTTCGCCGGTACGCAGGCTACTTCGGCTGAAGATCAAGGCTCTGGCCAGGCAGGATGAGGTCGGGATCAGCTCCGACCACCTTCTGGTTGGCCTCGTAGAGCGCCGGCCAGCCGCCGGGGACGTCCTTCGCCTCCGCGATGGCCCAGAGATTGTCGCCGGTGCGCACCGTGTAGCTACCGGACGCCGGGGCGGTTTCGCCCGCGGTGTCCTTACTGTCCGTCGCGGTGGTCCCGTTCGCGGGGGCCTTCGCACCGGATCCGCCCGCACCGCCCGGGTCGCCCTGGTTCCGGGCGTCGGCCCGGCCCGGGGTGTCACCGCGGGACGTCCGGTCGGGGCCGGACATCCGGGACGGGTCGATGGCGTCCACGGCGGAGGTGTCCGGGGCCGCCGCGTCGGTACGGGCTCCCGCGCCGGCGTCCGCACCCGCGTCGGCACCGGCCTTCGGAGCGCCGCCGCCCGCCGTGCCAGGCTCCGTCGCGGGCGTACCGCGGTGCTTGCCGGTCCCGGGGGCCTCGGCGGACTTGCCGGGCGCCTCCTTCTTCTGTGCCGCGTCCGCCTTGGGCGCCGCCGCACCGGCGTCCCTGCCGCCCGCGCCACGCGGCTCGGCCGGAGCGGTCTCCTTGGCCGCGTCCGCGGCGCGCTTCGCGGCCGGGCCGCTCGGCACCGGGTCGGCGCCCGGGTCGATCCCGGTCGAGGCGCCCGCCCCGAGCCCGGCGTTGGCACCGCAGGACGGCCACGCCTTGGCGCCCTGGGCCGCGAGCACCTTCTCGGCCACGGCTATCTGCTGGGAGCGGCTCGCCAGATCGGGCCGGTCGGCGTACTGCGAACCACCGAAGGATTCCCAGGTCTCCTGGGAGAACTGGAGACCGCCGTAGTAGCCGTTGCCCGTGTTGGCGCTCCACTGCCCGGCGCTCTCGCACTCGGCGACCCGGTCCCAGACCGCGGAGTCCGCGGCGGACGCCGAGGTCGCGCCGAGGAGCGGGATCGCGATCGCGGACCCGGTCACCCCCGCTGCGACGACCAGGGCCGGGGCCTGTCGAGGACGGCGATGTCGACCATTCCCGGAGAGCATGCGCTGAGCCTTTCCGCTGAGGGCTGGAACGGGGGTGAAGGTAGCCGCACTCGAACGTCTGTCACAAGTCGATGCAGCGGAGATCACGCGAACATCACATTCTTGACGCCCTGTCAGTTCCGGCCGGAGTGAACTCCACCGGAAGGGTGCGCAGTCCACGCATGATCAGGCCCCCGCGCCACCGCAAATCGCCATGATCCACCGCCAGTCGCAGGTCGGGAAGGCGCGTCAGCAGCGTCGCGATCGCGGTCCTGCCCTCCAGCCGGGCGAGCGGCGCGCCGAGACAGTAATGGATGCCGTGCCCGTATCCGAGGTGCTGATTGTCACGCCGCGCCAGGTCCAGAATGTCCGGCCCGTCGAACCGCTCCGGGTCCCGGTCCGCCGCCGCGAGCACCACCAGAACCGGGTCGCCCTCGGCCACCCGTACGCCCCCGATCGTCAGCTCCTCGGTCGCGTACCGCCAGGTCGCCATCTCCACCGGGCCGTCGTACCGCAGCAGCTCCTCGATCCCCGTCTCCAGCAGCGCCGTCTCCCCCGCCGCCAGCGACTCCTGGAGCCGGGCGCGCTGCTCCGGATGGCACATCAGGGCATAGAGCCCGTTACCCACCAGATTGATGGTCGTCTCAAAACCAGCGAACAGGAGTACGAAACACATCGCGACGACCTCGTTCTCGGTGAGGTGCTCACCGTGGTCGCTGGCCCGGATCAGCCCCGAGATCAGATCGTCCGCGTCCTCCGCGCCGAGGTTCTCCCGCTTGCGGTGGATCAGCTCCGCCAGATAGCCCCGGATCCGCTTCACCGCCCGCGCCACCCCGCCGCGCGGCCCGCCGCCGTGACGGATCATCATCCCCGCCCAGTCCCGCAGATCGTCCTGATCCTCGGCGGGCACCCCCAGCAGATCGCAGATCGCGTAAATAGGGAGCGGAAAGGCGAACTCGTGGATCAGATCGGCGCTCCCCCGCTCCGCGAACCCGTCGATCAGCCGGTCGGTCAGCTCCCGCACCCGGGGCTCGAAGGCGGCCACCCGGCGCGGCGTGAACGCCTTCGCCACCAGCCGGCGCAGCCGGGTGTGGTCCGGCGGATCGATATTCAGCAGATGCGTCATCAGACCGGCGCTGCGCTCCCCCGGGATCCCGGTCTTCCCCCGGGCGTGGGCGGGCTCGTCGTGATGCGCCGGATTCTTCGACAGCCGCGGATCGGCGAGCGCCAGCCGGGCGTCCGCGTACCGGGTCACGAGCCATGCCTCGACCCCGCTGGGCAGGGTCGTCCGCCGTACGGGCGCGTGCTCCCGGAGCCAGGCGTAGGCGGGGTACGGATCGGTGGCGAACTCCCAGCTGAACAACTCGGGCGGTTCCGGCGGGTCGGAGGGCTTGCGCATACCGGGACGGTATCCCCCGCGCGGCCCGCCTCCCGCCGGGGGCTTCGGGGTGCGCCGCAGGAGCCGCGGCTTTGTCTTGTGGGGCGACCGCGCGCCGCCGGTGGGTTGCTCGCGCGGTTCCGCCCCTATGCCTTCGGCCATGGGGGACCCCCAGCGCCTCCGCCCTCCGGGTGAGCGCCACGAACCGGGCCCCGCCGGCGGCCTGATGTTGTTCGCGGCCCGCGGACCGTGGCTGGCTTGTCGCGCGGTTCCGCCCCCTATGCCTTCGGCAATGGGGGGGACCCCCAGCGCCACCTGGATTGCCCTCCTGGCCGCCCTCGGAAAGAGATCGACCCCTCCTGACCGGGAGCGGGGCCTTTCCAGGGCCGGTGCCGGGGAGAGCGTTGAGGGGCTCGGGGAACTGCGAGACAGGCCACAGGCGGGCCGCGGACCGCCGACAACATCAGGTCGCCGGGCGCGGCCCGGGCAGTCGGGGCGGCGCCCCGGGGCGAAGGGCCCCCAGGGGCACAGGGAGCCCGGGTCAGGACTCCGACGCGCGGATCGTGTCGTAGTAGGCCCGCGCCGCGGACCGCAGCGCCGCCTCCGGGTCGATTCCCTCCGCCTCCGCCGCGACCGCGAGCGCCAGCAGCTCGTACCCCACGCCCCGGCCCGTCGGCAGCGCCACGTCGAGCCCGCCGCTGCGGACCCGGGACGCCAGCTTGGCCGCGAGCGCGAGGCCCGGCTGCCCGAGCGGTACGCCGTCGGTCACCGAACCGCGCCGCTTCTCCTCCGCCTTGGTCCGGAGCCAGATCCTCCGTACGTCCTCCGGAGTCTCGGCCCGCTCGTCCCCGAAGACATGCGGATGCCGGTGGATCAGCTTCTCCACGATGGTCGCGGCGACGTCGTCGACGGAGAACGGCTCCTCCGGGTCCTCCTCGGCGATCCTGGCGTGGAAGACGACCTGGAGGAGTACGTCGCCCAGCTCCTCCCGCAGCTCCTCGCGGTCACCCCGCTCGATCGCCTCGACCAGTTCGTACGCCTCCTCGATGGCGTACCGGGCGAGGTCCTTGTGCGTCGGCACCGACGACCAGGGGCACTCCTCGCGGATCCGGTCCATGACCTGGACGAGATCGAGCATCCGGGCGCCGGGCAGGTCGTACGAGCCGGGCAGCAGCTCCAGGTCCGGTACGGAGGTCCGGCCGGACCCGGCGAGCCGGGCGAGCCCGTCGGTCAGCGCCCGGTCGCCCTCGCCGCCGACCAGCACGGCGACGGTCACGCCCGCCGCGCCCTCGGCGCAGGCGGCCACGAGGGCGTGCGCGTCGGGCACCCCGATCTCCACCTCGATCCCGGCCTCGCGCAGATACGGCAGCTGGGGGTGCGCGGGATCGCCGCACCACACCCGGTCGGCGCCCCGGAGGAGACTCCAGGCACTCCAGGAGAGCAGCCCGGGAGCGACGCGGTGGCTGGTGGTGACGAGCACGATACGACTGTTGTCCACCACGGAGACGCTACCCGCTGGGGGTGCGGGGGCGCGCGTCCGCGTCCCGCGACCCGATGTTGTTCGCCGCCTGCGGACCGTGCTGGGTTGCTCGCGCGGTTTTGCCCCTATGCCCTCGGCGATGGGGGGACCCCCAGCGCCTGGCCCTCCGGGGCGCCGCCCCAAACCCCGGGCCGCGCCCAGCCACTGAATCTTGATCGCAGTCCGCGGACCGCGGCTGGCTTGTCGCGCAGTTCCCCGCGCCCCTCAACGCTCTCCCCGGCACCGGCCCTGGAAGGATTCCCGGCCTTGGAGAGACCCGTCTCCTGGAAGGGGCGAGCAGGAGGGCAACCCAGGTGGCGCTGGGGGTCCCCCCATTGCCGAAGGCATAGGGGGCGGAACTGCGCGATCAACCACCCACCGGGCCGCGGTCGCCCGACAACAGCCGGCTGCTGCTCCTCCCGCGCGAAAAACCCCTACGCGCCCTGTTCCTCGGCGGAAGGCGACTTCGTCAGCTGGGAGATCCACGGCGCCCGGTACTCCCCGAGTTCCAGTTTCTGGTTGTTCCAGGTTCCGTATCGCGGGTTGACGTCGATGTCGAGGGACTTCGCCGCCGCGGTGAAGGTCTTGTTGAGGCGCTGCTGGCCGTCGGGGGTGTTGGCCGCGCCGATGGATTCCGCGAGCTTGCCGATGAGGATCTCGCGTTCGACGACGGAGTCGAGGCCGTCGGGCGCGACGCCCCGCTGCTGGAGGAAGGTCGCGGCGAGGGCCTGTTCGCCGCCCGCCTGTTCGACGTAGGCGGCGCGGCGCTCCTGGAGTTCCTTGCGGGTGACGGTGACGCCCGCGTCGTCCGCGGCCTTCTCGACCACCTTGTCGACGATCATGTCGAAGAGCTTGGCCCGGCCGAGCTGGCCGGTCTCCTTGATCATCTGTTCGCCCTGTGGCGCCTTCGCCTGCGCGTCGCGGACGTTCGCGACCTCGGCCTGGAGTGTGGACACCTCGATCCGTTCGCCGCCGACGACGGCGGCGGCGCCGGGGTGGGCGTCGTTGCCGCAGGCGGTGAGCAGCGGTGCGGCGGCGAGAGCGGCGGAGACGAGGATCGCGGTGCGACGGCGGCGGTGCAAAGGAGCCTCCAGACGAGGTTTGTGCGACGAGTCACAAAGTCCTGCGGTGACTGATGGTAGGCAGTCGACGGGGCGGGGGCCACCACTTCACCGCGACTGTTTTGGACCAACGAGGCGCCCGGTGCCGTAGATACGAATGAGACGTACGGGAAGTCCGGGAGAACGGCGGTCACCGCCTCAGCGGCGAACCGGCTCCCGGGCCGCCGCGTCCCGCCCCCGGCCCTCGCCCCGGCCCGTACCCTTCGCGCCGCCGCCCCGCTCCCCCGGCTCGGGCCTGAGCATGATCGTCCGGGAGACCACGAACGTCACCGGGATCGCCGCGCCCGCCGAGATCAGCGGCGCGTACCGGTCGTCCACCCCGGCCACTCCGACCAGCAGGTATACCCCGGCCGTGGTGATCACGAAGTTGGCGGCGTTGGTCAGCGGGAAGAGCAGGAACTTCCGCCAGGTGGGCCGGGTGCGGTAGGTGAAGTAGGAGGTGAGGAAGAAGGAGCCGATCATGCTCAGAACGAAGGCCAGTACATGCGCGGCGACGTACGGCAGCCGGTTCAGCAGCAGGAGATAGAGGGCGTAGTAGGTGCCGGTGTTGACCGCGCCCACGAGGACGAATCGGATGAGCTGGCCGCGGATGCTCATGGTCTCGCCGGTCCTCAGGTCCTCGGTTGCTCAGCCGCGCGGTCGCGCGGTCGCTCGATCACTCGTCGGGGGTCCGCCACCCGCCGCCGGTGGCCCGAAAGGCGCCGTTCCGTCCGGAAGCGTACGGCATGCCGTGCCCACGCCCCGGCGGAACCCGGCGCCGTTACTCCCGTCAGGGGTGGAACCGGCGCTGCCGTTCGAGCGCGCGCCGCAGGTCGGCGGGGAGCTGGTGGTACGGCCCGTAGGCGCGCTCCGCGTCGTAGAGCAGGGCTTCGAGCTGGTGCCGGGCGCCGGTGTGGTCGCCGACCGCCAGCATCAGGTTCCCGATCCGGTGGCGGACGTCGAAGGCGCGGCCGGTGTCCCCGGCGCGCTCGTAGTAGGGCAGTACGGCGCGGTATCCGGCGATCGCGGCGGCCGCCTCGCCGAGCTGTTCGAGGCAGTACGCGGCGTCGTGCCGGAACTGGAGTGTCCCGGGGTCGGCGGGCCCGGCCTCGGCCGTCCGGTCGTCGGCGAGTCTGCGCAGCTCGGGGAGGGCGCGGCGGTACTGGCCGTCGTCCATGAGGGTGGCGGCGTACTGCTTGCGGAGGATCCGGACGACCGGTGAGCGCTCGCCGTGCTCGGCCGCCGCTGCCGGGAGGATGCCGCCGAGTATGTCCACGGCCTGGGTGATGCTGCCCTCGCCGAGGAGTCGTTTCACCTCGTCGACGGCGGCGGCCACATCGGGCTCGGGCGGGGTGGGGACGACGGCGGCCGGGGGCGGCGGCGCGGCGGCGCCGTTCCGGTCGGGCCAGGGGGCGTGCGGGCGCAGGAAGGGGCGCGTGGGGTCGAGGGGTCCGCCGGGGCTGCCGTGCCGGGGCAGGAGCGGGGCCAGGGTCTCGTAGACCTCCTGCGCTCCGTCGGGCCGGTGCTGCGGGTCCTTGGCGAGCAGCCGCAGGACGAGGGCCTCCAGCGGTTCGGGGACGTCGGGGCGGATCCGGCGGACGGGGACCGGGGCCTCATAAAGATGGCGGTGCAGTACGCCGAGGGCGGTGGAGCCCGCGAAGGGGACGTTGCCGCTGAGGAGTTCATGGGTCAGCACGCCGAGCGCGTACAGATCGGTGTACGGGCCGACCGCGCCGCCCATGGCCTGTTCGGGCGCCATATAGGCGGGGCTTCCGATGGGCGATCCGGTGTGGGTGAGACGGGTGGTGTCGGTATCGATGACCGAGGCGACGCCGAGGTCGAGGACGGTGACCGTGCCGTCCGGTTTGACCATGACGTTCCGGGGCTTGAGGTCGCGGTGGACGATCGGTACGGCGTGTACGGCGGCGAGTACGGCGCAGAGCTGGGCGGCGACGGAGACCGTCCACTGCCAGGGGTAGGGCTCGTGTTCGGCGAAGTGGTCGGCGAGGTCGGCGCCCTCGACGTACTGCATCACCAGATACAGATCGTCGCCGTCGCTGCCGGCGTCGTGGACGGTGACGAGTCCGGGGTGGGTGACCTGGGCGGTGACCCGGCACTCGCGGACGAAGCGGCGGCGCATCTCCTCGGCGTCGCCGCCGTGGGTCATGTGGTCGGGGCGGAGGAGCTTGACCGCGACCCGGCGGTCGAGCCGCCCGTCGTAGGCGGTCCAGACCTGGCCCATGCCGCCCTGGCCGATGAGGGTCGACAGCTCGTACCGGTCCGCGATGACGCGTCCGTTCACCGGCCCTGCTCCCCGCGGTCACCGGGCTCGCGGCGATCGCCTCGATCGTCGCGGTCGCGGCGGAGGTAGTCGCTCAGCTCGTCCAGCTCGGCGCGTACCTGGTCGATCCGGGGCGCGGGCGTACCGGGCCGGGCCGGGGGCTGCGGGTGCTGCGGGTGAACCGGACCGGGACCGGGAGCCGGAGCGGGAGGAGGCGTCGGCGCGGGCGGCGGGGGCGGTACGGGCGCGGCCCGGTGGGCGTTTCCGGCGGGATAGCCGTAGCCGGGTGCGGCCGTTCGCGGCGGCGGATACCCGTATCCGGGCACGGTCGGTCCGGACGGCCCGGCGGGTCCGGTCCCCGGTCCCGGTCCGGACGGTGCGCCCGGCGGCGGCCCGAAGCCCCCCACCGGAGGCGTCGCGGACCCGGCGGGCGGGCCGGACGGTCCGGACGGGACGAAGAAGGACCCGGCCCGCTGCTGTTCCAGCCGCAACTGGTCCATCCGGCGCAGGTCGGCGACGAGGAAGTGCACGGCGACCGCGACCGCCATCCCGAAGAGCCCGAGGAAGACGAACGCGTCGACGTTGTTGCCCTCCTCGGCGTCCGCGTCGGAGCCCCAGACGGCGATGGCGAAGATCAGGAGCGCGGTGACGACCACGGTCACCGCGAAGAGCAGCCAGTCCAGGGCCCGCTTCCGCAGGACGGCGAGCCGGAACATGGTGACCCAGGCCAGCAGCCCGCAGGAGAGCAGCGCGAGGGCCAGGAACAGCGCGCGCAGCGCGACGACCCCCGCACTCGACGGCGGACCTTCGCGCGGTGGGGCAAAGCCGGGGCCGTGCATCGCTGCTCCTGGTGACGAGGGCCTTGGACAGGAGACGAGGGTATACACCGACGGCCCGCACGTCCCCGGGGATCCGGCGTCCGGCGGGGCGGAGGACGGGGCGCCGGACCGGGGCGCCGGCGCGGCCGGTCCCGTACGTCCGGATCCGGCCGCTCGCGTACCGCGGGATCCGGCCGGCCGCTTCGCCCGGCCCGGCCGCTCAGCCGCGCCGGGTCCGGCCGGGCCCGGTGGCCGCCGAGGTCACCGTTCCGGTTCGACGGTGCCGTCCGTGAGGCCGTCGTAGAGGCCCTGTACGAGCTGTTCGCCGAGGCGTCCGGCCAGCCGCAGCGCGTCCTCGAAGGCGGCGAGCGCGCGGAAGCGCTCCCCGTACCTGCGCTGCTCGTCGAGGGGGACGCGGGGCAGTTGCAGCCGCCGGACGTCGAGCCTGCTGGCGGTGGAGGCGTAGCTGCTGGCCTGCCGGGTGTTGGCGGTGCCGCGCAGGAATCCGGCGAGGAACCAGGGGTCGAGCGCCTCGGGCAGGGGGCGCAGCAGTTGGAGGTTGCGGCCGAGTACGGCGCCCGCGGTGGCGTCGTCCACGACCCGGACGACGGAGCCGCCGCCGAGTACGGGGACGATCACGTCCCCGGTCAGGACGCGGACGGGTTCGTCGTCGGGGGTGTCGGGGAGCACTCCGGTCGGCCGGGTGCCGTGCAGGACGTCGTGGTCGGTGAGTACGGCGCCCCGGGTGGCGCGGGAGCCGGGGGCGAGTCCGGGGTGGGCGGGTCCTGGGACGGCGGAGGTGGCTCCGGCCCGGATGGTGAGGGCGCCCGCGCGGGCGAGTTCGCCGACGGTGGTGGAGGGCCAGGGCGCGGGCCTTCCGGGCGCGGCCGGGGTGGGGGTGAGTTCGCCGGTGAGTCGGAGGGTGTCGGTGAGCCGGGCCCTGACCCGTTCCAGGTCCTCGGCGTCGCCGCCGGTGGCGGCGGGCGGTACGTGCCGGGCGGGGGCCAGGTCGACGTCGTCGTCGAGGAGTTCGATGACGGGGACCGCCCGGCTCGTGCCGGGCCGGTCGACGGTCGTACGGATCCCCTCGCCGGACCCGCCGGACGCGCCCGTCTCAGGGGCCCCGGCCGTACCGGCCGCGCCTTGGAAGGACCGCCAGACGCCGAGGACGGTGGTGTGGACGGTCTGCCAGTCGATCCGGTCTCGGCCGCCGCCGGAACCGGGGCCGCCGCCCAGGTCGGTGGTGTCCACCAGCAGCAGTTCGGAGGCGGGCGGGCGGCCGGGCTCGGGCCGGCGCAGCACCCAGAGGTGGAGGGGGATGCCGTACGGGGGCGCGGCCCCGGCGGGCAGGGCGACGACGGCCCGCAGGGCGCCCCGGCGCAGCAGTCCGGCCCTGATCCGGCGGCCGGACCGGCGGGACGCGGCGGCGGGCGGCATCAGGAGGACGGCGGTGCCGCCGGGGCGCAGCCGGGCGATGGCGTGCTGGACCCAGGCCAGTTCGGACTCGGTACGGGCCGGGAAGCCGTACTCCCACCGGGGGTCGTAGGCGAGTTCGTCGTGGCCCCAGTTGCGTTCGTTGAACGGCGGGTGGCAGAGCACGGCGTCGGCCCGGACGTCGGGGTAGGCGTCGGCGCGCAGGGCGTCGCCGGTACGGGCGGAGACGGAGACGGCCGGGTCGTGGCGGAGGGCGAGCCGGAGGGCGGTGAGGACGGTGAGTCCGGGGTCGGAGTCCTGGGCGCGCAGGGCGGCGGGGTCTTCGACGGCGGTCAGCAGTCCGCCGGTCCCGGCGGCCGGGTCGAGGACGGTGGCGTTCCGGGCGGTCTCCGGGGGCAGGGCGAGCGCGGCCATCAGGGCGGCCGGGCCCGGCGGGGTGGCCGTGTGGTGGCGGACGCTGGTGTCGAGGTAGCGGCCGAGCAGGAACTCGTAGGCGTCGCGGGGGCCGAGTTCGGCGGCGAGTTCGCCGACGGAGCGCAGGAAGGGCAGGGCGTCGGGGCCGAGGGCCCGGCCCGCGCGCAGGGCCGGGACGAAGGGTTCGAGCCGGTCGTCGGCAAAGCGCCGGCCCAGGACCTGCTCGACGGCGGTCGGCAGGAGTTCGGCCGCCCGTTCGTCGTCCCGGAAGGCCAGCTCCCGCCAGGTGACGGGGCTGTCGTGGACGACGAGGAGGACGAGTCCGGCGCCGACGAGGGTGTCGGCGGCGGTCGCGGGCCGGTCGGCGATCCGCTGCCAGACGCGTTCCCGGAGCGGGACCTCGGCCAGCTTGCCCTGGGCGCGCAGCCATCGCTCGACGTCGGCGAGGGCGAAGGAGGGGCTGGTCTCGGTGCCGCCGACCGGTTTGGGGAAGTCGGCGTGGCGGCGGCGCCAGTTGCTGACGGCGGCCCGTCCCACACCCGCGAGCCGGGCGATCCCGGCCGCGGTGACTTCGCTCGCGCTCTCCGGCACCTGGCGCCTCCGTGATCCGTCGCCGACTGTCCTCGGACTTCTCTTATGTGTCGCCGATCATAGCCGCCCCGACCCGAGAGCCCACTTCACAGCCCAGAAAGACCCGTACACAAGATTTCGTGTTGACTCGGTTCACAAGCTCTGTTCTTATTGACCTGCCACCACACGGACCAGTCAGACCGGTCCGGTAACGGCGTGAACCGTCCTGTCCGCTGTCCGGCTTCGACCCGGGGCTGACGGTTCGCACCACGGCCACTCGCCGTGGTCCTTCTGCCACCGTCCTGTCCGGGAGGGCACGACCATGTCCCACTCCATGCAGCAGCCGCCGTACGGCGGAGGTACGGGCGACACACCCCACGGCCGGTCTCCGGACGGGCCGGGGGGATACGGATACGGAACCCCCGCGCAGGGGAGCCCCGCCCAGGGGAACCCCGCGCACTCCGGTCCCGACTGGGAACCGGGCAACACGCGGCCGACCGGCGGGTACGGGGGTCCCGCCGACCACGGCCACGGAAGCGGCTACGGCGGCGGCCACGGGAGCGGTCACGGCGACGGCTTCGGTACGGGCCACGGGGGCGGCGGCGCGACCGGCGGCTCCGGCACCGAGGGGCCCGGCGGCGCGGGAGGCCCGGCCGGGCCGGGCGGCGGGCGCGGCCCGCTCCGTAACGGTCTGGGTACGGCCGCCCTCGTCCTGGGCCTGATCGGCGCGGCCGTCGCCTGGATCCCCTTCGTCTTCTTCGTGGGCGGGGCCCTCGGCCTGACCGCCTTGATCATGGGGCTCAAGGGCCGCGGCCGGGCCCGCCGGGGCGAGGCGTCCAACGGCCGGGCCGCCGCCGCGGGGGCGGCGATCGGCGCGGGCGCGATGGTCCTGGCGACCGTCGGCACCTATCTGACCGTCCAGATCACGAGCGACGCCGTCGACGAGGTGACGAAGGACATCGCCGCTTCGGGCGCCCCGAGCACGGACCAGGGCGACGGGGGCGACGGCTCCGGCCTCGGCGGCGACAAGAAGAGCAAGGACAAGAAGGGCAAGAAGGGCAAGGGGAAGGGCCTCGGCGGGGGCGGCGACACGGGCGGCCGGGAAGGCCCGCTCGCGGCCGGCGGCAGCGCCACCTACCCCGACGGGATCAAGGTCACCGTCACCAAGGCCCCTCAGAGCTTCCGGCCCGGTGATTACGCGGCGGGCCACGAGGCAGGTAATAAGGCATATAAAGTGACCGTGGTTATCGAGAACACGGGAGACAAGGGCTTCGACTCCACGCTCACGACGACGGAGGCCCGGGCCGGGACCGAAGGCGTGACAGCGGAGCAGATCTTCGACGACACCGTCGACACCGGCTTTGAAGGAACGATTCTTCCGGGCCGGAAGGCCACCACCGTCTACGGCTTCTCGACCCCGGCCACCGCCAAGGAACTCACCCTGGAGATCAGTCCCGGAATGAGCCACGACCCGGCCCAGTGGGAACTGGCCCTCTGACGTCCCCACCGGACCCGCCCGCTCCCGCTGCCCCCTCCGCCGGTCATCATCACCAGCACCACCAGCACCACGACTCGGAGAACAAGATGTCTCGTACCACCCGTCCCCGCCGTAACGCCGTCGCGGCGGCCGCCCTCGTGTCGGTCCTCGCCCTCACGGCGACCGCCTGCGGCGACGAAGGCAAGGACGACACCGGCAAGGGCAAGGACGACAAGGGTTCGACGGTCACCACGCCGGAGAAGCCGAAGGACCCGTTCGCGGGCAAGACCGACGCCCAGATCATGGAGTCGGCCCTGGCCGCCACCAAGGCCGCCAAGTCTCTGACGATCAAGGGCGAAGGCCCGATGGACGCGGAGCCGGGCAAGCCCAAGCAGCGCGCCGACATCAACCTCTCCATCCACAACGACGGCCGGTGCGTGGGCACCATGGGCGTCAAGGGCGAGGGCAAGGTGGAGATCGCCAACGTCGGCTCCGCCGCCTACATCCGCCCCGACGACACCTTCATGCGCACCCAGATCAACGACCCCAGCATGTCCGCGGGTGAGCAGGAGCAGGTGATCAAGATGATGTCGGGCAAGTGGCTGACCGGCGACAAGAACAGCGACTTCGCCGGGTTCGCCGAGATCTGCGACCTCAAGAAGATCATGGACGAGGACGGCGAGAACAGCACGGAGGACAACGTCAAGCCCGCCGACGCCCGCCGGGCCGGCGAGGCCACGGTGAACGGCCAGAAGGCCCTCAAGCTCACCGGCAAGAACGGCACCGAGGCGTACGTCGCCACCGAGGGCGAGCCGGTCCTCCTCAAGCTGGTCGGCAAGGACTCGGGTGAGCAGTTCACCCTCCACCTGTCCGAGTACAACAAGGCGCCGCTGCCGAAGATCCCGAACCAGGCCGACGTCCTGGACATGAGCCAGATGGGCTGAGTGCCCGGCATCACCACGTGATGCGAGGGGGAGGGACCGCACCCGGCGGTCCCTCCCCTCGGCGTTTCCCCCGCCGCCCGTCATCAGCGCGCCCCGGGGCCGCCCCTTGGCACAGCCTTCGGATACCGGGACAACCTGGCGCGAATACGCCTTCAACGCCAAGGGTGAAGTGCCCCAGAATCGGCCGAGGATCCGCATTGGTACACGGGCGGGCCGCCGACGCGGGTGACGATGAGTCAGGGGCACGCGGATGCTGCGCTTCCACCTCACCACCGAAGACCTTCTGCGGGTCCGCCTGACCGGCGGACCGAACCCTCTGTGGGAGATCGCGTACAGCCTGCGCCTGCTCCGGACGCAGGAAGCGGTCCTGCTGTTCGACCCCTGGCGCCGGGAGGTCCGCCGCGCCCTCGCCGACGCGGGCCTGTCCCGGGCCGTCGAGGAACTCGGCCTGCTGTACCCGCCGGAAGGGTTCTGGCCGGACTTCCTCACCCCCGTGGGCGACGTCGCGGATCTGGAGACCGGTCTGGACCGGGTGCTGGCGACACCCCGCTCCGAACTCAAGCGCGAGCTGACCTTGATGGTCCAGCTGCGCTTCGCCCTGCCCGGCTGGGCGTCCGCCGTGGCGGACGGTGACCGCACCACCATGGGCCGCGTCGGCGACCTGCTCCGCCGCTACTACCGGATCGCCGTCGCTCCCTACGCCCAGCACCTACAGAGCGCCTTCGCGGCGGAGCGCGCGCGCCGGGCCGACACCGTACTGGAGCAGGGCGCCCGGGGCCTGCTCCCCAGCTACTCCTCCGCCCTGATGAGGTGGCGCGACGACGCTCTGGATATCTCCTGCTCGGTGGACGAGGAGTTCCGGGGCGAGGGCCGCGGCGTGACACTGCTGCCGTCGTTCTTCTCCGTGAACCAGCCGGCGGCGCAGCCCGGTGACGAGCATCCGACCGTCGTCGTCTATCCCCTCGAACACACCCTGGGCTGGCTCCCCCCGCCGGCCGCCCGGGAGGAAGCCCCGGCGGAAGCCCGGGGGTGCGGCGCCCGTCACACCCTGGCGCGGCTGCTCGGCCCCGCCCGGGCGGCAGCGCTGGAAGCCCTCGACCAGGCCATGACCACCTCCCGACTGGCCGTGTCGCTGGGGCTGTCGGTCCCGACCGCCAGCCGGCACGCGGCCCTCCTCCGCGAAGCCGGCCTGGTCGAATCCGAGCGCCGCGGCCAGTCGGTCCTGCACACCCGCACCCCGCTGGGCACAGCCCTCCTGGAAGGCCGTCCCGCCCCCACTCCGGTACGGCCCAAGGGCCGGACCGCGCCCGCGTGGGCCACCCCGTAGGCGTACGTCCGCGGACTCCGCCGCCCGCGGCACCCGGTCGGCGCGAGTGGACACGGGTTCGAGCGACCGAACGGACCACCGGACCTTTGCGCCCGGCCGCAAAGGCTTTCCGCGATCCGAGCCGCCCGCCATGGTTCGGTGCGTCCCAGCAGCACGGGACGCCCCGTCCGCACCCGGAACGGGGCAGTGACCACGCGGTTCAGCGCGCCCGCACGGGGGATCCGCCGGTCGGCGGTGTCATCGAGGGCGGGCGGAACCAGAAGGGTGTCACCCCATGCGACGTCACAGTCGTCTACGAATCTTGTTCCTGGCCCTGGTCGCCACCTGCGCCACGGCCCTGGCCGCGCCCGCCCCGGCACAGGCCGCGCCCGGCGGGCCCGGCGCGACCACCACTCCCGCCGCGGCCACCGAGAACGTCGGCCCCGTCCAGCTCCGGTTCACGGGTGCCGGCAGCGGGCCGCTCAACATCGCCCGGCGGGCGGCGATGGAGGAGGCGCTGTCCAAAGCGGCCGCGACCGGCTTCAACGCCTCCCAGTGCCGGGTCACCAACGGCGTGGACCATGAACAGGCCGCGGGCTACTGGTTCTCGACCCGGCAGCTCACCTGTGTCGGAGAACCGGTCGTGACCGCGACCTATCTGCATCTCAACCGCTACTTCAAGCCCTACAAGGACCATGTCAGCAGTGTCTGGCACGTCCCCGACGGCTACAACCTCGAAGGCAGCCTGGGACTTCTCCACACCTCCCCGGCCCCGGGCACCGGTCCTCTGTACCTCTGCGTCGTGCGCGGGGACAACTTCGTCTCACGCCATGTGAACTGCGAGGGCCAGGAGTACGTGACCCGGCTCGGCTGGATCTACGACTCCCCGCCCCCGGGCGTGGCGAATGTGCCGGTCTACCGCTGCCTGGGCAACGGCACCAGGGAGCTGTTCGAGTCCAACGACCCGAACTGCGAAGGCCATATCGTCGGCGGCCCGCACGGCTACTCGCTGATCGGCTGAGACCGCCGGATTCCGTCCGAACCGGCCGGCCGCCGCCACGCTCTCCGTCGGGCCTCGCCATCGCGCGGCCCCGGGGGAGGCGTGGCGGCTCCCGGCTTTCACGGGTGGGTCACACGGTCCGGAGGCGCCGGCGCCGCCCCTCGCGGCCCGGTCCGGTCAGCCCGCGCACTGCCTCAGCATCGCCGTCTTGTCCGCCGCCGTCACCGGAAGTTCGTACTTCTCGGCGACCTGCGCGAACCGCACCGCGTACGAGCAGCGGACCTTCTTGTTCGGCGGCAGCCAGGACGCGGGGCCCGAGTCCCGCTTCGCGGAGTTGGCGCGCCCTTCGACCGGGAGCAGGTTGAGCGCGTCGTTCGCCAGCCGCTCGCGCTTCTCGGCGCTCCACCGGGAGGCGCCCATCTGCCAGCTGTACGACAACGGGACCACATGGTCGATCTGGACCTCGGCCGCCTTCGCCTTCTTCCAGGCGATGTCCTTGCCGGTATAGGGGTCGTACAGGTCCATCGCGAGCACCACACAGTCGGAACCGGGCCGGAACTCGATGTTGCGGCCGTGGAGGACCAGCAGGTCGTTCCGGGTGTCGCAGCCGTTTCTCGCCAGCGGTACGCCGTCCGCCGTGTCCGTCCACGCGGTGCCGAACCGTTTCCGGTCGTAGCCCGTCCTCGGCCCCCGGCCCTTCGTGGCGAGCCCGGCGACGAGTTCGCGCGCGGCGGCCCGGTCCGCCTGTGCCGTCAGGGCGGCGAGCCCCGGTTTCGTGCCGCCGGGGTTGGCCAGCGGGCTGACCGCGCCCGCCGCCGCGCCGGGTGCGGGGCCGGAGCCGTCCGGGGAGGCGCCGCTCTCGCAGCCGGTGAGCAGCAGGGCCGTACCGGCCAGGGCGATCACACACGATATGGGGTCCTTGTGACTGTTCTTCACGTCCGCAGACTACTGACCGGATCGGCCGGAGTGCGCCCCTGGCGGGGGCGTTGTCGGTGGGCCGTGTCACGATCGTCGGAGAGCAGACATCAGGGTGGGCGGGGCGGGCGCGACAGGCGACCGCCCCTGTGGGAGGGACAGCACGATGGGCGCCTGGGACATTGGACCTTTCGACAACGACACGGCGGCGGACTTCTCCGGCCATCTGGACGACGCGGAGCCGGAGGCCCGTGAGGCGTTGATCCGCCGTACGCTCGCGGAGGCGGCGGACACCCCCGGTGACGCCTTCCTCGACAGTTACGAGGGGTATCGCGCGGTGGCCGCCGCCGCGCTGGTGGCGGCGCAGTGCCCGGACGGCGAGACGGTCAATCCGAACTACGGCCCGAAGAAGCCGGTGCCGGTGCTCGCCCCGGACCTCCGCCCCCTGGCGATCGCCGCCATCGACCGCATCACGGCCCCCGAATCGGAGGCGGCCGAACTGTGGGAGGGCGAGGACGCGGTGGAGTGGCGGAAGCTGGCCGCCGGGATACGGGGCGTGCTCGCGGCGAACGTGGTCGCGCCGTAAGCGGGACCGGGTCATGAGCCGGATCGAGTCGTAGCGGACGGCGGACGGGCGTACGTCACCGGTGCTCCCGGCCTCCCGTACTCCCGGCCTCCCACAGCCGGGGGCTTGCCCGCCGGGGCTTCCGCCGGTGGTCCCTATCGTCGGGGGTTCGCCTCGGAGTGCGCCGCCGTGCCCCGGTACGCCCCTTTCGGTGGGGTCGGATCCGGGCAGATTCCCAGTCCTGACATGAGTACGGCCGCCTTCGGGTCCGGACCCCGGGGGACGGGGCCCGGCCCCGGAGGCGGATGTCACGGACCGGAGATCCGTATCCGCGATGGAGGACCAGGTGTTCCAGCACTCCGATCGGCTCCCGACCAGTTCGCCGTTACCCCGGGGGCATCTCACCCCCGTCCCGTGGGGTGTCCGGCGGATGGCCCCCTACCCGGCGATGGCCCCCGGCTACGACCGGGCCGAAATCGACCCGGCCACACAGACCACCCGCTATTACGGCGCCGACGGCCGGATCGTCGCGATGCCGGGCCACGGCACCAGTACCGGGACGAACCCCGCGACCAATACCGGTAATCCGTCCGACGGCAACGCCCCCGGCGGCAGCGGCGGCGGTGACCAGGACACGGGGAACGACAGCGACCAATGACCCACCCCGGGCCGGTGCTGATCGTCACCATGATCGACGATCCGACCGCCGATCTGGTGATCGACGAGCTGTACGACCGGGGCGTCCCGGTCGTACGGCTCGACTCCGGGGACTTCCCCGCCGCCCTCTCCTTCGCGGCGACCATCGGGGAGCGGGGTGTCGGCGGGTCCCTGACCACCCCCACCCGTTCGGCTGATCTTTCCCGCGTCCGGTCCCTCTACTACCGGCGGCCCAGCGGTTTCGCCTTCCCCCATCTGTCCGAGGAGGACGCCCGGTTCGCCACCACCCAGGCCCGGTACGGCCTCGGCGGCGTACTGGCGTCGCTGCCCGGCTGTCTCTACGTCAACCATCCGCACCGGATCGGGGACGCCGAGTTCAAGCCGTCCGGGCTGGCCGTCGCGGCGGGGTGCGGGCTGCGGATCCCGGAGACGCTGATCACCTCCGACCTCGGCGCGGCCAGGCGGTTCGTCCGGCGGTACGCGCCGGTGATCTACAAGCCGCTCTCCACCCCGCTGTACCGGGTGGACGGGGTGTCCTGCACCGTCGAGATCGCCGAGGTGACGGCGGGCCAACTGGACGAGAGCGTCTCCGGTACCGCGCATCTCTTCCAACGGCTCGTGGAGAAGGTCGCGGACGTCCGGGTGACGGTGATCGGGCGCCGCGTCTTTCCCGTCCGGATCGATTCGGATCTGCTGGACTGGCGGACGGACTACGAGAAGCTGTCGTACGGCGTCGTCCCCCTGCCCGAGGGCGTCGGGGCGGCGCTCCACCGCTACCTCGACCATTTCGGGCTGGTCTTCGGCGCGTTCGACTTCGCCGTGGACCGCGACGGCACCTGGTGGTTCCTCGAATGCAACCCGTCCGGACAGTGGGCGTGGCTGGAGCCGCCGACCGGACTGCCCCTGGTCGGGTCCATGGCCGACCTTCTGGAGCGTTCCCCCCGATGACCGAGACCACCGGATCGACCGAGCCGACCGGACCCGCCGAACCGACCGGCGACAGACGCGACGACGGATGCGGCGACAGACGCGAGGAGTTGGCCGCCGCCATCACGGCCAGTGGTGATCTGCGCTCCCCGGAGTGGCGGCGCGCGGTGCTGGACACCCCCCGGCACGAGTTTCTGCGCGGCGGGTTCTTCCGGCGCGTGGACGACGGGACGCGCACCGGCTGGGAGCCCGTACGCCCCGGGGACGAGGACTGGCTCCCGGCCTGCTACCGGGACGAGTCCCTGGTGACGCAGATCGCCGGGACGATCGTGCCGGCCGATCTCGACGGCCGGATCCACCGGCTGCCGACGAGTTCCAGCACGCTCCCCGGCCTGGTGGTCAGGATGCTGGAGGAGCTGGCCGTCGAGAACGGTTCGCGGGTGCTGGAGATCGGTACCGGCTCCGGCTACTCGACGGCGCTGCTCTGCCAGCGCCTGGGGGCCGCCCTGGTGACCTCGGTCGAGGTCGACCCGGATGTGGCCGGCCGGGCCCGGGTCGCCCTCGGCGCGGTCGGCCACCATCCCGAACTCGTGGTCGGCGACGGTCTGGCGGGCCATGCCGCGAACGCGCCGTACGACCGGCTGATCGCCACCTGCGGGGTGCTGGACGTCCCCGCCGCCTGGCTGGCGCAGGTCCGGCCCGGCGGGCGGATCGTGGCGACCGTCTGCGGCTGGCTCTACTCCTCCGAGCTGGCCTGCCTCACCGTGCGCGAGGACGGTACGGCGGCCGGACGGCTCCTCGGCGGCCAGGTCTCCTTCATGCTGGCCCGCCCGCAGACACCCCCGCCGCTGGGGATACTGCCGGATCTCGGGGACGGCCCCGAGCGGGAGAGCACGGTCGAGTGGGAGGCGCTGGACGACTGGACGGCCCGGTTCGTCGCCCAGCTCGCGGCCCCGGCCGCCCAGCGCTTCGGGCTGGCCCTCCCGGACGGCGAGCTGAAGGTGCTGCTGGACGTGGAGGCCGGCTCCTGGGCCGCGCTGCGCCGGGACGGCGACCGCTGGATCGTCCGGGAGGGCGGCCCGGAGCCGCTGTGGCGCCGGGTCGAGGACCGGATCACCGCCTGGCGGCGGGCGGGCTCGCCCGGTCTCGACCGCTTTCTGATCACCGTGGGCCCCGAGGGCCGGACGATCACCTGGGACGCCTGAGCGACTGCGACCGTACGACAGCGGTACGGGCGCGCGCGGGGCGCGGGGGCGCGGGCACGCGGGCCGCCGAGGCACGGGCGCACGACCGTCGCAGTAGCGCCCCCCTTCGGCCACCGAATGGCCGATTTCCCCCCTGCTTGCCCGACCAGGTATCTTGCATCGCATGGAACCAGGTGATTCGACCAAGCAGGCTCGGGCAGCCGCCCAACTGCGCAAGGGCGTCCTGGAGTACTGCGTACTCGCCCTGATGCGGGACCGCCCCCGCTACGGCGTGGAACTCCTGCACGCCCTGGAGGAGTCCGGTGCCCTGGCCACCAGCCAGGGCACGGTCTATCCGCTGCTCTCCCGGCTCCGCCGGGACGACCTCGTCACCACCACCTGGCAGGAGTCCGCCGCCGGACCTCCCCGCCGCTACTACGCCCTCACGGACAGCGGCCGGGCGGCGCTCGACGAGTTCACCCGGGTCTGGCCCGGTTTCCGCGACGCCGTCGACACCTTCCTGACCACCCCCCACATCACCACCGGAGACCTCGCGTGAAGACCTCTGCCGACCCCGTTCACGACTACCTGGCCGCCGTCGAGCGGGAGGGCTCCGCGCTCCCCGCCGACCGCCGCCAGGAGCTGGTCGCCGATCTCGCCGAGCACATCGAGATCGCCCGGGCCGAGCGCCCGGACACCCCGGTCGGCGAGATCCTCGCGGAGCTGGGCGACCCGAGGACGATCGCGGCGACGGCCCTGGCCGAGGCGGGGCACGGCACCACGGCCGGGCCCGGGGCCAACGGCACCCCGGCCTGGAGCACCCCGGAGGCCCCGGCCAGGCGCGGCAAGGTGCACCCCCTGGTTCCGCTGGTGATGCTGACCCTCTCGGTGCCCTTCATCATGATCTTCCCCGAGCAGCCGGGCCCGATATTCGGTGTGCTGTCCCGGGTCGTCGGCGCGGTGCTGCTGTGCACGTCGGCGCACTGGACCGCCGTCCGGAAGACGACCGGCGTCCTGCTGCTGGCCGTCCTGCCGACCGCGATCATCACCAGCTGGAACCTGGGCGGCGGCCCGATCAGCGACGCGGCGGCCTTCCTCGCCAACCTGGTGACGTTCGTCCTGCTGACCGGTGTGGCCACCTGGCTGTGGCGGTCCCGCCGCGACGCCGCCTGACCGGCCGCGGCCCGGCTCCGGGCGCCGTGTGGCCCCGGGCGCGGAGCGCCGAGGCGCCGTCGGACGACGGCCGGAGAGCCCGGCGGCTGCTGGTCCGGCTGCCGCCGGCCACCCCGCCGGAAGGTGACCCCGGGCGAGGCGCCCCGGCCCCGACGACCGCCTCCGGCCGGGGGGCTACCGCCGCCGGGCCCAGTCGGCCCGGCGGAGTTCGTACTCGACCTCACCGTGCTCGGAGCCCTCGATCGCCTCGGGCCAGTCCCCGGTGAAGTTCCGCAGGAACGAGAGCCCCGCCTTCTCCATGACCCGCCGGGACCGGGTGTTCACCGCCATCGTGTCGGCGACGACCCGTTCGACGCCGAGTTCGGTGAACCCCTTGTCGATCAGGGCCCGGGAGCCCTCGGTGGCGTACCCCCGGCCCCACGCGGTCTTGTTCAGCCGGTAGCCCAGCTCGACCACGGCGGTGTCGTCGTCGGCCACGGGCCGGAATTCGAACCAGCCCAGGAAGACACCGCTCGCCTTCTCCTCCGCCGCCCAGTAGCTGCGGATGCCGAGGACCGGATGGTCGGCCAGCAGCCGGGGCAGTACGGACGTCCGGACCGTCTCGCGGCTGACGGGCTTGCCGCCGTTGATGAACCGCGTCACGTCGGGGTCGTTGTCGAGGGCGACGAGATCGGCCAGGTCGGCGTCGGCGAAGGGGCGCAGTACGAGCCGCTCGGACTCCAGGAAAACGGACATCCCGCGATCCTCACCGCGCCCCTCGGGCTCCGCCACCGGATTTCCCGGCGGGCAGCAGGGCCGGGCGGCCCGGCTCCGCTTGACCTTGGCACTGTGACAGGGTCTTTCCTGGCGGTATGCCGAACAAGGACATCCCGAACAAGGGCCTGCCGAACGAGGACATCTCCACGTCACCGGTGCTGCGGGCGCTGGGGCACATCGACACATCGATCCGGCTGCGGGCCGCGCTCGCGATCGGTACGGCCCCGGACCCCGGGTACGTCGAGGCGCTGGTCGCCCGGTGCGGCGTCGAGCCGGAGTTCTCCGTACGGGAGAATCTGACCTGGGCCCTGACCCGGCACTCCGCCCGGCAGACGGTCCCCCTCCTCGTCGCCGAACTCGGCTCGGATCGGGCGCGGGCCCGCAGTCAGGCCCTGCACACCCTCTCCAAGATCGGCGACCGGGCGGCCTGGCCCGCGATCACCCGGGCGCTGCTGACCGACGCGGACGACGAGGTCGCGATGTGCGCCTGGCGGGCGGCGGTCGTCCTCGTACCCGAGGATGGGGAGCGGGAGCTGGCCGAGGTCCTGGCGACCCAGTTCGGCCGGGGGGACCGGCGGATGCGGCTGGGCCTCAGCCGGGCCGTGATCGCGCTCGGCGAGGCCGCCGTACCGTCCCTGCGGGCGGCGACGGCCGCCGCCGACCCGGACGTACGGGAGCACGCGCTCGCCACCGAGCGGCTGGCGCGCGACCCGGACGCCGGTTTCGGCTACGCGGTGGAGGAGGCGAAGCGCGTCGTGGCCCTCGGCCCGGACGCCCGGGAGGAGTGACGGGCATGCTGATCGGCGAGGTGGCGCGGCGGTCGGGGGTGAGCGCCCGGATGCTCAGGCACTACGACCGGGTGGGCCTGGTCCGTCCCACGGGCCGGACCGGTAGCGGGTACCGGGAGTACGCGCCCGACGACGTCCGGCGCCTCTTCCACGTCGAGTCCCTGCGATCCCTCGGCCTCTCCCTCCGGGAGGTCGGACGCGTCCTCGGCGATCCCGCCTTCCGCTCGCCCGATCTGGTGGACGATCTGATCCGCGAGACCCGGGAGCGGATCGTCCGGGAGACCGAACTCCTCACCCGGCTGCGGCTGATCAGCGCCGCCGGGCCCGCCGACTGGGACGACGTCTTCCAGATCGTCTCCCTGCTCCAGGGCCTGCGTTCGGAGAGCCCCGGCCTGCGGCAGCGCGCGGCCCTGGCGTCCGGCTCCGCCGACGGGGACCCCCTGCCGGTACGGGCGCTGGCCGAGGCCGCCCTCACCGAGGGGGACCCGAATGTCGCCGGGGCGATCCGCTGGGCCCTGGCGCACTCCGGTGACGGCGGTGCCGGTACGGCGGCCCTGCTGGCGGACGGCCTCGAATCCCCCGACCCCGCCGTCCGCGAACGCGCCGTCCGCACCCTCGCCGAACTGCCCGGCGACGCGGCGGCCTCCGCGCTGCGGACGGCCCTCGCCCATCCCGACGAGACGGTACGGGGGTACGCGGCCCTGGCACTCGGGGAACGCGGCACGGCCGACGCGATCCCGGTACTGGTCGACCTGATCGTCTCCGGCCGCAACGACACGCAGGCCGCAGACGCGCTGGCGGGCCTGGCGGCGGACCCGGCCTCGAACCAGGCGGCGGCCCGGATCACGACGGCCCTCACCGACCGCCTCCCCCACACCGGTCTCCCCGCCCGCCGCCGCATCGCCCAAGCCCTCGCGGACATCCCGGGCCCGGCGTCCACCGACGCCCTGCGCGCCCTGGCGGCCGACGACGACCGGGCGGTGGCGCTGACGGCGGCGTACGCGCTGCGGATGCGGGGCGCTTAGCGCCGTCAGGCGCGCTTCTCGGTGGCGGTCCGGAACCGCAGGGTGAGTTCGGCGGCATCGGCGAGGCTCTTCCCCTCCGGCAGCACGACACTGCCGAGTGTGCCACGATCGGTCCATGCGCAGATGACCCCGCGCGCGCCGTCGTTCACCACATAGCCGCAGCTCAACCGGCCGCCCCAGGGGCCCGCGTCGAAGGCGGTGACGCCGGTCGCCTTCGCCCCGGCGAAGAAGTTCAGCATCTCGTTCGCCATCGTGCGGGAGCGCTTCTCGGCGGCCAGTCCCTTGTCCCATTCGGCGGTGTTGATATGGAGGGCGGCTTCCATGGGCTCCTCGCCGGGCCCGTCGTAGAACCACAGCTTGCCGGACATCTTCGGCGCCGCTTCCTCGTACAGGGCGGCTTCCTCGCCGGTGAGCAGCCGGTACGCGCCGACGCGCGGGGCCGCCTCGATCACCCGCTCCGGGATCCCGGCTCCCGCGTCGGCGCTGGCGGGCTCCCCCTTCTCGATACCGAGGACCCGGATCAGACCTCCGACGGCGACGATAAGCAGTACGCCGCAGATGATGTTGCGCCGCCGCCGGGCCACGGCACCGGCCCGCTCGGCGCCGTCAGCTCCGTCGACACCGACCGGCACCGGCCCTCGCCGCCAGGACCGGGTGGCGTACCAGATGGCGCCCATGACGGCGGCGGTGACGAGAAGGACCCCGATCACCTGACCGGCGGCGTAGCTCTGCGATTCGGTATCGATGGACAACGTGTACATGCCGAGATCGTAAGGATGATCATCCAGTCGGCCCACGCCGTTTCCGGCACCCGTCGGCGCTCCCGGCCCGATACGGAACCGCCCGACTCCCCAACTCCCCGCGACGGAGCCGTGCGACGATGCCGCGCATGGAGATCCATCCAGCACCGGCCCAAGTGGCCGACTTCCATCAGGTTCTCGCCGACCACCCCCGCTACTGGGGCGACCGGGACCTCAGATCGCTGCATCTGCTGGCCATGGTCCAGGAGTTCGGCCCCACTTGCCTGGTCGCCAGGGCCGAGGACGGGATCCGGGGCTATGTCTTCGGCTTCGTCACCCCGGACGGCACCGGCTACGTCCATCTCATCGCGACGCGGGACGACTACCGGGGCACGGGTCTGGGGCGCCGGTTGTACGCGGCCTTCGCCGAGGCGGCGGCGGGCCAGGGGGCGCGTCGGCTGAAGGCGATCACGGCCATCACCAACACCCGCTCCATCGAATTCCATCGCGGCCTGGGCTTCGACGCGGAGTTCGTCGACGACTACGACGGTCCGGGCCGGACGATGACCGTCTTCCGCCGGGATCTTCCGCTGTAGGAGCCGGGCACCCCGCCTGACGGCAACCGGGGGCGCCGGTGGCCGTCAGGCGGGGACCGCGTCGCCCCCACCGGTCGGGATGTCTACCGAGCAGAGGCCGGGGTATCCACACCCGGGAGCTCCGTGTGGCGCGTGATGGTGGGCCGGGTGGCTCTGGTTCACGGGCCGGTCGGGTGACCGCTCCGCCGGTCGCACGGCGGCCGGGCCGCTCCGGTGGGGATCCTGGCCGGGTTCTCGTCGCCGGGGGACGGCGGAGTCGTCGTGGAGGTTTCCGGGCCGTGACCCCCGGTGAGCACGGTCTCCGTCCACCTCATGGGCCGGTCCCGGCCAGTGCGGGAGGCCGCGCGGGATCCCCGGCCCGGTTAGCCGTACCTCACCGGCGGGATGCCGTACACCGGCGCGCACACCGCGGGCCGACCAGCGGCGGCCCCGACGGACAGGCCCGAACCACCCGGACCACCACCACCCGCCTTCCCGGACGGAGCCCCGTATGGAACCCCTGATCACCTTGATCGTCGGCTTCGGCGCCGCCCGGCTGGCCGGACTCGCCGGTGTGGACGCGCTCGACAACTGGCAGGCGTCGCTGCGCGTCGGGCTCGCCCTGATGTTTCTGCTGACCGCGTTCGCCCACTTCCAGCCCCGGCTCCGCGCCGACCTCATCGGGATGGTGCCACCGAGCCTGCCCCGGCCCGACCTCCTGGTCACCGTCACCGGCCTGCTGGAGTTCGCGGGCGCGATCGGCCTGCTGATCCCGGCGACCGCCCCCTGGGCCGCGCTCTGCCTGGCCCTGCTGATGATCGCCATGTTCCCGGCCAACGTGTCCGCCGCCCGACGACAGGTGGCACAGGGCGACCCCATCGGGCCCCGCACGGCACTTCAGATCCTCTTCATCGCGGCTGCGATCCTCGCCGCCGTCAGGACGTGACGTCTTCGTCGGGGTGGGTCCGGCGGTGTGACGGAGTACGCAGCGGGGACAGGCGTACAGCACGACGGGCGGCCCGCTCGTCCGCTCTATCACCCCGACTTCGACGGGTGCGCAGGTTCGTTGGCCGCATTGGACGCAGGTGGCGTCGACGGGCTCGGGGGCCTGGGCGAGCAGGGCGTCGCGGGTCATGGCGGGGTTCTCCACGGTTCCCCCGGCGGGCGGTCGGCGGGTCCGCCGGGGGAAGTCCTTCGTGCGGGGTGGATCAGTCCTCGGCCGTCGTCCGGGGGCGGTGGTGTTCGGCGTCCCGGTGGCGCTGGAGCAGTACGCGGCAGTCGACGGCCAGGGACTGATCCCCCGCGGCCTTCGCCGCGCGTTCCTGCTCGACCAGCTCACGGCAGAGCGTGCACCTGGGGGCGGTGGGCTGGTCGGTCATCCGAGGTCCCCCTTGCTGGACCGCTCATTGGCCTCAGCGACAGCCTCGGCAAGCAGCTCGGCCGTGGTAACCGGGCGGAGATCGGCGGCGGGCACGTCCCACTCGATCCCGCCACCGATGGGCCGGAGCCAGTAACGGCCGTACGTACGGTCCATCACCCGGCCGACCTTGTCGCGGGTCGCATCGCGGGCGTTGCCGCCGATCTGCGGGGTCCAGTCAGGGGTGTTGTTGTCAGTGCGCATGGGTCCGCCCCCTCCGCAGCCGGGCCGTCTCGTTCTGCACGAGCCGCCGGAGGGCGGCGAGGACCGTGATGAGGGTGTCCCGGTCACGGGCGTATCCGGTACGCGGTACCCAGTCCGGCGCGAGCCCCCAATAACCACCGGCCGCGATCAGAGCATCCAACTGGGGTTCCCGGGCCGGACTGTGGACAACAGGCATGGCCAACTCCTTTCTGTAGCGTTCCGACTACGTGGAGCATCAGGGTTGCCTAGAGTTGAAGTCTCTTCAACGCACTCATCCGTGGAGGGCACATTGGTGAACCGTAAGGAGCTGAACCCCGAAGGAAGCCCGCAGGAAGCGTTCGGAGCACGTTTACGCAGGGCTCGCGAGGGGCGCGGCTGGACACAAGACGAGCTGGCCGAACGAATGGGCTATTCGGGCCGCCATATCTCGGCCGTCGAAACCGGCCGCAAACCGCCGACCCGCCGCTTTTCGGCTGGTGCTGACACCATGTTCGGCCTCGAAGGATCCGTAGACACGTTCGAACGCCAGTGGCGTGAGATCAGGCACGGCGCATTGCTGGAGGGCTTCCCCGAGTACGTCGGTTACGAGGGACGGGCGGCCGAGATCCGCCTGTTCGACGTAGGAGTCATTCCGGGCCCGCTTCAGACCCGCGAGTACGCGACGGCCATTGAAGCCGGGCACGTCAAGCGGGGCACCCTCACTCAGGATCAGGCCAACGAGCGGGTCGACTTCCTGATAGAGCGCCAAGCAGCGCTAGCTCGGCGCCCCCTGGCACCACTGCTGATCGCCGTACTGGACGAGAGCTGTATCCGGCGCCAGATCGGTGGACCTGATGTCATGAACGCCCAGTTGGAACATCTGGTCCAGTTCGCCGAGCAGCCGAGCACATCGCTCCAGATCACACCGTTCAGCATGGGCGAGCGACGACCGTTGAATCGATTGCTGCACTTGCTGACCCTGGTGGATCGATCCGTACTCGCCTATGTCGAATCCCAGACCCAGGGCTACTTGGAACGGGAGATCACCGCCGTTCTGCCGCTGGTGAGGGCCTACCATCAGCTACAGACAGACGCCCCCTCGCAAGCGGAATCTGTGGCCATGATCAATCAGGTACGAAAGGGCACCTCGTGACGATCGACTCCCTGAGCTGGATCAAGTCTTCCTACAGCGGCAGCGGCGGCTCCTGCGTCGAGTGGGCCCCCAAGCACACCGCGATAACCGGCATCGTCCCGGTCCGCGACTCCAAGAACCCCACCGGACCGGCCCTCGCCCTCCCCGCGCAGGCGTTCTCAGCCTTCCTGACGGGCGTCAAGTCCGGCGACTTCAAGGCCGTCTGACCCCGCCGTACGCTGGCCAGGTAGCTCCAACAGCGGCTGTGAAAGGGATCATCGTGACCGAGCCTGAGTTCTTCACGTCCTCCTACAGTTCCAACGGCGGCAACTGCGTCGAGATCGCCGCCAACCTGGCCGACACGTACGGCATCGTGCCCGTCCGGGACACCAAACTCCCGGACGGGCCCACCCTCACCATCCCCACCCCCGCCTTCGCCGCCTTCCTCACGGGCATCAAGGCCCACAGTCTCCACCGCGCCTAACCGCTGCGGGATACAACCATTCAGCCGCCCCGGTGGTCGGAAGGGTGAACCATCAGGCACTCGTCCAGAAATCCGGGGAACTAGTGACACGTACATCTCCACCCGCACGCAGACGTACCCGTACGGCCCTCGTGCTGGCGACGGCCCTGCTCGCCGGGATCGCCCCCGTGGCGCTGGGCGGCTCGGCGGCCGTCGCCGCGCCGCCCCTGACCGCCGAACCGGCGGCACAGGCCGGAACGGTCGTACAGCAGGGCGGCACCCTGATGGTGCCGTCCGGTACGGAGGGCCCGGTGACGACCCGGGTCACCGTCACGCAGGAAACGGCGACGACGGGACAGCTCAAGGCACGGCTGATCGTGCCGTGGTTCGAGTGGAACCTGCCCAGTGAGAGCCGGTTCGACCTGCACGTCACCCCGTCCTGCGCGGTCGACGGCGGCGACTTCCAAAGCTGCTCCTGGGACACCGTCGGCGGTGCGCGGCTCCCCGTCACGGCCGCCGCGAAGACGGTCACGTACGACATCCGTATCGACGCGGGCTACTACGCGTCCCACCTCAGCGAATTCCCGGTCACCCTCGAAGTCACCGCCGAGGACGGAACCGTCGTCGCGAGCGGACCGGTGACCTTCAACTTCTTCCCCGGAACCCCGGAACCCGAGGTACGCACCACGATCCTCGCCCGGGACAAGACCGGAAACCTCTGGCAGTACGAGAACACCGGGCGGGCGGACAAGCCGCTCAGCGCCCGCAAGCGCGTCGGCTGGGGCTGGGACGTCTACACCTCCATCACCGGCCTGAACTACCGGACGGCGACCGGCCGGGGCGACGTCGTGGCCCGGGACAAGCAGGGAGTGCTCTGGATCCACCGGGGCTCCGGGAACCCCGAGTCCCCGTTCAAGCCACGCGAACGGGTCGGCGGCGGGTGGAACCAGTACGACGCGATCTTCGCCGGGGCCGGCCATCTCAACGCCCGGGACAAGGACGGAAACCTCTGGCGCTACGACGCCACCTACCCCGACCGGGAAACCGGCACCGTCCCCACCAAGCCCTTCCACGACCGGCGCAAGATCGGCTTCAGCTGGCACATCTACAACCTGATCGCGGGCGAGAGCACCGGTTACAGCGCCGTGGCGCGGGACAAGGCCGGGGCCCTCTGGTCGTACCGCCACGAATCGCACGGCTACGGCCCGCGCGTCCGGATGGCGGGCAACGGGAACGGCTACGACGCCATGCTCTGGACCCGGGACTTCCACGGCGCCGACCGGAGCAACCTCGTCGTCCGGGACAAGCAGGGCCGCCTCTGGAACAAGCACGCCGCCGACGGTTCCCAGCAGCTCGGCTGGGGCTGGGACATCTACAACGCCATCTTCTGACCTCACCCGGTCCCGGTCACGGCTCCGGTCCCGGCCACGGCATCGACTGCCGCGCCCGGGACCGGGACCGCCCGGTACGGTCGTACCCGCCGGATCTCCACAAGCCCTCAGGAGCAGTGTGTTCGTCGACCGGGTCTCCGTACCGCACGGGCTCCTGCCCGATCGCGCCGAGCGAGGCCGGTGGCCCTTCGACGTACCGGCGGTCGCCCAGCTCCTGGACGAGGGGCTGACGTTCACCCGGCCGGTGACCTTCCTGGTCGGGGACAACGGCTCGGGCAAGTCGACGCTGGTCGAAGCCGTCGCGGAGAGCTTCAAGCTGGACGCGTACGGCGGCCGTCTGGCCCGGGTGCACGGTCGCCCCGATCCGACGAAGACACCGCTGGGCGAGGTCCTACGTGCGGACACGACCCGAGTCGGGGCACGGATGCTCGCCGGGCCCCGCAAGAACAAGAAGGGTTTCTTCCTCCGGGCCGAGACCGCCTTCGACATGACCGAGAACCTCGGCGGCGTACACGGCTACTGGGCCGAGGACACCAGCGCCATGAGCCACGGCGAAGGGTTCCTCACCGTCTTCCGGGCCATGTTCGACGCACCCGGCTTCTACGTCATGGACGAGCCCGAGGCTGCGCTGTCGTTCACCTCGTGCCTCCAGCTCGTCGGCTTGCTGCACCAGCTCGGCGAAAGCGGGGCGCAGGTTGTATGCGCCACTCACTCCCCCGTCCTGGCGAGCACACCCGGCGCCGACATCATCGAGATCGACGAGCACGGCTTCCACCGGACCCAGTGGCAGGACCTGACCCTCGTCGACCACTGGCGTCGCTACCTCAGCGACCCCAACGCCTACCTCCGGCACATCGTCCCGTGACCGGGTGCATGCTCCAGCCGACCGACGGAAGCGGCCCCGCCCGCTCCTGACTGAATCACCGAGGGCGGGCAGGGCAGCGTCGCACCCTGTCAGCTGAAGGCGGGCGCCACTTCCTTGACGGAGTCCACAAATCCCAGCATCTCGGTATGGAGCGCCGCCTTCGCCGGATCGGGGAAGCGCACGTTGTGCCGGTAGTAGCGGTGGAACGCGATGATCAGCGCCGCGTGCTCGATCTCGACGGCCAGCGCGACCGTGGTGGTGTCCGCCTCCGGAACCACCTCCCGATAGCCGGAGACCAGGGCGTTGAACCGATCGGGCGCCAGCAGGCCGTCCACCTTGGCCAGTCCGATGGCCGCCATCCCCAGGTCCAGGAGGGGATCGTCCAGCGAGACGGTCTCCCAGTCGAGGACTGCCAGCCCGCCGTCCGGGCGGACGAGGAGGTTGTCGTCGAAGAGATCCCCGTGGACCACCGCGAGCGCACGGGTCCGGCCGGCTTCGAGCCGGTCCACCCGGTCGAGCCGTTCGGTGAGCCAGGCAGCGAAGTCCCGGTCCGCGAAACCGGGAATGAGCGCCCGATGCCCGGCCGAGAGCCGTCGGCCGCCGACCGGGATGTCCGAGAACCCGGGCGTCTCCGGCGGGACCCCGTGCAACCGGCCGAGGATGCGACCCGCCTCGGGCAACAGCTCCAGAGGGAGCGGTTGTACGACTCTGCCCTCGATCCACTTCTTGAGGACCACCGGTCGCCCGTCGAGCCGGGTGATCAGCGACCCGTCGACCGACGGGACGATCTCACTCGTGGGCATGCCCTGCCGGAACGCGGCCCGGGTATGTACCGCGAGCCGTTCGGCGCTCGGCAGATCGTGGTTGTCGAGGATGGTCAGCACGAACTCGCCCGTCGTGCTGATCAGATGGAAGCTGGAGTTCGCGGCGCCCCCGGCCAGAGGCTCCAGCCGGGCCTCGGCGAGCCCGTAGCTCCGGACGACCGCAGGTAGGTCGATACGGTCGATCGTGGTGTAGTTCGCCACCGTTCATTCCCCTCTGATCGCGGCGGCTTCCCGGCGCCGATCATCGACAAGAGCCGTCCAGCGTGCCTGTACCCGCGCCTGCCCGTCCAGCCATTCCGCGCGCGGGAGGTCTTCGGGCGGCGGATCGCCCGCCATGAGGTGGGCGAGTTCGAGGAGGTAGGCGAACTCCTCGCCCCGGACGCAGGCGCGCAGCCTGCCCCGGGCCTCCGCCCGCAGGGGTGCCGAGTCGAGGACGGTCGCGTGCAGGCATTCGGCGAGGCGGACGTACGCAACCGAGGACGTCAGCCCCGCCTCGTGCGCCTGGCGGGCGACGTCGTCGGCACGCTCCGGGAGGTCCTGGGCGACGCCCGCGTCACGGACGAGGGCGGCGATCCGGGTCTGTACCTCCGCCCAGCGGATCGAGACCTGTCCCAGCATCTCCTCGGCTCGGGCGATCTGTTCCGCCGCGCGCGGCCTGTCCTGGAAGGCGGCGGCGAAGGCGAGACATGCCTGGGAGAGGGCCGCTTCGCCGGGCTGGCCCGCTTGCAGGGCATCGTCGCGGCTCGTGGCGTAGGAGGAGCAGGCCAGGGCGGCGTTGCCCTGGCTCCACCACAGGTCGCCCAGGACCCGGTCGCGGCGTCCCTCGGTCCCGAGCGTCTCCGCCGCCGTACGGACCTGCGGGAAGCGGCCCATCCGGCGGGCGAGGTGGGCCAGGCCACGGGCGGCCGTGGGGGCGAGGCGGCCGCCCAGGTCGACCACCCGGCGCATGCCGGTCAGGGAGCCGTCGAACCGGCCCAGGTCGCGCTCGCACTCGGCGAGGAAGTACAGCGGGAGTTCGGTGAGCGCGTCCGGGAGCAGTCCGGAGTCCAGCACCGCGCGCAGCCGCTCCGCCGTCAGGCCCCGGTGCTGCCGCTGGCGCATCGCGATCGCGTTCAGCGCGGCGGCCAGGGCCTCGACGGGGCTCTCGGCCCCGCTGCCGTCTCCCCCGGCCGACGCCGCCGAAGCCGGGATCTCCAGGGGCTCCCAGACGAAGTCCTCGACGTACCGGAACGCCGCGTCCGCCAGCCAGCCGAGGCCGAGGGAGTAGTCCCGGGCGAGCCGCATGCCCTGGCGGAGCGCCGCTACCAGACGCGTACGGTCGCCGATCGCCTCCTGTTCCAGGGCGTCGAAGGCCCGCTGTGCCGCCCGGCGCCAGTCGGCGTCGCTCCAGCGGTCCTCACCCGTGGAGTCGGCCTCTCGGACGGCGTCGCGGACGAGGTCGTGTACCCGGTGGGGCCAGGGCGCCCCGGGATCCGTGTCCACGAAGGGCCGCTCGACCAGTTGCAGGGCCGGGGCGTCGTGGTCGAGTCCGGCGGCGGCGGTGGCCAGCCGGAGCGAGAAGGCGTCGAAGAGGCTCACCGCCCGCAGTACCTGCCGTACGTCCGGCGTCAGATCGCGGAAGGTACGGGTGACCAGGGCCGGGAAGTCGAGATTGAACTCGTCGGGCTCCGGGGCGCGCCCGTGGTGCCGGTAGAGGTCGAGGAAGCGCATCACCGCGAGATCCAGATACAGCGGCAGGCCGTGGGAGTTCGCGGTGACCAGATGCCGGGTCCGCCCGTCCATCAACGGCTGCCCGGCGACGGTGAGCCGTTCGCAGAGATAGGTCTCGCAGTCCTCGGCCGAGAGATAGCCGACGGTGTGCTGGCGGGGTTCGCCGGTCGCGCCGCCGACCAGCAGGGGCCAGTACCGCGGACCGGCCCAGTCGAGCTGGCCCTCCAGCTTCGCGTCGTCCCACTGGAGCCGGTTACGGCCGGTGACGACGAACAGCACATTGGGCATCAGCCAGACCATCCGCTGGATCAGGCGCTCCAGATCGCGATGCGTACGGCCGCCGACGTCCTCGAAGGTGTCGAGTAAAACCACGAGCGTCCCGCGCCGCTTGGCCGGGACCCGGCCGAGGTCCCAGGCGAGCAGATGGGCGTAGTAGCTCAGCGCCTCCAGATCGGGCTCGGCCTCCAGGAGGTCGGCCAGGCGGCGGCACTCGGCCAGGCCACGGACCTGGTGCCGGTGCTCCCGCAACGCCTGGACGAGTACGCCGAAGCCCTGGCCCAGTATCGAGCCGACCGTGCCCGGCATCGCCACGGCCTGGGCGACGTCCGCGAGTGCGGACTGCATCTGGCCGGAGAGCGACTGGGAGCCGGGGAAGCGGCTGAACCAGGTGCGCCGCCGGAGGTATTCGTCGATGGGCTCGCCGGGATGGTTCCGTTCCCAGTAGCGCTGGAAGGCGAGGTCGAAGGTCGGCATGGGATGGCCGAGTTCGGCCGCGCCGAGCCGGACGGCGAGCATCACGGACTCGAAGTCCCCGCCGGAGTCCCGGGACAGGTCGACCCGGACCGGTACCACTCGGCCGAGGTCCGGATCGAGGTCGGGCCAGTCGCCCCGGTGTCCCTCACCGCCCACCAGGTGCTCGGCGATGCCGCGCGACAGGGTGGTCTTGCCGATCCCGCCGACTCCGTAGAAGACGAGCGCATTGCGCCGCGCGGTCTCCAGGTCCTCCACGTCGAAGCCGGGGCCGTCGACCCGTTCCCGATGGCTCGCCAGAGCTGCCGCGACCGTCAGCCATTCGTCCCGCCGGTCGGCGAAGTAGTCGACCGCGTTCACCTCACGGTCGTTGGACCGGAAGAGTGCCCGTAAATCCGACCGCGTCACACGGCCCCCTGACTCGGTTGATGTGATGGCCCCCGGCACGGAAGGGCCGGGGAGGCCAAGTCAAGCAGGAGTCGGCGCTCCGGGACACATGACGGGAGCGGGCTCACCCCCGCAGGCCGCGCCTCAGGTCGCCTCGCGGCACCCGACAAAAGAGGTACGGGGATTGTCGGGCCGCGGGATCGGGTGGCGGCGGACCATCGCCGCATGGACGACGACACGACCTTGGTCTCCCGGTTTCTCCGCGACGGCTTCGTGAAACTCGCGGGGGCCGTCGCGCCCCGGGTGGCGGCGGACTGCGCGCGGCTGCTGTGGCGGGAGACGGGGTGCGAACCGGACGAGCCCGCGACCTGGACGCGGCCCGTGCACTGGGTGGGCGGGATGGCGCGGGGGCCGTTCGCCGCCGCCCCCAACTCGCCGGGGCTTCATCACGCGTACGACCTGCTGGTCGGCGCGGGGCGCTGGGAGCCGCGGTATTCGCTGGGGACGTTTCCGCTGCGCTTTCCGCACGAGGAGGAGCCGGACGACGCGGGGTGGCACATCGAGGGAAGCTATCTGCCGGAGGGCGAGAGCTGGTACTTCACCGATCTGCGCTCCCGGGACCGGGCGCTGCTGATGCTCTTCCTCTTCTCGGAGGTCGGCGAGGAGGACGCCCCCACCCGGATCCGGGTCGGCTCGCATCTCGATGTGCCGAAGGTGCTGGAGAAGTACGGGGAGTTCGGGGCGAGCGGTCTCGTACTCGGGCCCGAGGTGGCGGCGGCGTCCGAGCACCGGCCGGTCGCGCTCGCCACCGGGTCGCCGGGCGATGTGTATCTGTGCCATCCGTTTCTGGTGCACGCGGCGCAGGCGCATCATGGCGTACGGCCCCGCTTCCTGGCGCAGCCGCCGCTGCCGCCCGCCGTACCGTACGAGCTGGAGCGGGCCGACGGCGCGTACTCGCCGGTGGAGATCGCGATCCGGCGGGGTCTGGGACTGTCCGCCCCCGATCGGGAGTCTTAGGGGCGCGGGGAAGGGAGCCGGGGTGCTGGAGCGGCTGAACCGGGCCATGGAACATATCGAGGAGCGGCTGGACACGGCCCTCGACCCGGCGGAGCTGGCCCGGATCGCCGCCACATCGGAACATCATCTGCGGCGGATGTTCTCCGCCCTCGCGGGCATGCCGCTTTCGGAGTACGTACGGCGGCGCAGGCTCACCGTCGCGGGTGCCGAGGTGCTGGCGGGGCGGGCGACGCTGCTGGAGATCGCGGTCCGCTACGGGTACGGCTCCGGCGAGGCGTTCGCGCGGGCGTTCCGGGCCATGCACGGCGTCGGACCGGGCGAAGCCCGCCGTACCGGCGCCGCCCTCGCGTCGCAGTCCCGGATGGCGTTCCGGCTCACCGTCGAGGGGCGGAGCAGTATGCGCTACCGCGTGGTGGAGAAGGCGGACTTCCGGGTCGTCGGGCTCACGACCCGGGTCCCTTTGGTCCACACCGGGCCCAATCTCGCGATCATGGACTTCGTGCGCGGCATCGATCCGGACGTCCTGGCGGAGCTGAAGGGGCTGTCGGACCAGGAGCCCCACGGGATCGTCGCGGTCTGCGACGGACTGGATCCCGGCCGGGCGGAAGGTACCGAACTCGACTACCACCACGGCGTGATCACTTCCGCGCCCGCGCCTGAGGGGTTGACCGGGCTGGCCGTCCCGGCCGGTGCCTGGGCCGTCTTCACCACCAGCGGCCCGGCCCCGAGGGCCGTCCAGGAGCTGTGGCGGGACGTCTTCACGGAATGGTTCCCGTCGAATCCGTACCGCACCCGCACCGGGCCCGAGATCCTGCGCGTCCGGCTGTCATCGGACGGGGCCGGGGGAACGGTCGTGGCCGACGCCGAGTTGTGGCTTCCCGTGGAGCCGGACCGTCAGCCGCTCAGGACTTCCCAGAGCTGACGGTCGATGTCGTGGCAGTGCCAGGACAGGACCTCTTCGTTGACGTCCAGGCAGTGCCTGACCCCGTCGTACAGGAAGTAGATCTTGACGACCTGCCCCGGGGTGAGCGACCCGTCGACCCTGAGTCTGGAGGTGAAGTTGCCACAGCTTCCGGCCTCCACCTCCGCTCCCTCCAGGGAGTAGATGTTCAGACACGCCTGATGGTCCACGTTGTTGAACTGGACCTGGTTGTCACCCGGCCACAGCAGCTCGAAGCGCTGGTCCGAGTAGCCGACGCACGGGTAGACGCCGACGTGTTTCCCCCAGTTCGAGTGGAAGTACAGACACTTGTCCTGGGACACGCTTCTCAGTCTGATGATCTGGCCCTGGGCCTGAGCGTTTCCAGGTGTCGTCACCAGCGCCATGCCGAGTGAAATCAGGGCAGCCGCTACGACACGAAGTCCGGTTCGCATGACAACGTCCTTCGGCGAGCTGATAGCCCCCCTCGCGTCGACGGTGTCATCGTGCCGTACGGGCCGCGACGCGGCCTGGCCCGTTGGAGCGAACCGGCCGCCCCGGCCGACCGGCCCCGGGTCAGTCGTCCAGGAGGCGGCGCAGCAGACCGCGCCTGCGGTTCGTGCTCGGGTCGGGGGCGGGGCGCGGTGGGCGGGGCGCGTCGATTCTGATCATGGGGATGCCGGGGCACACCCGGTCGATCACCTCGAAGCGGACGTCCGTGTGGAGGACGGTCAGTCCGTGGTCCCGGGCGGTGAGCACGGTGACGACTTCCATCAGGGTGGGCGCCTGCCGTACGCCGAGCGCGCTCAGCCGCTTCAGTACGTCACCGGCCTCGGGCTGCCGGTCGAAGCGCTTCATCGGGACCGAGCCGAAGGCCCGGTCGAGCGCCAGATGCAACGGCGTGGGGTCCACGCCGGGGCGTTGGCCGTGCCGGAGTTCGGCATGGGCGACGGGGCAGATGATGACCAGCCCTTCGGCGACCCGGGCGGGCCAGGGGTCGCCGACCGTGCCGAACAGCAGGCGCCACAGCACCGAGGTGTGGGCGAGATAGCGGGGGGCGGCGGACCGCTCGTCGGGTGTCATCGGCCCAGCCGGTCCTCACGGTCGCCGAGGGCCCCGGAGTCGAGGTAGTGGCCCGCGTGCTCCTGGAGCCAGCGCAGCGCTTCGGCCCGGTCGGCCGGATCGGCGGACGGCAGGACGTGTTCCATGCCGCCGCCCCTGGCACGCTCGGCCGGCGGCTCGTTCCGCCGCTGTCCGAATCCGAACATCTCCTCGTCCACCCCCGTCGTACGCCCGGCCGCCCTGGCCCCCGCCAGTAGATCACGGGCCGGGGCGGGCCGGTCGGGGCGGTGCGTTTGCCGTGCCGGCGCCGACCGGCGATTCTGGGGCGATGCCGGGACAGGGGAAGAGACGACGGCGGCAGGAAGCCGCGCGGCAGCGGTCGGCCGCCCGGACCGCGCCCGACGCGGGGCGGTGGACCGTGGTCCTGGAGACCACGGACCAGGCGGAGTTGCGTACGGAGCTGCGGCGGCTCCAGGAGGCCCGGGTCGACGCGTCGCTGATCCGGATCGACACGCTGTGCGTACGTCCCGTGGAGCGGAGCACCTACCGGCTGAGCCGGTTCGTGGCGGACACCTCCACAGAGACAGCGGGGGCGGGGCGCTCCGAAGAACGCCCCGCCCCCGTCCAGCCGTTCCCCGGCTAGCCGTTCAGGATCGTCGTCAGGAACTCGCCCGTCCACGACAGGAGTTCCCGGCCCACGACCGGCTTGCCGCCGATCTTGCCGGTGGTCGGCCGGGGCACCAGGATCTGGTTGGTCGCCGACTTGATCACCGTACGGGGGTAGAGCCGGTTCAGCCGGAGCTGCTGCGACTCCCGCAGCTCCACCGGCGCGAACCGGATGTTGTTCCCCTGGAGGACGATCTCCGCGACCCCGGACGCCCGGGCCAGCATCCGCAGTCCGGCGACCAGCAGCAGGTTCTCCACCGGCTCGGGCAGCTTGCCGTAGCGGTCGGTCAGCTCCTCGCGGACCGCCTTGATGTCCTCTTCCGAGTTGGCGGACGCGATCGCGCGGTACGCCTGGAGCCGCAGCCGCTCGCCGGGCGCGTAGTCGTGCGGGACGTGCGCGTCGACCGGCAGCTCGATCTTGACCTCCAGCGGGGGCTCCTCCTCCGGGCCGCCCTCGACGGAGGCGCGGTAGTCCGCGACCGCCTCGCCGACCATCCGGACGTAGAGGTCGAAGCCGACGCCCGCGATATGGCCGGACTGCTCGCCGCCGAGGAGGTTGCCCGCGCCCCGGATCTCCAGGTCCTTCATGGCGACGTACATGCCCGCGCCCATCTCGGTGTGCTGGGCGATGGTCGCGAGGCGTTCGTGCGCGGTCTCGGTGAGCGGCTTCTCGGGCGGGTAGAGGAAGTACGCGTACCCCCGCTCCCGGCCCCGGCCGACCCGGCCGCGGAGCTGGTGGAGCTGGGAGAGGCCGAAGTTGTCGCCGCGCTCCACGATCAGGGTGTTGGCGTTGGAGATGTCGATCCCGGACTCCACGATCGTGGTGGAGACCAGGACGTCGTACTTCTTCTCCCAGAAGTCGACCACGACCTGTTCCAGGACGCTCTCCGACATCTGGCCGTGGGCGGTGGCGATCCGCGCCTCGGGGACGATCTCCCGCAGCCGGGCCGCCGCCCGGTCGATGGACTCGACCCGGTTGTGGATGTAGAACACCTGGCCCTCGCGGAGGAGTTCGCGGCGGATCGCGGCGCCGATCTGCTTCTCCTCGTACGGGCCGACGAAGGTGAGGACGGGGTGCCGCTCCTCCGGCGGTGTGGTGATCGTGGACATCTCGCGGATGCCGGTGACCGCCATCTCCAGGGTCCGGGGGATCGGCGTCGCCGACATCGTCAGTACGTCGACATTGGCCCGCAGCTTCTTCAGCTGCTCCTTGTGCTCGACGCCGAACCGCTGCTCCTCGTCCACGATGACCAGGCCGAGGTCCTTGAACTTGGTCTCGGACGAGAACAGCCGGTGGGTGCCGATGACGACGTCGACCGCGCCTTCCCGCAGCCCTTCGAGGGTCGCCTTGGCGTCCGTGTCGGACTGGAAGCGGGAGAGCGCCCGGACGTTGACGGGGAATTGCGAGTACCGCTCCGAGAACGTGCCGAAGTGCTGCTGCACCAGCAGGGTCGTGGGGACCAGGACCGCGACCTGCTTGCCGTCCTGGACCGCCTTGAACGCCGCCCGTACCGCGATCTCCGTCTTGCCGTAGCCGACGTCGCCGCAGATCAGCCGGTCCATCGGGACCGACTTCTCCATGTCCTCCTTCACCTCGGCGATGGTGGAGAGCTGGTCGGGGGTCTCGGCGTACGGGAAGGCGTCCTCCAGCTCCCGCTGCCACGGGGTGTCCGGGCCGAAGGTGTGGCCGGGGGCCGCCATCCGCGCCGAGTAGAGCCGGATCAGATCGGCCGCGATCTCCTTGACCGCCTTCTTCGCCCTGGCCTTGGTCTTGGTCCAGTCGGCGCCGCCGAGCCGGTGCAGGGTGGGCGCCTCGCCCCCGACGTACTTGGTGATCTGCTCCAGCTGGTCGGTCGGGATGTAGAGCCGGTCGCCGGGCTGGCCGCGCTTGGCGGGGGCGTACTCGACCACCAGGTACTCGCGGGTCGCGCCCTGCACCGTCCGCTGCACCATCTCGATGTAGCGGCCCACTCCGTGCTGCTCGTGGACGATGTAGTCGCCGGTCTCCAGCGTCAGCGGGTCGATGGTCTTACGGCGCCGGGTCGGCATCCGGCGGCCGTCCTTGCCCGCCGCCTTCTGGCCGGTGAGGTCGGTCTCGGTGAGGACCGCCAGCTTCAGACCGGGGTCGGTGAAGCCGAAGTCGATCGCACCGGTCGCCACATGGACCACGGACGGGGAGATCCCGCCCAGCTCGGCTTCGAGCCGGGCCGGGACGCCCTCGCCGCCGAGCACCTCGACGGTCCTGGCCGCCGGGCCGTGCGCCTCGGTGACGAAGACCGTACGCCAGCCGTCCGCCAGCCAGCCCTTGGTGTCGGCCAGCGCGCGGGCGGTGTCGCCCCGGTACGACTCCGGGGCGCGCATCCCCAGCTTGAGCGTGTCGGCGGACAGCTCCTCGTCGGCCGCGAACGGCGCCACCGACCACCACATCATGCCCAGCTCACGGGCCCGGTCGCGGACGTCCGCGATCCCCCACAGGGACGCGGCGCCGACATCGATGGGGGCCTCGCCGCCGCCGGCGGTCGCCGCCCACGACGCCTGGAGGAACTCCTGCGAGGTGGCCACCAGATCCGCCGCGCGGGTACGGACCCGTTCCGGGTCGCACACCACGGCCATCGAACCGGCCGGGAACACGTCCAGCAGCAGCTCCATATCGTCCACCAGGACCGGCGCCAGGGACTCCATGCCCTCCACCGCGATCCCCTCGGCGATCTTGCCGAGGAGTTCGCCCAGCTCGGGATGGGCCTCGGCGAGGGCCGCCGCCCGCTCCCGCACCTCGGGCGTCAGCAGCAGCTCACGGCAGGGCGGCGCCCACAGACCGTGCTCGGCGACCTCCAGCGACCGCTGATCGGCGATCTTGAAGTAGCGGATCTCCTCGACGTCGTCGCCCCAGAACTCCACCCGCAAGGGGTGCTCCTCGGTCGGCGGGAAGACATCGAGGATGCCGCCGCGGACCGCGAACTCGCCCCGCTTCTCGACCAGCTCCACCCGGGCGTAGGCGGCGGCGGCCAGCGCGTCCACGACCTCGTTCAGATCGGCCTGCTGCCCGGTCCTCAGCGCCACAGGCACCAGCTCGCCCAGGCCCTTGACCTGCGGCTGGAGTACGGACCTGATGGGCGCGACGACCACCGACACCGGCCCGGCGGCGGGGTCGTCGGCCGACGGGTGGGCCAGCCTGCGCAGCACCGCGAGCCGACGGCCCACGGTGTCGGACCGGGGCGAGAGCCGCTCGTGCGGCAGAGTCTCCCAGGCCGGGTACTCGGCGACCGCGTCCTCCGGCAGCAGCGACCGCAGCGCCGCCGCCAGATCCTCCGCCTCCCGGCCCGTCGCGGTCACCGCGAGCACGGTCCGCCCGGCGTCCCTGGCCAGCGCCGCCACGGCGAAGGGCCGCGCCGCGGGCGGGCCCACCAGATCCACATGCATCCGTCCCGCGGACCGGGCGGCCTCGACGGCCTCGGCGAGTGCGGGATCACGTACGACTGCGTCCAGCAGACCGTGCAGGCTCATGAAAGACGTTCCATCCCGGTGATGCGATCCGACGGGTACGGGCAGCGCTGCGGCAAACGGGCAACGCGAACGGCCCGGCACGTGCGACGGGCCGGGGTCTCCCCAGCCTACGCCCGGCCGGAGGGGGCCGCGCGCGCGGCGAGGGGGCGGCAAGAGGGCGGGGGAAGGGCCGCGCCGCCGGGTGACCGGGCCCCCGTCAGCCCCGTAGGCCCCTTGGGTCCCGGGCGCCCCACACCCCGGCGGGCACCCCGGCGGGGGCCTCGCCGACCCGCCGCACACGGCTCCGTCAAAGACCGGAACGCCTCATTGCGCGCCCCGGACGGCGGCGGGTTAATGGACTCTCCGCGGCCGTGCCGCCGTTCGCATGGGGGAGCAGATGCCGACACCCGATCCGCCCGGGCAGCCACCCGGGATCCCGCCCGAGATCCCGCCCGAACCCGCCTTCCCGCCGACGGTGAGGGGCGAGGCCGTGGCGTCCGGAGCCGTACCGCCCCTCGCCGCCGCCCCGGGCCCGTCGGCCCCGGCCCCGGATGATTCCCACCAGTGGCCCGACGGCTTCGACCGCGTCCCCGCCCGGCGGCGGAACCGCAAGCACGGCGGGGTCGCCGTACAGGTCACCAGAAGGCTCCTCTTCCTCGGCGACTCCACCTATCCGCTGCAACACGTCTCCCGGGTCCGGACCGTCGTCGTGGAACCCGACCGCTGGGTACCGGCCGGGCGGTTTCTGACCTGGCTCGGGCTCTGCGTGGCGGCGGTACTGCTGATCTTCCGGGACGGCAGGGCCACCGGAGGCGAGGAGCTGCTGCTCCTGGCCGCGCTCGTGACCGCCTGCGGCGCGATCCTCCACGGCGTCCGAACGATCGCCGCCCTCTTCGCCAAGGCGCGCTATCTGCTGATCGTCGAGACGACCGGGGCACCGAAGGCGGTGATCCCCGGCCGGAAGCCGGAACAGATGCGGGACATCCGGCTGCGGATCCTGCACGCCATCGACGAGCCGGACACCGAATTCCGGATGACGGTGGAGACGCTGGTGATCGGCGATCCGAAGATGTACCACATCAGCAACGAGGTCAACATGCTCGACGGTACGGGAAATACGGGCGTCGTCATCTCCTGACCGCCCGGTCCGGCTCCGGGCCCGCCCCCGAGCCGAATTCCGAGTACGGGCCACGCCCCGGACTGGTACCGTCCAGCCTCTCCTCACCCTCGGGGGAACCATGTCATTACCCGATCCACCCCAGGATCCACCAGCCCAACAACCCTGGCGGATCCCCCCGCGGCAACCCGCGGGAGACCCGACGGGCGGACAGCCCGCTCCGCTCAAGGCTCCACCCGAGCCCAGCGCCCCGCCCGTGCCGACCAGACCGGCCCACGCGCCTCCGGGCGGCAACACTGTGAACATCCGGGTCACCAAGCGACTGCTCTGGGTCGACCAAGCCGTCTACCCGCTGGCGAACATCACCCGGGTCCATACCTCGACCTTCCACCCCAACCGCTGGCGGGCGTTCGTCACCTGCGTGAAGGTCGTGGGAGCAACCGTCGCGGTCAGCTTGGTCCTCGCCCTGCTCAGCGCCGTCGCCTCGGGCGTCGACTCCGACAGCGGCTCCTCGGACTTCTTCGGACTGGTCGGAGCCGTGACCTCCGTCATCGCGATCTTCGCGGTCATCAAGATGCTGATCGTGATGTTCTCCCCCAGCTACCCGATCCTGGTGATCGAGACCAGCGGCCCGCCGGCCGTGCTGCTTCCCGGCACCGACCGCGCCGCCCTCCAGGAGATCACTCTCCAGATCTCCCGGTCCCTGGAGAATCCCGATATCGAACTCACCCTGAGAGTCCAGAGCCTGACCATCGGCAATACCAGCAACTACCACTACGGCGACACGGTCAATATGTTCGGCGGCGAGCGGAATACGGGAGTGAGCAGGTAAATGACCGGCGACAACCACCACAACACCGTCAACATGCACGGCGGTACGGGCAATACCGGAATCAGCTACACGTCCCGGGAGGCCGCCCCGGTATCCGCCGCCGGGCTGGAGGAGGCCGTACGGGAACTGACCCGGCTCCTCACCGAACTGCGGGACGGGGTACCCGACGCCTCCGCTCGGACCATCGACGACGCGCTGCCCGCCATCGCCGCCCCCGAGGCCGATCCGCAGACCCGGCGGAACGCGGTCGCGGCCATCGCCGGGGTGGCCGCGATCGCCGGGGATCTCGGCGCCCCGGTGTTCGCCCTGGCCCAGCAGATCCTTCAGATGCTCGGCGGCTGATCCGCCCCGCCGCCCGGAAAGCCCGGAGGCCCGGCCCGAGCGATCTCCGCTCGGACCGGGCCCGTACGGCTCCGGAGTCGTAACCCCAAAACCGTCAGTCGGACGCGATCGCGTTGAGGACGTTCATCCGGCCCGCGCGGAACGCGGGGACCAGCGCCGCGAAGAGACCGACAAAAGCCGAGCCGATGAAGACCGTGATGATCGTCGGCCAGGGGATCTCCAGCACCCGCAGCCCCTCCAGGGCCAGCAGCTTCTGCGCCGCCGTACCCCAGCCCATGCCCAGGCCCAGGCCGAGCAGGGCGCCGAAGAGGGCGATAACCACGGACTCCAGCCGGATCATCCGGCGGAGCTGGCGGCGGGAGAGACCGATGGCCCGCATCAGACCGATCTCCCGGGTCCGCTCCACCACCGACAGCGCCAGGGTGTTCACCACACCGAGGACGGCCACGATGATCGCCAGGCCGAGCAGACCGTAGACGATGTTCAGCAGCTGGCCGATCTGCTCCTTCAGATCCTTCTTGAAGTCGGTCTGGTTCGACGCCTTGTACTGCGGATACGGCTCCAGCGTCGTCTTCAGCGCCTCGTACGCGGCCTTCTCCTGGCCGTCCTTCGCGGAGGCGAAGACCATCAGGTTCTGCGGGATCTTGTCGGCCGGCAGATACTTCTGCGCGGTGGCCGTGCTGATGATCATCACGCCCTGCTCCATGGCGCTGTCGTCCGAGGTGATCGTCTTGACCTTCAGCTTCGCCGTCCGGCCGCCCGCGAACGCCACCGTCAGCTCGGAACCCAGCTTCACCCCGTGCTTCTCGGCGTACTCCTCGCCGACCGACATGGAGTCATCGGCGTAGACGTCCGCCTGCTCGCCCTGAACCGTCTCCTTGCGGAAGTCCTTCGCGTACGAGGGGTCGGTGGCGACGATCGTCACCTTGGCCTCGTTGCCGTCCGGGGCGGTGATCTTGGTGCGGATGTCGCGGTACTGGGTGATGTAGTCGATGCCCTCGGTCTCCCGGATCGCCTCCAGGGCCTTCGGCACGACCAGCTGGCCCGACCTCGACTGGATCACGTAATCCGCGCCCACCGTCTTGTCCAGCTCCTCCGAAGCCGAGGCGACCATCGAAGAACCGACCACGGAGAGGCAGGCCACCAGGGCCAGACCGATCATCAGCGCCGCGCCGGTGGCGCCCGTACGGCGCGGATTGCGCAGCGCGTTCCGCTCCGCCATCCGGCCGACCGGGCCGAACGCCCGCAGGACCACGACGCTGAGCAGCCGTACCACCACATTCGCCAGCAGCGGGCCGATCACGATGAAGCCGAGCAGGGAGAGCAGCACCCCGACACCCAGCAGCATCGAACCCTCGGTCGCCTTCTCCGCCTCGGTGGTCGCGACCAGGGCGACGGCGCCGCCCGCGGTGAGCAGCAGACCGACCGCGGCCCGGATCCAGCCCGACTTGGCGTCGGTCGGCGCGCCGACCTCGCGGAGCGCCGCCATCGGGGAGATCTTGCTGGCCCGGCGGGCCGGGATGTACGCGGCCAGCACCGTCACCACGACACCCAGGACCACACCCACGACCGGGGTCGTCCACTTCACCGTCAGATCGTCGGTGGAGAGCTTCATCCCCATGGTTCCCATGAGTTCCATCAGACCGACGGCCAGACCCACACCGGCCGCCACACCGAGGGCGGAGCCGACCACACCGAGGATGATCGCCTCGATCAGCACCGAACGGTTGACCTGCTTACGGCTGGAGCCGATGGCCCGCATCAGACCGATCTCCCGGGTCCGCTGGGCGACCAGCATGGAGAAGGTGTTGACGATCAGGAAGATGCCGACGAGCAGGGCGATCCCGGCGAAGCCGAGCATCGCGTACTTCATCACGTCCAGGAACGAGCCGACTTCCTCCCGGCCCGCGTCGGCCGACTCGGCGGCCGTCTTCATGTCGTACCCGGCGCCGCCGATCACGGCCGCGATGTTCTTCTCCAGCCGGGCGTCCGGGACGCCCGGCTTCCCCGTCACCGCGATCTGGGTGAACCGGTCAGGACCGCCCAGCAGCTTGGTCTGCGCCGTCTTCGTCTCGAAGACGACCACCGCGGCGCCCGGGTTGGTGACCCGGAAGGCGAGGATGCCGGAGATGGTGGTCTTGAAGTCGCCGTCCACGGTGATCGTGCGCAGCTCGTCGCCGATCTTCAGCTTCTTCTTCTCGGCGGTGTCCGCGTCGACCATCGCCTCCGACGGACCGCGCGGCGCCCGGCCCGAGCTGATGTCGAACGTCTTGAGGTCCATCTCGGTCCAGTTGCCCGCGATGGTGGGGGCTCCGGTCGCCGCCCCGATGTTCTTGTTGTTCTTGTCGACGATGGTGACCGAAGCGCTGGTCACCGTACCGATGGCGGACTTGACGCCCTCGACGCCCGCGGTCTTCGTCACCAGCGACGCGGGCAGCGTCTCCGGGCGGCCGGTGGCGGGCCGGTCCTCGTCCTCGATCTCCTTCGGGGAGACCGTGACATCCGGCGACGTGACGGCGAACAGCTTCTCGAAGGTGGTGTTCATGGTGTCGGTGAACACCAGCGTGCCGCAGACGAACGCCACCGACAGCAGGACGGCGATCGCGGAGAGCGCCATCCGGCCCTTGTGGGCGAAGAAGTTGCGGAACGAGGTCTTGAAGGTCGTCACGACGTACGCCCCCGGGCGTCGAAGTCCTTCATCCGGTCCAGCACGGCCTCGGCGGTCGGCCGGAACATCTGGTCCACGATCCGGCCGTCCGCGAGATACAGCACCCGGTCCGAGTACGACGCCGCCACCGGGTCATGCGTGACGATCACGATCGTCTGCCCCAGCTCGTCCACCGAACGGCGCAGGAAGCTCAGGACCTCCGCGCCCGCGCGGGAGTCCAGATTGCCCGTCGGCTCGTCCCCGAAGATGATCTCCGGCCGGGCGGCGAGGGCCCGGGCGACGGCGACCCGCTGCTGCTGACCGCCGGAGAGCTGCGTCGGCCGGTGCTTCAGCCGCCCCGCCAGCCCCACCGTCTCCACCACCCGGTTCAGCCAGGCCCCGTCCGGCTTACGGCCCGCGATATCCATCGGGAGCGTGATGTTCTCCAGCGCGTTCAGCGTCGGCAGCAGATTGAACGCCTGGAAGATAAAGCCGATCCGGTCCCGGCGGAGCTGGGTCAGCTTCTTGTCCTTCAGCCGGGTGATCTCCGTATCGTCCAGATAGATCTCGCCCGACGTGACGGTGTCCAGACCGGCCAGGCAGTGCATCAGAGTCGACTTGCCCGAACCCGACGGGCCCATGATCGCGGTGAACTGCCCCCGGGCGATGTCCACATCGACCTGGTCGAGCGCGACGACCCGGGTCTCCCCCGAGCCGTACGCCTTCACGATCTGCCGTCCGCGAGCGGCGACGGCTGTGCGTCCTCCGGTGGACCCGGGCGGAATGGTCGTAGCCGTTGTCACGGGGTCTCCTCATGCCTTGGTGAGCGGTCTGCGGTGTCGCTGTCGCTGTGTCTGCGGTGCTCGCGGTGTCGCTTCGCACAGGTGCCTACAGCCGAAAATTCTGTCCGGCGGGAGGCCCGGGCGCGCTGGGGCGGGTCACCGTCTTGGTGCGGGGGTTTACCCCACCCCCCGGAGGGAGTGGGTGGCCCCGGGCTCCCAGGAACACGCTAGAAAAGGGAGGGGGCGGGTTTCCTCGTCCGCACGAACGAATAGGGGTCTGCCCGATCTAAGGAGATGCCCTTAGGGGTCCTCCACCCGTGGGTGGAGACGCTTTCTCATACTCCCTGGTGTGGGGCTTCCCGCCTGGCGCGGGGCCGTTCGCGCCTCAGGCGCCGGCGGGGCGGGGGCGCCTCCCGCTGTGGGGTTCCTGGTCCCCGGGCCCCCGGTGTGGGGTTGCCTGTGCCAGGCGGGG
>NZ_JBEYIS010000021.1:0-61232 GCF_040635975.1 Streptomyces sp. NPDC006798
CCGGCGGCGCGTTACAACCCGGGGGCCGGGCCGCGGCCGGGGGGGTGTGGGGCGCGCCGGCCCCCCCCTGCGCCGGGGGGGGGGGCGCCCCCCCCATCGCCGAAGGCATAGGGGCGGAACGCCATGCCCCGGAGCCTGTGGGGGGCTCACCCTCCCCTGCCGACCGCGCGCGGTCGGTGGCTGGTCGCGCAGTTCCCCGCGCCCCTGGTTGCCCCTCCTGACCGCCCTCGGAAAGAGACGGGCCCTCCTATCAGAGGCTGCCCCATGCAGGGGCAGCGCCGGGGAGAGCATTCAGGGGCGCGGGGAGCTGCGCGACCAGCCGCGCACGGTCCGCGGACCGCCGACGACTCGGGGTCGCCGAGCGGAGCCCGGGTTGTCGGGCGATGCCGGGAGGGCCGAGGCGCTGGGTGGGGCCCCTGACGAGGCGCGTCAGCGGTGCTGCGGCCCCCGCCGCTGGGGGAGCGTCACCACGCCCGTGACCGTCTCCGCCCCGCCCACCGGGACCGGTGGCAGGCCCGCGATCTGGCAGAGCAGATCGCACCAGGCCGCCAGGTGTGCCCGGGTGTCCGGTACCCCGCCGGTGTCCTCGCGGGGGGTCCAGGACGCCCGGATCTCGATCTGGGTCGCGGGGCGGCGCGCGGAGAGCCCGCCGAAGTAGTGGGATCCGGCCCGGGTGACGGTGCCGCTGGGTTCCCCGTACGAGAGCCCCCGCGCCTCGAGCGCGCCCGTCAGCCACGACCAGCAGACCTCGGGGAGCAGCGGATCCGCCGCCATTTCCGGCTCCAGCTCGGCCCGGACGAGCGTGACCAGGCGGAATGTGCCCTGCCAGGCGTCGTGGCCCGCCGGGTCGTGGAGCAGGACCAGCCGGCCGTCCGCCAGGTCGTCGCCGTCGTCGACGACGGCCGCCTCCAGGGCGTAGGCGTGCGGGGCCAGCCGCTGCGGGGGCCGGGCGGGGTCCACCTCGATCTCCGGGCGCGGCCGGGCCGCCCGCAGTGCCTCGACGGCGAGCCGGAACGCCCGCGGGACGGTGTCGTCGTCCGCGCCGTCCCCGGTCCCCGCGCCGTCCGGATGTGAATGTTCAGCATGATCGGAAAAACGTCCCTGAGCCGCAGCCATGCGGGGAAGACTAGGCGGAACGCGGCTCCCTCGCAGGGAAGGACACCCGGCGGGGCCGCCGGTTTTCCGGGCCGTGCGAAGATTTGGGGCGTGAGCGCCAACGACCGCCCCTCGGGCCAGCCGCCGAAGACGTACGATTCCGCCTTTCTGAGGGCCTGCCGCCGGGAGCCGGTGCCGCACACCCCCGTCTGGTTCATGCGGCAGGCGGGGCGGTCCCTGCCCGAGTATCTGAAGCTCCGTGAGGGCATTCCGATGCTGGAGTCGTGTATGCGGCCCGAGCTGGTCAAGGAGATCACCCTCCAGCCGGTGCGGCGGCACGGCGTCGACGCGGCGATCTACTTCAGCGACATCGTGGTGCCCCTGAAGGCGATCGGGATCGATCTCGACATCAAGCCCGGCGTGGGCCCGGTCGTCGCGGAGCCGATCCGGACCCGGGCCGATCTGGCCCGGCTGCGCGATCTGACCCCGGACGACGTGGCGTACGTCACCGAGGCCATCGGGCTGCTCACCGAGGAGCTGGGCGCCACGCCGCTGATCGGTTTCGCGGGCGCCCCGTTCACCCTCGCCAGCTATCTCGTGGAGGGCGGCCCGTCCCGCAACCACGAGCACACCAAGGCGCTGATGTACGGCGACCCGGAGCTGTGGGCCGACCTGCTGGACCGGCTCGCGGAGATCACCTCCGCCTTCCTGAAGGTCCAGATCGAGGCCGGGGCGAGCGCCGTCCAGCTCTTCGACTCCTGGGTCGGCGCGCTCGCCCCCGCCGACTACCGCCGTTCGGTCATGCCCGCCTCCGCGAAGGTCTTCGACGCGGTCGCCGGTTACGGGGTGCCCCGGATCCACTTCGGTGTCGGTACGGGCGAACTTCTCGGCCTGCTCGGCGAGGCCGGGGCGGACGTCGTCGGCGTCGACTGGCGCGTCCCCCTCGACGAGGCCGCCCGCCGGGTCGGCCCCGGCAAGGCGCTCCAGGGCAATCTGGACCCCGCCGTGCTGTTCGCCCCGCGCGAGGCCGTCGAGACGAAGGCCCGGGAGGTGCTGGCCGCCGCGAAGGGCCTGGAGGGCCATGTCTTCAACCTGGGCCACGGGGTGCTGCCCACCACGGACCCGGACGCGCTGACCCGGCTGGTCGAGTTCGTCCACACCGAGACCGCCCGCTGACCGCGGGCTCGTCAGGACCGGCCGGTACGGGGACGCCCCGTACCGGCCGTACGTCCTACCGGGACTCCACCGCCCGGACCGCCTTGCGGGCCGCGACCAGGACCGGGTCCCAGACCGGGGAGAACGGCGGGGCGTACCCCAGGTCGAGCTGGGTCATCCGCTCGACCGTCATTCCGGCCGTCAGTGCCACGGCCGCCACGTCGACCCGCTTCGCCGCGCCGTCCCGGCCCACGATCTGGAGCCCCAGCAGCCGCCCCGAACCGCGTTCCGCCAGGATCTTCACGGTCATCGGGGCGGCGCCCGGGTAGTACCCGGCCCGGCTGGTGGACTCGACGGTCGCCGTGACGTACTGGAGCCCGACCGCCTTCGCGTCCTTCTCCCGCAGGCCGGTTCTGGCGATCTCCAGATCGCAGACCTTGCTGACGGCCGTGCCCACGACGCCGGGGAACGTGCCGTAGCCGCCGCCGATGTTCGCGCCGATGATCTGGCCGTGCTTGTTGGCATGGGTGCCGAGCGGAATGTGCCGCTCCCGGCCCGAGACCAGATCCAGCACCTCCACGCAGTCGCCGCCCGCCCAGATCGCGTCCTCGCCCCGGACCCGCATCGACAGATCGGTCAGCAGTCCGCCGTACGCCCCGGTCGGCAGCCCCGCCGCCCGGGCCAGTGCCGTCTCCGGCTCCACCCCGATCCCGAGGACCACCACATCCGCCGGATACTCGGCGTCCGCCGTCGCCACCGCCCGGACCCGGCCGTCGGCGCCGGTCAGGACCTCGGTGACCTCGGCCCCGTTGACCGTGGTGATACCGAGCCCGTCCATCGCCTCGTGCACCAGCCGCCCCATATCGGGGTCGAGGGTGGCCATCGGCTGCTCGCCCCGGTTGAGCACGGTCACGTCGAAGCCCCGGAGCAGCATGGCCTCCGCCATCTCCACCCCGATATAGCCCGCGCCCACCACCACCGCGCGCCGTGACCGGCCGCCCTCGCCGGGGCCGAGGGCGCGCAGGGTGTCCAGCAGGGCCTGGCCGTCGCCGAGGTTCTGGACGCCGTGCACCCCGGGCGCCTCGATACCGGGGATCGGCGGGCGGACCGGCCGCGCCCCGGTGGCGATCACCAGCCGGTCCCAGCCGGTCCAGGACTCCGTACCGTCGTCCAGGTCCCGGGTCCTGACCCGGCCCCGGTCGGTGTCGATCTCCGTGACCTCGGTCCGCGTCCGCAGCTCGATCGCCCGGGCCCGGTGCTCCTCGGGCGTCCTGGCGATCAGCTCGTCGCGTTCCCCGACCCGCCCCCCGATCCAGTACGGGATCCCGCACGCCGAGTAGGAGGTGAACCGGCCGCGCTCGAAGGCGACGATCTCCAGCTCCTGCGGCGGGCGGAACCTGCGCGCCTGCGACGCGGCGGACATACCCGCCGCGTCGCCCCCGATGACCACCAGTCGTTCCGTTGTCATGGGCCACACGCTACGCGGGGGTCCGGCCGGACCCGGCGGCCCCGTGTCCGTCGGGTCCGGCCGGACCGGTCACGGGCGCGCCGTGGTGCCCGGATCTCCCGGAATCTCCTGGTCCGGGCCGCTACCGGCGCCCTTCGACGGGGCCGGTCCACCGGCCGAAGCCCGGGACTCCGTACCGCCGCCGTCCCCGGCCGGACCGCCGTCGCCGTCGGCGGTGCCGTCCCGGTCCGGGCCCTCGGCCCAGTACGTGGCGCTCCTCCTGGGCATCGCCCCCCGGCGCAGGGCGCGCCGCCGCAGCGCCCACCAGATCGCGGCGCCCAGACCCAGCGGCAGCAGGAACGGCAGTACGGCCCCGATCACGACCGCCGTCCAGCGGACCGTCGACACCAGCGCGTCCCAGCCGCCTTCCAGCGCGTCCCCGACGCTCGGGTCGTCGTCGTCCTTCGGCTCCGCCAGCTTCTCCGCCGGTATCCGGTAGTCGAGCGTGATGGTCGACATCGCCGACCGGTTCCGCAGCGACGACCGCTGGGCCAGCAGCGACTCCAGATCGGCCTGCCTGCGGCCCAGTTCGGACTCCAGCGTCACGATGTCCGACAGCTTCTCCGCCCGGTCCATCAGCTCCCGGACCCGGGCCACGCTCGCCCGCTGGCTGGCGATCCGGCTCTCCACGTCCACGACCTGGTCGGTGACGTCCTTGGCGTCCGCCTTGCGGGAGAGGACCTTGCCGCCGCGCGCCAGCGCCGTGAGGGTGGCCTCGTACCGCTCCTGCGGTACCCGGATCGTGAGCACCGACCCGCCGGACGCCACATCGCCCTCGGCGGTCGACCTGGTGGGGTCGGGCTCCTGGCCGAACCCCGAGGACTCCTCGCCGACATAGCCGCCCTGCGCCGCCGTGATCCGGCGCGCCTCGGCGACCGCCTTCGCCACGTCGGCGACCTCGATCCGCAGTTCGGCGGTTCTGATCACATGGACCGCCGCCGCCGGGAGCGGCTTGCCCGTGCCGCTCGCGTTCGCCCCGCCGGTGCCCGGTTTCGAGGCGGGCGGCGCCGCCTTCCCGGTGCTGGCCTCCCGGTCGGTCCGCTCGTCGGCGGCGTCCGGATCCCGGGCGGTGTCCCCGGCCCCGGCGCCGTCGTCCGGGGCCGCTCCGTCCCCGGTTCGGCCCTCGGCCCGTGCCGCGTCCGACGTCGCCGCCTTCTCGTTGTCGCCGCCCGCACTGCAGCCCGCCAGAGTCAGTCCCCCGGCCAGTACGAGCGCGGCCCAGGCCCGCCGTGTCCTCGCGGTACGCATCTCCGTCACCCCCCTCGGCGCGGTACCGGTTCCCGGTGCCGCGCGCGGTGTTCTCGGTCGTCCGTCGTCTCTTGGACGCACCGGCCCCGCGTACCGTTTGCCCCGCGCGGTTCCGAACCGGTCACGTTCGGGACTCGGAACGGCGTTTGAGAGAGTGGGGACATGGATTCAGCGCATTCCGGCGCCGTCGCCGACCCCGACCCACGTCCCGCCGCCGACCGCGGCACCACCCCGGGAGGCCCCCCGGGCCGTGCCGTCGTCGTCGGCGGCGGTATCTCCGGACTCGCCGCCGCGCACCGGCTGACCGCCGCGGGCTGGCGGGTGACCCTGCTGGAGGCCGCCGCCCGGGTCGGCGGCAAACTCCACGCGGGCGAGATCGCCGGTGTCCCCGTCGACCTGGGCGCCGAGTCCGTACTCGCCCGCCGCCCCGAGGCCGTCGAACTGGCCCGGGCCGTAGGACTCGGCGACCGGCTCCAGCCGCCCGCCACCGCCACCGCCGCCGTCTGGACCGGGGGCGCCCTGAGGCCGATGCCCAAGGGCCATGTGATGGGCGTCCCCGCCGACTCCGCGTCCCTCGCCGGACTGCTCAGCGCCGAAGGCCTCGCCCGGATCGACCGGGAGCGGGAACTGCCCCCCGCCGACCTCGGCGAGGACGTCGCCGTCGGCCGCTACGTCGCCGACCGCCTCGGCCCCGAGGTCGTGGACCGGCTGGTGGAGCCGCTGCTCGGCGGGGTCTACGCGGGGGACGCGTACCGGATCTCGATGCGGGCCGCCGTACCCCGGCTGTTCGAGTTCGCCCGCCGCACCCCGTCCCTGCTGGACGCCGTACGCGCCGTCCAGGACGAGGCCCGGGACCGGCGGCAGGACGGGCCCGTCTTCCTCGGGATCGACGGCGGGATCGGCACGCTGGCCACCGCCGTCGCCGACGCCGTGCGCGCGGCCGGCGGCGAACTGCGGACCGGTACCCGGGCCCTCGGCCTGGCCAGGACCGCCGACGGCTGGCGGGTCCGTACCGACCGTGACGAGGTGCTCACCGCCGACGCGGTCGTCCTCGCCACCCCCGCCTGGTCGACCGCCGAGCTGCTGGCCGCCGAGTGCCCGGCCGCCGCGGCCGAGATCGGCCGGATCGAGTACGCCTCCATGGCCCTGATCACCCTCGCCTTCCGCCGCGCCGACGTCGAGGGCGCCCTGCCCGGCGGCAGCGGCTTCCTGGTCCCCTCGGCCGACGCCCCCACCATCAAGGCCGCCACCTTCTCCGCCCGCAAGTGGCGCTGGGTGGACGAGGCGTCCGCCGCCGACGGCCTCTTCCTGCTCCGGACCTCCGTCGGCCGCTACGGCGACGAGGACCACATCCACCGCGAGGACGGCGAACTCGTCGACGTCTCCCTGCGCGACCTCGGCACCGTCACCGGGCTCGCCGCCCGGCCCGTGGCGAGTACCGTGACCCGCTGGATCGGCGGACTGCCCCAGTACCCGGTCGGCCACCCCGCCCGGACCGCCCGGATCCGTGCCGAGGTCGCGAAACTCCCCGGTCTGGAGCTGTGCGGAGCCGCCTACGACGGGGTCGGCATTCCCGCCTGCGTCGCCGACGGACGGCGTGCCGCCGACGCGATCACCGCGATGCCGACCCGGGCGCGGGCCACCGGTGAGGACGCGGGACAATAGCCTCATGAGTGCGCCAGAAAAGATCCCCAACGCCGGCAAGAAGGCCAAGGACCTCAACGAGGTCATCCGCTACACGCTGTGGTCGGTCTTCAAGCTGCGCGACGTGCTGCCCGAGGACCGCTCCGGCTGGGCCGACGAGGTCCAGGAGCTGTTCGACAAGCTCGCCGCCGAGGACGTCACGATCCGCGGCACGTACGACCTCTCCGGGCTCCGGGCCGACGCCGATCTGATGATCTGGTGGCACGCGGAGACCGCGGACGAGCTCCAGAACGCGTACAACCTGTTCCGCCGGACCCGGTTCGGCCGGACGCTGGAGCCGGTGTGGTCCAACATGGCGCTGCACCGCCCCGCCGAGTTCAACAAGTCGCACATCCCGGCGTTCCTGGCGGACGAGCGGGCCCGCGACTACGTCAGCGTCTACCCCTTCGTGCGGTCGTACGACTGGTATCTCCTCGCCGACGAGGACCGCCGCCGAATGCTCGCCGACCACGGCAAGATGGCCCGCGGCTACCCCGACGTCCGGGCCAACACGGTCGCCTCGTTCTCCCTCGGCGACTACGAGTGGATCCTCGCCTTCGAGGCCGACGAACTCCACCGGATCGTCGACCTGATGCGCCATCTGCGCGCCTCCGAGGCGCGGATGCACGTCCGCGAGGAGGTCCCGTTCTACACCGGCCGCCGCAAGTCCGTGGCGGAGCTGGTGGCGGACCTCGCCTGACGAACTCCGCCCGGAAAGGCGGTCGCCGTCACGGCGACCGCCTTTCCTCTGAGAAGATTCTCCGCGGAGGAGGTCCGGGGGCCGCGTCGTCCCCGGCAGTGAACCGGAGGCGGGTCCGCGCGGGCCGCCTCCGTTGGCCCGGAAGATCAGACGGCGGGACGCGGCAGCACGGGCTGCGGCAACCGTCGCTCCAGCGACACCGGGTCGGGCTCCGGGTGCGGCGCGCACGACGCGCGCCGCACCGGCGCCTCGCCGCGCACCAGATAGTCCTCCAGATAGGCGTTGACGCAGTCGTTCGAGCCGCCGCCGACGCCGTGCGTGCCCGCGTCCTCCTCGGTGATCAGCACCGCGCCCTTCAGCCGCCGCGCCAGCTCCTTCGCCCCCTCGTACGGGGTCGCCGCGTCCCGCTCCGCGGCCAGGATCAGTACCGTCGGCAGCGCGCCCCAGCGGGTCCGTACCTCCAGCGGCCGCTGCCTCGGCGGCGACCAGAACGCGCACGGCAGATTCATCCAGGCGTTGTCCCAGGTCTCGAACGGCGCCTTGCGGGCCAGGGCGTCGTTGTCCCGCTCCCAGACCGCCCAGTCGGTGGGCCAGGGCGCGTCGTTGCAGAGGTTCGCCGTATAGACGGCCCGGGAGTTCTCCGACTCCGCCGCCCACTCCTTCTTCGGCGACGCCTGCTGGACCAGCGGCTTCTCATTGCCGCGCAGATACTCGGAGAGCGCCTTCGCCCGCGCGGGCCAGTAGTCGTCGTAGTAACCGGCGCCCAGGAAAGCCGACTGGAGCTGCGCCGGGCCGACCGTACCGCCCGCGGGCTCCACCGCGAGCCGGGCCTTCACCTCGTCGTAGCGGCGGCCCACCGCCCCGGGCGTGTCGCCGAGGCCGAAGACGTCGTCGTGCCGGGCGACCCAGGCCCGGAAGTCGGCCCAGCGGGCCTCGAAGGCGAAGGACTGGTCGAGATTGCTCCGGTACCAGATCTTCTCCACACCCGGGTGGACCGCCGAGTCGAAGACCATCCGGCGGACGTGCGAGGGGAACATCGTGGCGTACAGGGCGCCGAAGTAGGTGCCGTACGAGGCGCCCATGAACGTCAGCCGCTCCTGGCCGAGCGCCGCCCGCAGTACGTCCAGATCGCGGGCGTTGTTCAGGGACGTGTAGTGGCGCAGCGCCGGACCGGAGCGGCGGGCACAGCCCTCCGCGTACGCCCTGGCCTCCGCGACCCGCTCCCGCTTGAACGAGCGGGAGGGGTACGTCTCCGAACCCGACGGGGCCTTGATGTGCGCCGAGGGCTCCTCGCAGGAGATCGGCGCCGACCTGGCCACCCCCCTCGGGGCGTAGCCGACCAGGTCGTAGGCGCGGGCGATGCCCTTGAACGCGTCCAACTGGCCGACGAGCGGGAAGAACATACCGGACGCGCCGGGGCCGCCCGGGTTGTAGACCAGCGCGCCCTGGTGTTCGGCGGGTTCCCCGGCGGCCGCGATCCGGCTGACGGTCAGGGTGATCCTCGTGCCGTCCGGGTCGGCGTAGTCGAGGGGGACCTCGACCGTGCCGCAGCCGACGGTTTCCGGCAGGCCCTCGGAGTCCGGGCACGGCCCGAACGCGACGCCCTTCGCGGCGGCCCGTTCGGCGGCGACCGCGGTGCCCCGGGTCTCCGGGCCCGGCGGGTCGGCCCGGAGACCGGCGGCGGGCCCGGAGGCCGTACCGCTCGCGGCCGGAACCGTCAGCGCCGACAGGACCAGTGACCCCAGAGCGGCCACCAGCCCGTATCCCGCCCCTCGTGTCCTCACGTTCGGTATCCCTCTCCGCCGACGGTATATGACATACGGTCAAGGGATTTTTCGGGGTATGTGTCGAGCTGTAAAGCACCTTTGTTCGGTGTCGCGGCCAATGACCCCGATGCGCCGTACGGTACGCCGCGCGCCCCTACCGGCCGCCGTCGAGCGCCCGGCGCAGCAGCGGATCGTCGAGGGTGCCGGGGCCGCCGACGGCGAGCGCCGTGAGCCGCTCCCGCTCGTCGCCCTCCGGTGCGGCGATCGGCCCCGACAGCGCCGTCCGGCCCTCGGGGGACGCCCAGCCGAGATAGGGCCGTACCTCGATCCGGCCGATCAGCAGGGCGCTGAGGGTGAGCAGCAGCGGCAGGGCGAACCAGGCCAGCACCGCGGGTCCGGGCGGCCCGCCGCCCGGCAGCGCCAGTGCGGTCACCGCGAGGGCCGGTACGGCGACGGCGGCGGTGCGGATACCCCGTACCGCCGCGACCGACCGGGTCCTGGCGGTGTCGGGGACGGCCAGCCCGGCGCCCGCCAGCCGGTCGGCGATGGCGCGTACGGCGTCGGCGGATCCGGCGGCCCGGCGGACGGCGTCCGTCCTGGCCTGATGGCCCGCCGGTCCTATCGCCCGGATCACCGAACGTTCCAGTACGTCGTCGGTCCTGGCGTCGACCACGGTGGCCCAGCCGGTATGGGCGAGCAGCAGCGCCCGGCGGCGGTGCATCGCGACCAGGGTGACGTCCATGACCCGCCCGGGGCCGCCGGAGAGGAAGGCGGCCTCGTGGAGGGTGAGCGCCCGCGGCGGGTGGAAGGCCCGGTGGGCGGGGGGCCGGGCGGCGGCCACGGCGGCGGCGCACAGCCGGGTACAGGCCACCGCGGCCGTGGCCCAGGCGGCGACGAGCAGAAGGATCCGGAGCATTGGCGAGTTGTACGCGACGAGGAGCCGGGGCCGCCACGGATTTTCGCGGAGTGGACGGCTCAGACACTCGCCGAGGCGCACGCGGAGCCGCCACCCCCGCCCCCGCAGGACGAGCCGCCGCCGCTCCCGCAGGAGGAACCGCCGCCGCTGCCGCCGCAGGAGGAGCCGCCTCCGCCGCCTCCGCAGGCCGAGCCTCCGCCCCCACCGCAGGAACCGCCGCCGCAGCCCGAGCCGCCGGTGCCGCCGCACCAGTTGACCTCGTCCGTACCACCGCCACCCAGAACCCCCAGGTCCACGGCCGCCACGGTGACGGAGACGGTCGCGGCGTCCACCAGGAGATCCCGGGATCTGCCGTAGGCGGCGTGCCGGGGGCCCTGGAGCGCCACCCGGGCCGTGCTCCCCTTGCCGTAGGAGCGGCGATACCGGCCCAGGGCCCGGAGTCCGGCGGGTGTGATGCCGCCGCGGGTCACCACCGCGCACAGATGGGCGACGACCGCTGCCGGGCCCAGCACGGGCACCATCATGAAGATGAACGGGGGACCCGCGCTCTCCAGACCGAACCCGATGACGAAGGTCAGCACGAAACAGACGGGGAGACAGAGAAGAATCCCGGTGTTCTGGAGCCGGGCCCAGCGGTGCACCACCCGGCGGACCGTCGACGGCCGGGCCAGCAGTCCCCGTTCGGCGAGGCTGTCGCCGATCGCCTGGACGGCCCGGGAGCGCGCCGTACCGGCGCGCAGGGCGGGGAGGGGGACTCTCTCGGTCTCCTCGATCAGTTCGATGACGGTCCGTGCCACGGGTTCCGCCGCATCGCCCCCGCGCCGGACGCCGATTCCCGGCACCACGACATCGATCACACCGTCGGCGTGGAGTTCGGCGAGAGCGGTATCCGCGACCCGGGCGGGGCCGCCGCTGAGGAAGGCCGCCTCGTAGTAGCCGGTGACCCGCCGGTCCGCGCCCCGGGCCCGCCGTATCCCGAGACAGATGGTGACGGCCGACGCGACCGCCAGCAGCACGGTGAGGGCGGCGATGACCGCGATGGCCGGGACGAGGAAGGGGATGTCCCGGTACCACTCGGCGACGAAGTCGTTCATACGCCGCCTCCGCAGCCGCCGCCTCCGCCGCACGAACCGCCGCCGCCTCCGCCGCAGGCGCCCCCGCCTCCGCCGTCCCCGCCTCCGCCGTCCCCGCCTCCGCCGTCCCCGCCACCGTCGGCGGAGCCGCCGCAGCCACCACCGTCGCCCGAATCGGACGAGCACCAGGCGCCGGTGGTGCCGGAGCCGCCGGTGTACGAGCTTGGGCCGCCTGGGGCGAAGACGGGCACCCCTGCCGCGCCCATCATGATCCTTCTGACGATCGCATCCTCGACCGACTTCGGCCCCTTGATCGCCATCAGGACACCGGGGTTCACGGTCCGGTTGTGCCGGCCCTGGTACAGCCCCAACGCGGCACGTCCCTCGGGGGAGAGCCGGATCCGCGCCCGCGTTCTGGAGAACCTGGCGACCAGTACACCGATGAAGAACAGAGGTGGGAGGGCGATCAGAGGTGGCGCGGCGGCGGAATCGTGGAAGAAGGCGACGAGGCCGATGGAGACCGGGATACCGATGGTGCAGACGACGAACTGGATCCCGGCCCAGCGGTTCACGGCGTCGCGCGCGCGGCTCGGACGGATCAGGAGTCCGCGGCCCGCGAGATCGTCGCCGAGCCGCTGGACGGCGGGTGAGGTCGTGACCTCCTTCCGCAGCGCGCCGATCGCGCCGCTCTCGGCGCGGCGCACGGTGTCGAGCACGACGCGCGGGATCTCACCGGCGACGGTGGTGTCGGCGCGCCGGGGGGCGATCACACCGGGCCGGGCGATGGTGACCATCCCGTCGGTGTGGAGCCGCATGAACGCGGTGTCCGCGACACGTCCCGGCCCCCCGCTGAGGAAGGCGGCTTCGTAGAGGTCGTCCAGAGGGACCCGCCGGACCCGGCCGGGCGCCCTGCTGGTCACCACGGCGGCGATGAGCAGAGCCGCGGTGAAGGCGGTGACGAGCGCTGCGGCGGCGACCGCCGCCGTGGTGGGGATGTCCATGGGATGTCTCCTGCCGAGTACTCCGATGGGCTCGGGCCGACCCTGGCCGGGCCCGCCCGAGCGCTGCGCGGGGCGAGATGACGCCGATCCGGTAAGACGACCGCGCGGCTGCTCAGCCCCCGCCGCCGCCCCCGCCGCACGAGGAGCCGCCACCGCCGCAGGACGAACCCCCGCCTCCGCCGCACGAGGAGCCGCCGCCGCCGCAGGAGGAGCCACCACCGCCGCAGGAGGAGCCGCCCCCGCCGCAGGACGAGCCGGCGCCGTTTCCGCCGTACGAAGAGCCACCGTCGGAGCCGCTGCCGCACCATACGGCTGCCGTGACCCCGACCGCCCCGCCCGAGACCGGTACCGCGATCGGTACGGCCGCGGCGGCGAGCAACAGCTCACGGGTCGAGGTGTCCGACGCGCCCCGCGGGCCGCGCAGCGCCACCCCGGCAGCGGGCAGGTTGTGGGAGGCGTACTGGAACCGGTAGGCGCGAACCGCCTTCCACCCGGCGGAGGTCGTACGCGGCGGGAGCGCGCCGACCACGACGGCGGTCACGATCAGACAGGGGATGATCAGCGGAACGACCATGACCGCCAACGGCACACCGCCGTCGTAGCCGAAGACCGTCCGCAGGACGACCGCCGGAATCGCCACGGCCAGCAGGATCAACTGGGCGATCGCCCAGCGGCGGACGGCGCGGCGGCCGGACCCGGGCCGGACGAGCAGCCCGCCCCGGGCCAGCCGGTCGCCGATCTCCTGGACCACGGGGGAGAGCGCCACCTCCCGCCGTACGTCACCGAGCGCCCCGCTGCCCGAACTGCCCAGGGCCGTGACGACGGCCTGCTGTACGGGGTCGGCGGGGGCCTCGCCGGTGACGGCGACCAGGCCGGGCACGACGACCCGCAGCCGGTCGGTGGCGATCATGCCCGCCACGGCGGTGTCCACGACCCGGGCCGGACCGCCCGTCAGAAAGGCGGCCTCGTAGTGGTCGGGATCCCTCCGCCGGGGCTCGGTGACCCGGGGCCAGAGGGCGAAGGCGGCGACGGCGAGGGCCGCCGTGAGGACGAGTAGAACCCCGTCGATGAGAAGTGCTTCTGCCACGGTACTCATGGGGGCACCTCCTGACTCGTTGTCGTAGGGATGAAGTGGTGAACAGGGTGTTCCGTCGCCCGCGAGGCGGGACCGGGGATGCCGGTACCGGCCCGCGGGGCACTGCCCGGCTGCACGGGGCCGCCGGTGGTTCATGGGTGTACTGAGCACCCGGAGGGACGGATTTCCCTTCGGGTGGATGCCGTGGCGGCCGGTCCGGCGGGGCGGCCGGTTCACGACCCGACGACGGGCACGGCATGCCGATCGGCGTACGGCGAACGGTTCGGGACGCGCGGTCGACGGTGGGTGTTCGACGCCGCCCGGCGCCGGAACGGCTACGGCTGGAGCTACAGGTAGGGGGTGCGGGTACCGTACGCGCCCCGGCCGGTCAGCACGCCGGGACCGCGGATATCACGGCGGGATCAGCCGCCGCATCCTCCACAACCGCCGCAGCCGCCACCGCAGCCGCCGTCGCCCCCGCCTCCGCCGTCACCGCCGCCTCCGCCGCAGCTCGCACCGCCCCGGTTGTCGACGCTCCCGCCGCAGCTCTTGGCCTCGTCACCGCCGCACCAGGACTCCTGTCCCGCGGAGTCGCCGGAGCCACCGGTCTCACCGGAACCACCGGTGGCGACGGCCGGGCCCGCGGCGAGCGCGACGATCCCCACGGCCGCGGCGGCCACCATCAGCCCCCGTACCGTGCTGTCCTGGACTCCGCCGAGCCCCAGTACGGCGACCCGCCCGGCCGGTGTCTCCGGCTCCTTGTGCTTCGTCCGGTACGTTTCGAGAACGCGCGCCCCGTTACCGGTCAGCCGGTCGCTCGCCTTGTCCGCGACCAGGGCCGACACGATGAGACCGACCAGCAGCCCGGGGCCCACGTACAGCACGAACGGGCCGTTCACGCCGTCCCAGTCACGGAGATAGCTCACCACCGTGACCGCGATCGAGCCGAGGATGCCCCAGAAGAACAGCCCCGCCTGGAAACCGCCCCAACGGCGGATCACCCGGCGGTCCCGGCCGGGCGGAACCATCAGCCCCTGGTCCGCGAGGCCGGTACCGATCCGCTGGACCACGGACGAACGCGCCGCCGTGTGCCGCAGGGTGTTCAGCGCGCCGTCCGGTACGACGTCCGCGGCGTCCAGCACCGCGCGCTCCACCGGATCGTGGGCCTCCGCCCGCTCGACCGTGACGATGCCGGGCTCGGCGATCCGGATCCGGCCGTCGGCGCTCATCGCGGCGAGCGCGGCGTCCACGGTCCGCAGCGGGCCGCCGCCCAGGAACGCCGCGTCGTACGCGTCCTCCACGACGGCCTTCGTCCCGTGGCCGCGCCGGTGGCGGCGGTGCGTGGTGATCCCCTCGACGAGGATCCAGACCGTCAGAACGCCGACGACGACGTTCACCAGGACGGAAACGGTACCCAGTTCCACAGGGTCACCTCCTGACGAGCACGGCACGCGCCGCGCGGAAGATCCGGTCCGTACGGCGGCGCGGACGGATCCCCGCCCGCTCCTGCCACCAGCGCGTCAGCCGCTCCCGGGCCGCCGGGTCCTCCGGACAGCCCTCGACCAGCAGATGCTCGGCGAACGACATGGCGTCACGCCGGTAACCCGACCGCATGGGCCGGTTCCTGGCATAGGCGAGGAACGCGCCCCGGTACTCCCGGCCCAGGATCTCCGGCAGCTCCGGCGCGATCTTCGCCACCACCCGCGACCGCTTCACCGCCAGCGCCCGGCTCTGCACCCGCAGCCTGCGCTGATCGAACTCCTCCGGCGCGGGCGTCCCGGCGACCAGCGCCGACAGCAGCGCGGCCTGGGCGATGCCCAGCCGCTCCCGCGCGGCCTCGTCGGCCGCCGGGGGTGCGGGCTCCGACTCCGGCTCGTGCTCGGGCTCGGGCGCGGGATCCCGCCGGGGCGGGCGCGACGACTCCAGCACCGAACGGATCGTGGCGAGCTCCGACGCCAGCTCGGCCTCCGGCGGGAAGTCGTCGTCCCGCTCCAGCAGCACCCCGGGCGGCGCGACCCGCGACGTCAGCTCACGCAGTACGTCGAGAACCTGCTCCGGCACCGGATGGGCATGGGTGTCGTGCCAGACGCCGTCCCGCTCGACCCCGCCCGCGACATGGACGTACGCGATCGCCTCCACCGGCAGCTCCGCCAGCGCCTTCGCCGGATCCTCGCCCCGGTTGACGAAGTTGGTATGCAGATTGGCGACATCGATCAGCAGCCGTACGCCGGTCCGCTCCACCAGCTCCGCGAGGAACCGCCCCTCCGACATCTCCTCGCCCGGCCAGGCGATCAACGCGGCGATGTTCTCCAGCGCCAGCGGCACCGGCAGTGAATCCTGGGCGATCCTGACGTTCTCGCAGAGCACCGCGAGGGCGTCCCGGGTCCGGGGCACCGGCAGCAGATGACCCGCCTCCAAGTGCTGCGAAGCGGTCAGCGGACCGCCCGCGCGGACGAACGCGATGTGCTCCGTCACCAGCGGCGAACCCAGCGCCTCCGCCCGCTCGGCGAGATCCCTCAGCCGCCGCTCGTCGGGCCGGTCGGCTCCGCCGAGCCCCAGGGACACTCCGTGCGGGACGACGGTCACGCCCCGGGCGCGCAGCCGCTCCACGGATTCGGGGATATGGCCGGGGCAGATGTTCTCCGCCACCACCTCGACCCAGTCGACGCCCGGCAGGCGCTCCACCGTCTCCGCGATCTCGGGCCGCCAGCCGATGCCGGTGCCGAGTATGCCGTGCCGCATCGTTTCCTCCCCCTGGTCCCTGAACGTTACGCCCCCGCGTAGGTGTGTACGAACTATGGCCCCACGGGGCGGCGGTGAACCCCGCAACTGGGACGTTCAGAGCAGGAATTGAGGTTCCCGCGCGCGGGGCGCGTCTTTCCGGGACGCGGGGTCCGCTATCCGGCCACGCGCCGCGTGTGGCTTGTCGCGCGGTTCCGCCCCCTGTGCCTTCGGTGTTGGGGACCCCCCCAGCACCTTGGCTCTCCGGGGCACCGCCCCGAACACCCGGGCCGCGCCCGGCCGCTGATCCTTGTTCGCGGCCTGCGGGCCGCCTGTGGCCGTTCGCGCAGTTCCCCGCGCCCCTCAATGCTCTCCCCGGCACCGACCTGGAAGGTTTTCCGGTCTTGCAGGGCCCGCCTCTTGGAAGGGGCGGTCAGGAGGGCAACCAGGGGCGCGGGGAACCGCGCGAGCAACCCACCAGGGTCCGCGGACCGCGAACACGATCAGGCCGCCGGGCGCGGGCCGGGCAGCCGAGGCGCGGGGAAGGCACTCCCCGTGGCCGGGCGACGGTCAGCGGGGGAAAGAGGGGTGCGTCGCGACCACCGTGGGCGAGCCCGCGGGGATCTCCGTGAAGCCCGCGTCCCGAACCACCGGGAACCCCGCCGCCACCAGCGACTCCCAGTGGTCCTTCGGGGCCGTGCGGACCGCGAGGGCGAAGCCGTTCGCCGCCCATGCCTCGCGCTCCGCGTCGCCCAGCTCCCACCAGGCGAGCTGCGCCCCGTGCCCGGCCTGGGCCATCGCCTTGCCCGCGGACATCCCGACCCCCGGATTGAGCCAGAGGACGGGGACCCCGGCGGCGGGCGGTCCCGGGGGCTCGGGGTCGGCCAGCTCCGTACCGGAGACCTGGAGTTTGGCCAGCTCCTTCGGCCAGCCGCCGAGCGGTACCGGCGGATAGACGCGGACCTCGGCCGCCGCCCCGGTGACCGTGATTCCGGGCAGCTCCGACGCCCGCCGCCACTCCGCGCCGCGCGCCCGGCGCACCACCTTGCGGATCCGGGCGTCCTGCCAGTCGCGCATCGCGCGGGCCCATTCGCCGTCGCCGTGGGACCGTTCGTCGGCGAGGATCGTCAGGACGGCGCGGGCCGCGGTCTCCAGCGCGTCGGTACGGGCGGGCGGTGCGGTCTTCTCGATCCGGGCGAGCAGCGGCAGGACGAACTGCCGGACCTCGTCGCGGCCGGTCTCCTCGTGCCGGAACGGTGAGGAGGGCGGCTGCGCGGGCGGGGGCGCGGCGGAGGACGGCGGGGGCGCCGGGGGAGTCGGGGCCGTACCGGAAGGGGTCGAATCGCTGCTCACCCCGTCCAGTCTGCCAGCCGCGGCACCCCGCCCCTCCCGGCCGTCCTGCCCCGCCCTGCCCTTTCCGGGCCCGTCGCCCGAACCGCCCGGCGGCCCGACACGTCCGCGCGTACGCGATTCTTGGCGTAAACCGCCCGTCCGGGTGAGGATGCCCGGTATGAAAAGTGACCTCTTCTCCACCGAGAACATGGCTCAGCCCGCGACGCAGCCGGGCCTGACCCAGCAGAACGCCAAGTCGGTCAAGTACGCCGTCAACGGCGAGATGCACGCCCGCCAGGGCTCGATGGTCGCCTACCGGGGCAATCTCCAGTTCGAGCGGAAGAGCCAGGGCCTCGGCGGCATGCTGAAGCGTGCCGTGACCGGCGAGGGTCTGCCGCTGATGGTGGTCAAGGGGCAGGGCGAGGCATGGTTCGCCCACGAGGCGGCGAACTGCTTCATCGTCGAGATCGAGCACGGTGACGCGCTCACCATCAACGGCCGCAACGTCCTCTGTTTCGACGCCACGCTCTCGTACGAGATCAAGACGGTGAAGGGCGCCGGGATGACCGGTGGCGGCCTCTTCAACAGTGTCTTCACCGGATACGGCAAGCTCGCCGTGATCTGTGAGGGCAATCCGATCGTCATTCCGGTCTCGGCCCAGCAGCCGGTCTACGTGGACACCGACGCGATCGTCGGCTGGAGCGCCAACCTGGACACCTCGTTGCACCGCTCCCAGTCCGTCGGTTCGATGATCCGCGGCGGCTCCGGCGAGGCGATACAGCTGGTGCTGTCGGGCGAGGGCTTCGTCATCGTCCGCCCGAGCGAGCTGGTTCCGCAGAAGACCAGCAGCTGACACCGGGGCGCGGCGGCTGCCGCGCCCCTTGTCCCCGTGCCCGGGGCCCGATGCCGTACGCGGTGCCGGGCCCCGGGCCGTAGGCCCGGTCGTATCCTCGGAGGTATGGACACCTCGCCGTACTGCGACAGTGGACCGTTGGCCCCCGAGGGCCGGGAGGCCGAAGTGCCGGCGGCCGGGGGACCGCCGTTCGCGGAGTGCGTGCTGTGCCGGGAGCCGACCGAATATCCGGAGTCGGCCAAGGGCGCCACGCTCTGCCCGGTCTGCGAGTGGCAGGAGGCGCAGCGTACGGCCTGCTCGGGATAGGGCCCCGGCGCCCGGGGTCAGCGCCCGGAGCGCATCAGCTCGGAGACCTTCACCATGCGGTATCCCCGGCGCCGCAGCTCGGGGACGACCTTCCTGATCGCCGCCTCCGTCGTCGGCGCGGCGCTGCGGGTGCAGTGCAGGACCACCACCGAACCGGGCCGCACCCCCGCCAGGACCTGCTCGGCCACCGCGTCCGCGTCCGTCGCGAAGGCGTCGCCGCCGACCACGTCCCACTGCACCGCCGTCACCCCGGCCGGGCCGATCGCGCGCAGTGCCGCGGGGTCGTGGCAGCCGCCGGGGAAGCGGAAGTACGGTACGACGTTCCGCGCGCCCGCCGCCCGGAACGCGGCGAAGGCCCGGTCCACATCGCTCCGCATGTCCTTCGCCGCCACGGCGGGCAGCCCGTAGCAGGGGGACGCGAAGGCGTGGTGGCTGTAGGAGTGGTTGGCCACCTCGAAGCGGGGGTCCGTGCCGATCGCCCGTGCCTGGTCCGGGTACTCCTCCGCCCAGCGGCCCGTCATGAAGACCGTGGCCGGGACGTCGAGGGTCCGGAGCGCGTCGATGAGACCGGGGTTGTCGAAGCGTTCGCCGCGGGCCGCGCGCGGCCCCTGGTCGGCGGTCATATCGGCGTCGAAGGTGAGGGCGACGGTCCTCTCCGCCCGGTCGGCGGGGACGGCCGAACGGTTGAAGACGGGGGCGGATCCGCCGGGTCCCGGTGCCAGCCTCGGGGCCGCCGCATCCGCCTCCGCGCCCGTCTCGGCCTCTGTCTCCGCCTTCGCTTCAGCCGGGGGCCGGGCGGGCCGGGCCGGAGCCCCGGAGTCCTCGGCGCACCCCGCCAGGAGGGCGCCCGCCACGGCCACGGACACGACTGCGGACACCGCCGAACGTACGTTCATCATCACGGAAGGAAAATAAGTGATCATCGGGATGGTGGACGGCCCTGTTGCGGCCGTGTCGTGAACCGGGCCAGGCTGTCCACCCGAGCGGGTGCCCCGGGTGCCCGTACGGCCCGTGATACCGGCTCTGGAGGTTCCCCGATGTCCCCGCGCCCCACGGCGTCCCCCGTCGCCGGAGTACTCGTCCGCCCCGCCGATATCGGGGCGGACGGGCCCGACGGCGGGGGAGGGGGCGGCGCTGTGTGGCGGCTGGCGGAGTCCGGACGGCAGCTCGACGCCGATGTCGTCCGGGTACCGCCGGGGAGCCGGATCGACAGCCATGCCGAGACCGATCTCGACGTACTGCTGTATGTGATCGGCGGAGGCGGCGAGCTGGAGACCCCGGCCGGGGCGCAGCCGCTGGAGCCCGGCTGTGTGGCCTGGCTGCCGCACGGGGCGCGGTGGGCGGTCTCGGCCGGTGCCGAGGGGCTCCTCTATCTCACGGCGCACCGCCGCAGCCCGGGGCTCGGCATCCGTACCGCGCCCGCCGGAGCCGCCGCGCCCGCCGCGCCCGTCGTGTCCCGGGACGAGGGCGGCGAGGCGGCCTGTCTGCTCAGCCGGATCTGTCCCGGCTGCGACCGCCCCGCCGAGGACATCGGCGCCCGGTTCTGCTCCCGCTGCGGTACGGCCCTGCCGGTGGCCTGACGACCCGGTGGCCGGCGACCTCCGGGGCCCTGACGGCCCGGCCTCGGGGACCCGCCCCGCCGACGGGCCGGGTCCCCGGGGTCCGGGAGGCGTCAGTCGTGCCAGGGGCCGGTGACGGCGAAGGTCGTACCCGGGCGATAGCAGTTGACGAACATCGTCTCGCGGTCCGGCGAGAAGACCACCCCGGCGAACTCGCCCCACGCGGGGAGTTCGGGCGTGCCGATGTTCTGCCGGTTGCGGGCCATCTCGTAGATCTCGCCCCGGCGCGAGACCCCGTACACGTGCTGGGCGCCCTTGCCGTCCTCGCAGACCATCAGATTGCCGCCGGGGGCCAGACAGATGTTGTCCGGGGACTCGCCGGGGGTCTGGATGTCATGACCCGGGCCGAAGATCACCACGAGGGTGAGCCGCCGCCGGTGCGGCTCGTACTTCCACACCTGGCCGAAGTGGTCACCGGCCGAGCCCTGGCTGCTGCGGGCGTAGCTGGAGACGAAGTACACCGAACGGCCGCCCCACCAGGCGCCCTCCAGTTTCTGGGCCCTGGTGATGCCGCCGGGGCCGTAGTCCTGGGAGCGTACGGAGGTGGTGACGGCCTGGCTGTCGGGCACCGGCACCCACTCGACCCGGTCGAACGACTCGCCCGGCTCGGTGGCCGCCGACAGATCGGCGAGACCGGGGACCCGCATCGCCTCCAGCCTGCCGCCCGCGCGGAGGGAACCCGGCCCACCGAGGGGGCGGTTGGGGAGGAAGCGGAAGAAGAGGCCGAAGGGACGTCTGGCGTCCTCGGTCTGGTAGACGACCCCCGTCCTGGGGTCGACCGCGACGGCCTCGTGCTCGAACCGGCCCATCGCGGTCAGCGGTACGGCACCGGATCGGTGCGGGTCGGCGCCGTCGACCTCGAAGACGAAGCCGTGGTCCTTGGTGTAGCCGCCCTCACCGGCCCGGCTCTCGTCCTCCTCGCAGGTGAGCCAGGTGTTCCAGGGGGTGGGACCGCCCGCGCAGTTCACCGCGGTACCGGCGATCGCGACCCGCTCGGAGAGCACCCGGTTGTCGTCGTCGAGTTCGAGGACCGTACAGCCGCCGGTGGCGGCCGGGTCGTAGGTCAGCCCCGGCACCGTCGGTACGGGCAGCGGGTCGTTGGCGTCGTTCTCGTGGTTGCGGACGAGATACGTCCGGCCGCCGCGTCCGGCGAAGGCGGCCATGCCGTCGTGGCTGCTCGGCACCGGCCCCTCCCCGGAGCGCATGGGCTGCCCCTCCCGGGAGAGCACCGTATAGCGGAAGCCCTCGGGCAGATCGAGGAGTCCGGCCGGGTCGGGGACGAGCGGGCCGTAGCCCGCCCGGCCGTGGGCGGCGGCCGTACCGGCGAAGAGTTCGGTGAGCGCTCCGGCGAAGGCGATCGACGCGCCCAGCGCGCCGGTTCCGGCGAGAACGTCACGGCGTGTGGTTTCCGACATGAGGCAACTCCCTGTGGCGGACAGGAAAACGACTGACGGAGATCCGCGGGGACGCGGAAGTGTACGGAGACGTACGGGACTGCTGAGCCGGCCGAGGTCCGTACGGCCGGGGCCGGTTCGGGGCCGGTTCGAGGCTGAAGCGGGATCGGACGGGGCGGGGACGGGGGTGAAGACGGTGGTCAGGGGCGGGGAGGACACGGTGGAAGTGATCCGGGACACAAAAAGGTGACCCGCACGTATGTAACACGCACCTGGTGGGTGCGTGAACCGTGCGGGTCACCGGTACGGCTGTGAAGTCTGAAACTTGATGTTCTCCGGGTGATCTTCAGCCGTTACCCGGACGCCGGGATCAGGCCAGTTCGGCGGTGAGGGTGATGGTGGTGCCGGTCAGGGCCTGGCTCACCGGGCAGTTCTTCTTGGCGTTCTCGGCGGCGGCGGCGAAGCCGTCCGCGTCGAGCCCCGGGACCTCGCCGCGGACGGAGAGGTGGATACCGGTGATGCCCTCACCCGGCTGGAAGGTGACGTCCGCCTTGGTCTCCAGCCGGGTGGGCGGGGTGCCCGCTCCGGCCAGGCCGTGCGAGAGCGCCATCGAGAAGCAGCTGGAGTGGGCCGCGGCGATCAGTTCCTCGGGGCTGGTCTTGCCATTGGCCTGCTCGGCGCGGGACGGCCAGGAGACCGGCTGCGTACCGATACCGGACGAGTCGAACGTGACCTCGCCCGAGCCCTTCAGCAGATCGCCTTCCCAGACCGTGTGCGCCGTGCGAGTCGTGGCCATGGTGTGAAATCCCTTCTGATGGAGCACTGGTTGCGCCCTCGAACCTACTGGTCGGGGCGGTGCGCGGGAAAACCGGCCGGGCCGTGGCGGGGTCGTGATCCGGCCGCTTCGGTACCGTCCGCCCCGCACCGGACACCGGCTCGGGGGCGGACGCCCGGCTTCCGGGGCCGCCGCCTCACGGCCGGGACCCGGCGGGCCGGGGCGTCCGGCGGACTCAGCCGCCGGTCCCCTTGGCATCGCGGGCGAGCGCCGTGAGCCGGGAGATCGCCCGGAAGTACTTCTTGCGGTAGCCGCCGTTGAGCATCTCGTCGCCGAACAACTGGTCGAAGGGGACCCCGGAGGCCACCACGGGCACCTCGGCGTCGTAGAGCCGGTCGGCGAGTACGACCAGCCGGAGCGCCGTCGACTGGTCGGGCACCGGCTCGACCCCGGTCAGACAGACCAGCTCGACGCCCTCGATCAGTCTCCCGTAGCGGCTGGGATGGATCTGGGAGAGATGCCCCAGCAGATGGGGGAAGTGGTCCAGGGTCGCACCGGCCGTGGTCTGCGCGGTCTTGGTGACGACCTCGTCGGCGTACGGCGGCGGAGCCTCGGGCAGCCCCCGGTGGCGGTAGTCCTCGCCGTCGATCCGCAGCGGCTGGAAGTGCGCGGAGAGCCCCTGGATCTCCCGCAGGAAGTCGGCGGAGGCGAACCGGCCCTCGCCCAGCTTCCCCGGCAGCGTGTTGGAGGTGGCGGCCAGCGACACCCCGGCCGTCACCAGCTTCGACAGCAGCGACGAGACGAGGACGGTGTCACCCGGGTCGTCGAGTTCGAATTCGTCGATACAGAGCAGCCGGTAGTCGCCGAGTACCCGGACCGTCTCCTGGAACCCCAGCGCGCCGACCAGGTTCGTCAGCTCCACGAAGGTGCAGAACGCCTTACGGTGGCTCGGGACGGGCGCCGCGTGCCATACCGAGGCCAGCAGATGGGTCTTGCCGACGCCGTAGCCGCCGTCGAGATAGACACCGAGCGGGCCGGTGGGCGCGGCGGGCTTACGGGCGAACCAGCGCCGAGGCCCCTTGCCGTCCGCGGCTCTCCGGCCGACCCCGGCGGCGAAGGCGGCCAGCCGGGTGACGGCCTCGGCCTGGCTGGGGTGGTTCGGGTCCGGGATGTACGTATCGAAGCGGACCGTGTCGAAGCGCCACGGCGGCTCCAGCGCGTCCACCAACAGCTCGACGGAGACGGAGGGGCGGCGCGCGGCCAGCGAAGGCTGGCCGGCGGCTATGGGGCTGGTGGCAGGGGTCGGCACAGTTCACCACTGTAAGCGCCGTGCGAGACTGCACGGCATGCGAAGCCTGCTCCCTGTGACCGATCAGACACCCGACGGCGACCGGGAGTGGTCGCTGGACGAACTGGCCGATCTCTATGCGTATCCGACCGTGATCGCGGCGGGTGCCGGGTCCGGCCCGGCCGCCGGAGCCGCTGATTCCGCGGGGTCCGGCCGGGCCGCCGGAGCCGTAGCCCCCGGTGGGACCGGTGGGGCCAGTGGGACCGGCGGGGCGCCCGGCCGGTGGCTGCGGGCGAACATGGTGTCGTCGCTGGACGGCGCGGCCCAGCACGGGGGAGCGTCGCAGCCGCTCTCAGGAGCGGCCGATATGCGGATCTTCGGCGTGCTGCGGGCGCTGAGCGATGTGGTGATCGCGGGGGCCGAGACGGTACGCCGCGAGGGGTACCGGCCCGCCAGGGCGCGGGAGGCGTTCGCGGCCCGCCGGGCCGCGGCCGGACAGGCGCCCGCCCCGGCGATCGCGGTGGTCAGCGCCTCGCTCGACCTCGATTTCACGGCGCCCCTCTTCACGGAGCCGCTGGTGCCGACGCTGATCCTGACCGGCGCCGGGGCGGCGCCGGAGCGGGTGAGGGCCGCCGAGCGGGCGGGCGCCGAGGTCGTGGTCGCGGGTGACGGACCCGGGGCGGACCCGGCGCTGGCGGTGGCGGCGCTGGCGGACCGGGGTCTGGCCCGGCAGCTCACCGAGGGCGGCCCCAGGCTGCTGGGCGGGTTCGTGGCCGCCGGTGTCCTGGACGAACTGTGTCTGTCGGTGGCTCCCGTACTGACCGCGGGCGACTCCCAGCGGATCACCAACGGCCCCGGGGTGACCGTTCCCGAACGGTTCGCACTGGTGTCCGTGCTGGAGGAGGCGGGGTTCCTGTTCACCCGCTACCGTCGCATCTGACAATCAGCGGAATTTCCCGTTCCGGTTAGCTTCGGCTGGGCAGACTTACTCTCGCAGACCCCGTGCGGTCACGGGGAAGGATGGTTTCCGCAGAAGGGCCCTTGAACGTGTTCACAAGCGTACTGATGATCGAGAAGCCCCTGACGTCCGTCGATGTGGAATTTGTGACAACCCTCCATGGGGACGAGGCCGTCTCGTTCGTCGTGCTGATGCAGCCCCGCGGTGCCCAGGCCGATGTACTGCTGCGGGCGATCGACGACGTGGCCCTCGGTGAACTGAAGGACGCCGTGCGCGAGGGCGACGTACTTGAGGGCGAGGCCGCCGTCGCCCCCGCCGAGCTGGCCCTGGAGCACTCCCTGCGCGCCCTGCGGGCGGCCGGGTCCGAGGCCGTGGGCCAGGTCGTCGAGGACCACCCCCTCGACATGCTGAGGGCCGTGGTCGACGACTCCAACGCCGACGAGGTCATCGTGCTGACCGCCCCGCACTACGTGGAGGAGTTCTTCCACCGGGACTGGGCCTCCCGGGCCCGCCACAAGGTCGGCGTACCGGTGCTCAAGCTCTTCGCCCACAGCGAATAGGGTGGTCCCAGGCCGGAGAGCGACCGGCCGAAGACCCGAACCGGAAGGCAGAGACACGCATGGCATCCGCCATCCCCACCGCCATGGAACGGCCCCACTTCATCGGCATCGGCGGTGCCGGGATGTCCGGCATCGCGAAGATCCTCGCCCGCCGCGGCGCGAAGGTGGCGGGCAGCGACGCCAAGGAGTCGGACACGGCGGATGCCCTGCGTGCCCTCGGTGCCACCGTCCACATTGGACACGCCGCGACCCATCTGGCCGACGACGCCAGCTGTGTCGTGGTCTCCAGCGCCATCCGCGCCGACAACCCCGAGCTGCTGCGCGCCGCCGGGCTGTCGGTACCGGTGGTCCACCGTTCGGACGCGCTGGCGTCCCTGATGGACGGGCTCCGCCCGATCGCCGTCGCCGGTACGCACGGCAAGACCACCACCACGTCCATGCTGGCCGTCGCCCTCTCCGAGCTGGGCCTCGACCCCTCGTACGCGATCGGCGGCGATCTGGCCGGACCGGGCACCAACGCCCGGCACGGCGAGGGCGAGATCTTCGTCGCCGAGGCCGACGAGAGCGACCGCAGCTTCCACAAGTACGCCCCCGAGGTCGCGATCGTCCTCAATGTGGAGCTGGACCACCACGCGAACTACGCCTCCATGGCCGAGATCCACGAATCCTTCGACACCTTCACCGGCCGGATCGTCCCCGGCGGCACCCTGGTGATCTCCGCCGACCAGTCCGGCGCGGTGGAGCTGACCGAACGGGTCCGCGGCCGGGACGGGCTGAACGTGGTCAGCTACGGCGAGTCCGAGACGGCCGACGTCCGGGTGCACAAGATCACCCCGCGCGGACTGACCAGTGAGGTCACCGTCCTCCTCGACGGCCGGTTCCTCACCTTCACCGTCTCGGTGCCCGGCAGCCACTACGCGCACAACGCGGTCGCCGCGCTCGCCGCCGGCGTCGCCCTCGGCATCCCGGCGCACAACCTGGCCTCCGCCCTCGGCAAGTACACCGGCGTCGGCCGCAGGCTCCAGCTCAAGGGCGAGGCCGACGGGGTGCGGGTGATCGACTCGTACGCCCACCACCCCACCGAGATGACCGCCGACCTGGCGGCCATGCGGGGCGCCGCGGCCGACTCCCGGCTGCTCGTCGTCTTCCAGCCGCACCTCTTCTCCCGCACCCGCGAGCTGGGCAAGGAGATGGGCGAGGCGCTCGCCCTGGCCGACGCCTCCGTCGTCCTGGACATCTACCCGGCGCGGGAGGACCCGATCCCCGGTATCACCAGCGCCCTGATCGTCGACGCGGCCCGCGCGGCGGGCGCCGACGTCACCCCCGTCCACGACCGGGAGACCGTGGCCGGCGCGATCGCGGGAATGGCCCGCCCCGGTGATCTCGTTCTCACCATGGGCGCCGGGGACGTCACCGACCTCGGCCCCGTGATCCTGGACCGGCTCTCCGGCCGGACCCGTCCGACCAGCTGAGGAGGCGGTTCCCGTGGCGTACGAGATCGAGAAGCCGGACGAGCAGTGGCGCGCGGAGCTGAGCCCCGCCGAATACCAGGTCCTGCGGCAGGCGGGCACCGAGCCCGCCTTCACCGGCGAGTACACCGACACCGCCACCGAGGGTGTGTACTCCTGTCGCGCCTGCGGGGCGGAGCTGTTCCGCTCCGACACCAAGTTCGCCTCCCACTGCGGCTGGCCGTCGTTCTACGACCCCAAGGACTCCGACGCGGTCGAACTGCTCTCGGACCGCTCGCACGGCATGGTCCGCACGGAGGTGAGGTGCGCCAGGTGCGGATCGCATCTCGGTCATGTGTTCGAAGGTGAGGGGTATCCGACGCCGACGGACCAGCGCTACTGCATCAACAGCATCTCCCTCCGCCTGACCCCGGCGGACCCTGAGGCCTGACCGCGCGGGGCGCCGCGCGCCGCCTTTGTCTTCGGGCCCCGGCGCCTTGGCCCTCCTGGGCGCCGCCCGCTACCCGGGCTCGCCCGACGTCTTGATGTTGTTCGCGGTCCGCGGCCCGTGGTGGGTTGCTCGCGCAGTTCCGCACGCCCCTAAAAGCTCTTCCGAGCGCCGCTCCTGGAAGAGGGGACCCGCCTCTGCGCGAGGACGATGAGGAGGGCAACCCGGGGGCGCGGGGAACTGCGCGACCAGCCACGGAAGGCCGGCAGACCGCGAACAAGAATCAGCCGCCGGGCGCGGCCCGGTTGGCCGGGGCGGCGCCCCGGAGGGCCAAGGCGCGGCGGCCCCCGCCGGGGTGCGTCACCCGAACACCCCCGGTGGGAGAATGCGGTCATGTCCCCGACCGGTCCCGACGTCGCCCCGCTCGCGTCCCTGACCGACCGCGCCCGCGCGCTCGCCGTGCCCGGCCGGCGGCGGATCCTGGGTATCGCCGGGGCGCCCGGCGCCGGGAAGTCGACCCTCGCCGCCCGGCTCGTGGCCGCCCTCGGCGAGGGCCGGACCGCCGTCCTCGTCCCCATGGACGGCTTCCACCTCGCCCAGGCCGAGCTGCGGCGACTGGGCCGCGACCACCGCAAGGGCGCCCCCGACACCTTCGACGCCGAGGGCTATCTCGCCCTGCTGACCCGGCTGCGGGCCGCCGAACCCGGGGTCACCGTGTACGCGCCCGCCTTCGACCGGGCCCTGGAGGAGCCGGTCGCCGGGGCCGTGCCCGTACCTCCCGATGTCCCCCTCGTCGTCACCGAGGGCAACTATCTGCTGCACGACGACGGACCGTGGCGCCGGGTCCGGCCCCTGCTGGACGAGATCTGGTACGTGGAGACCGCCGAGGACGTCCGGCTGCGGCGGCTCGTCGCCCGGCATGTCGCCCACGGCCGGGAACCCGGCGCGGCCCGGCGCTGGGTGCGCGACTCCGATCAGCCCAACGCGCTGCTCGTGGCGCGCGGCCGGACCCGTGCCGACCTGGTCGTATCCCTGTCCTGACCCCGGCCGGGGAGCCGGCCGGGACCGGTGTGTCGATCTGTTGAACGGATCTTTGCCGGTACGGGCGACCGGGGTGGGTAGTCTCGGTGCCCTAGTCGGGTGGGTCGAGTGGGAGGCGGTTGACGTGGGGTTGTTCCGGCGGGGGTCGAAGCGCGACCGCAGCGACGCGCCGAGGGACCCCGAGTTCTCGTACCTCTCCGCCGGTGAGGGCACCCGGTTCCGCTCCCAGGTCCGGGAGGCGTTCGCGGAGCTGGGCCTGGAGGTGACCGTCTACGCGGACGTCGTCACCGACAGTGCCGGACGCCAGTTCGGACTGGCCAATCTCGCCGCCGTACTCCACAACGACGACCGTGGCCCCCGGGCCTGGCCGGAACTCGTCCGGCGGCATGTCGGGATGGTGCTGCGGACCATGGACGCGCCCTCCGCCCTCGACACCCTCTCCACCGAACAGATCAGGGCCCAGCTCTACCCCCGGGTCCTGGGCGCCGAGGGCTTCGACCCGGAGAACTTCGGCTACGCCCGCCGGATCGCGCCCGGACTCTACGAGATCATCGCCCTCGATCTGCCGGAGAGCGTCATGATGCTCACCGACGACGCCCTCGAACCCCTCGGCGACCTGCCCTACCTCCGCCAGCAGGCCCTCTACAACCTGCGCGGACTGCCACTGGAGGGCCATGAGACCGTCAAGGGCGGCGACGGCCTCCGGTTCGAGGTGGTGATCGGGGACTCCTTCTACACCGCCAGCCGGGTACTGACCCTGGAGAGCGTCGTCCGCGAGGTGACCGGGGAGACCCTGACACCCGACGGCGCGCTGGTCGCCTTCCCGTTCCGGCACCAGCTCGCCTTCCACGTCATCCGCGACGCCGGACTGATTCCGGCGCTCAACGCCATGACGTCGTTCGCGGCCTCGGGTTTCGCGGACACGCCCGGGGCCATCTCGCCGTACGTCTACTGGTGGCGCGACGGCACCCTCACCCAGCTCAGCGCCCACGACGAGGACGGCGAAGGGCTGCGGATCGTGGTGGGGGAGGAGTTCCAGGAGCTGCTGGAACGCCTCGTCGGCGACGACGACGCATAGGCCGGGCCCGGCCCGGCACCTCACGCGCGGGGCGCTCGTCGTCAGGGGGCGAGGACCACCGCACACGACTCCGGACCCAGCGTCAGCACCCCGGCCGAGTCCGGCCGGCCCGGCCCGTCCGGCGGATCCCACGCCGCCAGCACCCGGGCCCCGGTACCGACCGCGAACCGGGCCGGTGACCCCGTCGGGTTGAACAGGATCCGCAGCTCCCCGCGGCGTACGGCGAATCTGCCGCCGCCGTCACCGCCGTCGCCCCCGTCCGCGGAGTACGCCAGCCCCACCGACGCCAGATCCGGATCCGTCAGATCGGGCTGCTCCCGGCGGAGCGCGATCAGCTCCCGGTACCAGGACAGCAGCCGGGCATGCGGTTCACGGGCCCGCTCGGACCGGTCCAGGCACGACCGGCGCCGGGTCTCCGGATCCTGCGGATCGGGTACGGCCGCCGGATCCCAGCCGTGCGCCGCGAACTCCTCCCGCCGCCCCGCCCGCACCAGGTCCGCGACCGCCGGGTCGGTGTGGTCGGTGAAGTACTGCCACGGCGTGCCCGCGCCCCACTCCTCGCCCATGAAGAGCATCGGGGTGAAAGGGCCGGTCAGTACCAGGGCCGCGGCGCAGGCCAGCAGCCCGGGGGAGAGCAGGGCGGAGAGCCGGTCACCCGCCGCCCGGTTGCCGATCTGGTCATGGGACTGGGCGAAGCCGACGAACCGCCCGGCGGGCGTGGTCGCCGGATCCACCGGACGGCCGTGCGTCCGGCCCCGGAACGAGGAGTACGTACCGTCGTGGAACCAGACCCGGGTCAGCGACCGCGCCAGCGCGCCCCGGGGACCGCCGTCCGGGAAACCGGCGAAATCCTGGTAGTAGCCGTGGGACTCGCCCGTCAGCAGGGTGTGCAGCGCGTGATGGAAGTCGTCGTTCCACTGGGCGTGCACACCGAGGCCGCCCGCCGCGCGCGGCGTCGTGGTCCGGGGGTCGTTCCGGTCGGACTCGGCGATCAGGAAGAGCGGCCGGCGCAGCTCGTCCGCGAGCCGGTCCACCGCGGCCGACAGCTCCTCCAGAAAGGTCAGCGCCCGGTCGTCGGCGAGGGCGTGCACCGCGTCGAGCCGCAGCCCGTCCAGCCGGTACTCCCGCAGCCACATCGACGCGCTCTCCAGCAGGAAGGCCCGCACCTCGTCCGAACCGGGTCCGTCGAGGTTGACGGCCGCGCCCCACGGGGTGCGCCGGGCCTCCGTCAGATACGGGCCGAAGGCGGGCAGGACGTTCCCCGAGGGGCCGAAGTGGTTGTGGACCACGTCCAGCACCACCCCGAGCCCGTGCCCGTGGGCGGCGTCCGTGAACCGCTTCAGCGCCGCCGGGCCGCCGTACGGCTCGTGTACGGCCCACGGGGCCACGCCGTCGTACCCCCAGCCGTGCGTCCCCGGGAACGGGCAGAGCGGCATCAGCTCCACATGGCTGATCCCCAGCTCCGCCAGCTCTCCCAGGTGCGCGGCGGCGGCGTCGAGGGTGCCCTCGGGGGTGTAGGTGCCGATATGCAGCTCGTACAGCACCGCGCCGGGCAGCCCCCGGCCCGGCCAGTCGTGCCGCCAGACATGGGTGTCGGGGAGGACCACGGCCGCCGGTCCGCCGGGCCCGTCGGGGAGTCTGCGGGCACGGGGGTCGGGCAGCGCCGGCCCGCCGTCGATCGCGAAGGCGTACCGGGTGCCGTCACCGGCCCCGGCCTCCGCCGTCCACCAGCCGGTACGGTCCGGATCCCGGGCCAGCTCGACGGCCCGGGCGCCGTCGCGGCCGGGGCCGTCGTCATCGTCAGCGGTCCCTTCGCCGAGCCGCAGCGTGACCCGCTCGCGCGCCGTCGGCGCCCACACCTCGAACAGCACCGGCACACCCCGTCCGTCGTCGGCTCCCGGCCTCCTTCCGCCCATCCTGGCAAGACCGGGCCCCGGCCGGGCGGTCCGTACCGCCGTTGAGGTCAAACCCCGGCGGTCAGTCCCACCAGAAGTACCACTCGCGCGCGCCGTCGATCGCGTCCGCGTACGCCTCGATGGTGCCCGCGCCCTGCCATATGTTGTCGGGGCAGAAGGCGAAGTGCTCGGCGGCGACCGCCAGCGCGGCCTCCCGCCCGAGCGGCGGCGCGGCGACGCTCAGCCGCAGAGTGGCGAAGCCGACCGACACCAGCCGGGCGCCGAACCGGGACTCCCAGTCGCCGAGCACGGAGGAGAAGGCGGCGATGTCCCCGCTCATATTGACCGGCCCCGACCACCCCGCGACGGTGAGCGCGGCGGCGGCCGACGGCGCGGCGACCAGACCCAGCCGCAGCCACGGCGACATGGCGAGCAGCTCCCGCGCGAGCGCGTCGGCGAGCAGCCCGGGATCCCCGTCCACCGCCCCGGCGGGCGCGCGCCCCGGCCAGCCGGCCCCGAACGGCGCGAAGACCTCCGAGAACCGTTCGTCCTCGCCGTCCCCGTCGGTCACCTCGGTCTGATCCCCCCACCACTGGGCGAGTACGGCCTCGGGATCCCGCTCGCCGACGGGCTCCTGCGGCGGGAACAGCTCCCCGCCCGCCCACGGCCGGAACTCCTCGTCCTCCGGATCGAGCGCGTCCAGCAGCAGCGGATAGAGTCCCGACCGGCCGTGATCGGACCGGAACCGGGCGTACTCCCGGGCGTTCGTCGCCCCGTCCCCGAGCCAGAGCACGGGCGGCCCGTCCTCCCGCTCATCGGCCCGTACGACCCGCCCGGCGGGCAGCTCCACGGACAACTGCCGGTGTTCGGCCTCCCCGGGCGGGAAGAGGAGACGCAGTTCGGGATCAAGCGCTCGAAGATTCACACCGAACACGCTAGAACACCCCACTGACATCGCCCCCGATCCGAGGGGCCGGCCCAGGAGGCCTGCCGGGGTCAGATGTAGTAGTCCTCGGCGTCCTCCTGATAGCCGGTCATCAGGGCGGCGAGTGCCCCGGGTTCGTCGGCGCCGAGGAAGTAGGGGCCGGTGTGGTGGAGATAGAAGAATCGGCCCGTGTCGTCCAGCAGGACGATCCCGTTCTCGGCGGTCTCCCAGCCGACGGGGAAGAGACGGCGGCCCAGGCTCTCCGCGAGTTCGGTGATCGACTCGGCGTCCCCCGTGTACCCGAAGGTGGGGTCGGCCCGGAATCTGCGCTCCGGCGCCAGCGGCATCGGGAACTCCAGGCCGACGTAGGACGCGACGAAACGGCGTACCTCGCCCCAGGGAAGCAGGGGGAACCCCTCGGCGGCGGAGCGGCGGACGCGTACCTCGATCAGCCGGTCGGCCCGGGCCCGGTTCCCGGGGTCGTCCTCCCGGCCCGGCCGCCGGCCGTGGGCCGACAGCCAGGCGTTCACCTCGTCGGCCGTCTTCCGGAGGGGCATCGATGACCTCTGTGTCGGCCGGCCCGATCAGACGTAGTAGTCCTCGGCGTCCTCGTAATCCGCGCTCTGCCAGCCGATGATGCCGCCGTACTTCCCCTGCCCCAGGTAGTAGTTTCCGCTCCAGTGCATATAGAAGAACCGGTCCGACGGGTCGACGAGCACCACGGCGCCGTCGAAGGTGTCCAGGGCGACCGGGAAGAGTTCCGTCCCGAGGTGACCGGCCAGCTCCGCGAGTTCCTCGGCGTCGCCCGCGTTGGTGAGCCAGGGGGTGAAGACGGCGAATTCCTCGGGCTCCGTTCCGATGAGCGCCTTGAGGTCCAGATATTCGCGGAGGAAAGCGAGGGCGGGCGCCGAGGGAGTGAGTTCGAGGCCCTGGGCCCGGTACTGGTCCACCACCTTGGTGACGGCCTCGGCGACCGCCTGGTCGCCGACGTCGCGGCCCGGATGCCAGCCCGCCCCGGTGAGCCAGGCATCGACCTCTTCGACTGTCTTCAGAATGGGCATTCGTCGCTCTCGCTCTACTTGTGTGCCTTGACGCCGATCAGGGGGAGGACTTCCGTGCAGGACCTGCACGGAGGTTTGTACTCACCGTGTGTCTTGAACCCCGTGGGGTCCTCCTGCTCACCGATCTGCAGCGAGTAGACGAGGGAGCCGTCCATGGCCCGGCGAACGTCCTCCGGGGTGCTGATGGTGACTCCGTCCCGCTGCTCGATGTGTTTCAGCCGGTCGGAGACGAGGGACATCTCGGCACACTTCCCGTGACCGCCGCCCGGCCGGTCGCCCTTCGACTCGATATCGGCCTTCACCTTGTCCAGGATGCCCTGGAGTACCGGGTGATTGGTGAGAGCCGTCTGCCCGTGCTTCTTCGAGGAACTGGTGTGGGTCGTCAGCGTCCCCTCGTGCAGCAGACCTCCGGCGCAGGCTTTGAGGATACGGTCCTTGCCCACCGAGTCGTGCCGACCGGGCTCCTGGTTCTTGGCGTCGTTGGCCAGTTGCAGGGTCTCCCGTTCGAGGGCCGCCCGCTGCTGTTCCGGGGTGAGGCCGTTGACGTCGAGGGCGTCGCGGCGGTGGTGCTTCATCTTTCCGGCGCTCTCGCCGTGCCAGTTCGGCTGGGGGTCCAGCGGGCGGCCGTTGGGGTGGGAGCCGCCGCCGTTCCCGCCGTTGCCCCCGCCTCCACCGCCGCCTCCCCCTCCGGAGGAGCCCCGGCCGCCGCCCGGGTCGGCGCCGTCGACCTTGGTGACCTTCCTGACGTTGTCGCGGGCTTCCTGGTCCTTGCCTCGGTGGATCTTGGAGCCCTGGCCGATGGCGTCGGGGATCTCCTTGCCGACGTGCTTGCCGAGGTGGCCGTGGCCCTTGACCAGTTTCTCCACCACGCCTTCGATGGCGGTGTCGAGGACCGCCGTGAGGGAGTCCTTGCCCTTGGCCCGGCCGTGGTGGTTCTTCGCGTTCTGGATCTTGGTCTTCGCCCGGGTCTCCATTGTGACCTGGACGTTGGCCAGCTTCCCGCCCGTACTGCCGTGCGCGTCGTGGTCGATCTGCGGACCCCCACCCGGGCCCCCGCCGGCGGAGTTGAGCTGGAGACCGTCCCTGCCCGCCTGCACCGTCTGCGCGGTGTTGATGCCGTCCTGGTCGCCGGTGATGTTCATCGCGGTCTGGATCACCAGATCCGTGACGATCGACTCCAGCGCCTGTACAGCGGGCTGCATCAGGATCGCGGTGATCTCCGCGACCGCCGCCTCCGCCATCTCCTTCATGATCGCCTTGAACGCGATCCGGGTCGCCGCGATCTTCCCGCCCGCCAGCAGCGCCGTCAGCCCGGCGGTGAACGGCGCGGCGGCCAGCGCGATTCCCACCGTCGCCGCCAGGTCGGCCAGCTCCGCCACCGCCGCGATCTTCCGCGCCACGATGATGTCCGCCACCCGGTCCAAAGCCGTCGCGATGATCCGCGCCGCCCCCGCCAGGTCCTTGTTCTTGCCCTGGACCTTCTTCCAGTGCCGGTCCAGCGCCGTCAGCGACTCACTCGACCCCGTCGACAACAACCGCTGCACATGACCGTGCGCCGAACCCGCGTCCTCGTCCGCGTCCGCCGCGAACTCCCGCAACGCCGTCGCCATATCGCGATAGGCGTCCTCGTCCACATTCGGCCAGCCCACACCCACGATGTCGAGCATGGTGTCGACACCCTCGGGAATCGTGTAACCCACGACCCACCAACCCCCGTTAGTCGGTTCGTTCCGTCCCATCAATCAGCCAACAGCATGTCATGAGACATGATTTTCGGCCTCGGCCACCCGTCCCGACCGCCGGTGGCGGACCCGGTGAGGGGCCCGCCACCGGGCCGGGCTCACGCCCCGTGCACGAAGTCGATCCGCTCCTGGATCACCGGGAAGCCCGCCCGGGCGAAGTGCTTGGCCATCGGGACATTGGACTGGTCCGTCGCCCCGAGCACCGATTCCGCGCCGTGTTCCACCAGGAAATGCAGGCACTCGGTGAGCAGGTCGTAGGCGTAGCCGTGGCCCCGGGCCTCGGGGACGACACCGATGAAATCGACGCAGGGACCGGCCGGGACATGGGCCGGGATGTGCAGGCCCACCAACTCGCCCTCGGGTGTCTCGGCGACCCGCCACCACTCGCGCGGCGACGGGCACCAGTGGAAGAACTCCAGCTCCTCACGGGCCGCCTGGTCGATGCCGCCCTGTTCGATCGCGCGCAGGGCATGGGCGTCGAGGGTGGTCGAGTGGACCCGGCGCAGGATGTCCAGGATCACCTCGTCGTCCGGTTCGGGTCGGTACACCAGCCGGGCCCGGCGCTCGGGGAGGCCGTTCTCGGGGGTCCAGCGGTAGCGGAAGCGCTCCACGAGGATCCGCATCCCGGCGGCCCGCGCCGCCCGGATCCGGGCCTCGCCCGCCGCCCTGAGTCCGGCGTCGTCCCGCCAGCCGGGCGGCAGCAGCAGTTCGTAGTCCACCTGGTACGGCGCGGTGCGCAGCAGTTCGGCGCCCGCCTCCTCCTCGCCTTCGGCGACGTCGAACCAGTTGACGTTGACGGGGGAGGAGTCGTTCTCGCCACCCCACCAGGCGGCCCGGGCGACGACCCGGCCGTCGCGCAGGGCGACCCGCTGCCATGCGGGGCGGTGGGTGACATGGGAGAGAGCCCGGCCGATACCCAGCGGGTCGGGCAGGGTGTGGAAGAGATGGGCGTCGCTCTCGGAGAGCGCGCGGATGACCGTCTCGGTCATAAGAGGTGTTCCTCCGGAAAGAAATGCGGATGGCTGCTCCGCGCTCCCGGGGATCAGTCGACGAACGCCCGGCGGACAGGGAGGGAGCGCGAATGGTGGTGGAACTGCACGGCACTCGCCTCCTTCCGGTTCGTTCAGCGGCGTCGTGGCCACGTTATCCGGACGGTCCGGCGGACGTCCAGGGGTTTCCGGGCGGAGACGGACCCGCTGCCGGGCGGTCGGCCCCCGCGCGATCGGGGTGCCGGCCGGCCGGGCACATCCGCTCGGAGGATGACCGTGCCTCCGCCGCCCGGCCGGTCGGGCCGCCCGGGGCTCGTACCGGCGGCCCGGGCAAGTACGCCCCGCAGGCTGACGAAGAGCGCCCGGGGGCGGCTGAGGATGACTCGTATGAGCCTTCCCCCCTCCTCCGCCGCCGTATCCGCACTGGCACCGCCGCCCCGCTGGGCGGTCCGGGCCGCGCATCTGACCACGTTGGTGGTCCTGCCCAGCGGGCTGTGGCGGATCGCCATGGTGTTCGGATACCCCAGCGGTCACACGGATGCGGGCTTCGAGTCCTTCGAGACGCTCGGGGCCAAGATGTGGATGCTGGCGCTCAGCGTGCTCAGCGAACTCGTCGCCTTCCTGACGATCGGACTGGTGCGGCCGTGGGGCGAGGTCGTCCCGCGTTGGATACCGCTGATCGGCGGGCGAAGGGTTCGTCCCATGGCTGCCGTCGTCCCCGCCGCCATCGGCTCGGTGGTCCTGACCCTGTTGTGGGCCAACGTGCCCTGGTGGTGGACGTATCCGAACGAGGACATGACGTCCACCGGGCACCTGGTCGTCGGCATTCTCTACCAGCCGCTGATCCTCTGGGGTCCGCTGACGGCGGCCGTCACCGTCTCCTACTACCGCCGCCATCGTGCCGCACGGCGCCGGGGGCAGGCCGTCTGACCGACCGACCCGGTGTCCGCCGGGCGCTCCGGACGACCTGCTCACGGAGCCGGAATCGGAGCCGGGGAGCCGCCGTACCGGCCGTGAGGAAACACCATCGCGCCGACTGTGCCGAAGCTGTGCCGGAATTGTAGCCTCCACGCAGGTCAGGCCGGGTGCGGCGGCGATCGCGCGGTTGGCTTTCTGGACACTCCGCCGCCCCCGGGCCGACAATTACCGGGTGACCTCCTCCCTGCCGTCCCCGCCACCCGGGCTCCCCGGACAGCCCGTTCCGCTGCGGCCGTCCGACGCCGAACGGGATCTGGCCGTGGACGTGCTCAGGGAAGGCGCCGCGGCGGGCCGGATCTCGCACGACACCTTCGTCCGCCGGATGGAGCTCGCCCTCGCCGCCCGCAGCCCGGAGGAGTTGAAGGTCCTCACGGCCGATCTCCGCTCCGACGACGGGATATCCGGGCGGGTGGTCCGTTCGGTGAGCGGGGTCTCCGCGTTCCTGGTCCGGCTGCGCCGGGCCTGGGCCGCCGAGAAGCTGCCCCCGCTGCTGCTCCCCGAGCCGGGGCCGCGTCCGCTGCGGATAGGCCGCGATCCGGGCAACGGGCTGCGGCTGACCCATGAGAGCGTCTCCCGGCTGCACGCCGAGCTGATTCCGCACGGGCCCGGCTGGTTTCTGCGCGACCTCGGTTCGATGAACGGGACGACCGTGAACGGGCTGCGGGTCACCGGCTCGGTGGCCGTACACGACGGGGACGTGGTCTCCTTCGGCCAGATCGCCTTCCGGCTCACCAAACGCTGACCCGGCAGCCGCGGCCCCGCCGCCCGGCCGCTCCGCCTTCCGGACGCCGCGCCCTTCGCCTCCCGTTCACGGCCCCTCCGCCGTCCCCGCCCGGATCAGCAGCGCCACCGGGCCGTCCAGGAACAGCTCCGCCGCCGCGACCTCGCCGCCCCGTACCGTACGGCCCGACAGCACGTCCGACCACGAGCCCGCCGGCAGTCCGACCCGCGTACCGCGCCAGCCGCCCGCCTCCGCGAGCCGCAGCGCCAGCCGGGTGACGGCCGCGACGACCTCACCCGTCCGGCAGTACGCCACGCAGTGGCCGGCCGCCGGGCCCGACACCGCCAGCGGTACGTACGTCCCCGCCGGGCCGAAGACCTCCGGCCGCTCCCGGCGCAGCCGCAGCGCCGCCCGGGTCAGCGCCGTACGATCCGTCGCCGGACCCTCCTCGAAGGGCGCCCGGTTGTCCGGGTCGACCAGCGCCCGGTACTCCCGTTCCGTGCCCTGGTAGAGGTCCGGCACGCCCGGCATCGTCAGGTGGAGCAGCGCCGCGCCCAGCGCCTCCGCCCGGACGTACGGCTCCAGCTGGCGGGCGAACCGGGCCACCGCGTGGAGCCCGGGACCCGCCGGACCCGCCGCCACGAACGCCGCGAGGGCCCGCTCGTACGTCTCGTCCGGCTCGGACCAGCCCGTCCGTACGCCCGCCTCCCGCGCGCCCTTCAGCAGGGCCGCCGCCAGCCGGTCCCCGTAGGGGAAGCCGAAGCCGACCGCCGTCTGCCAGGCCGTCCACGCCGTATGCGGATCCGGCGCCCGGCCGCCGTCCGCCCGCCCGGCGGTCTCGTCGGTGACCTCCCGGAGGAAGGCCGCCCACCGCTCAGGGCACTGGGCCAGGACCGCGATCGCGGCCCGGACGTCGGCGCTCCGTTTGGTGTCGTGCGTGGTCAGCACCGTTCCGGTGGCGGGCAGTTCCCGGGCGATCCGCTCCGCGTGGGCGTGGAACTCGGCCGGGGAGACCGCCGGGCGCGCCGGATCCCCGCCGACCTCGTTCGCGCTCAGCAGCGGTGTGTAGCGGTAGTACGCGGTGTCCTCCACGGACTTGGCCCGGACCGCCGACGCGGTCTGCGCGAACCGGGCCCGGAACTCCTCGTGGTCCGGGCCTTCGCCGCGCCGCCCCAGGGCCAGCTCCCGTACCGCGTCCACCGCCGTGGACTCCGCCGCCACCGGGAAGACGCCCTTCGCGGCAGCCGCGGCGGCCAGGGTGAGCACCCGGTCGCCGCCGTCGTCGCCTCGGTAGGGACGGTAGACCGGCAGCCGGACCAGCAGTTCGCGGATCGCCGCCGCCAGCGCCCACGGCGCGTGGTCCCGCAGTCCGGGGTCCCCGGCGCAGATCCGGGCCGCGAGCCGGGTCAGGGCGGCGGTCTCGGCGGCCAGCTCGTACGTCACCATGCGGTACGCGGCGCGCAGCCGGGTCGGTTCCCACCGGCCGCCCAGATCCGGCGGGACCCCGGTGAACTCCCGGTACAGGCCGGACAGCTCCGCCGCGCCCGCCGGGTCGGTGAAGAGCCCGTCGATCCGGTACAGCGTGTCGTAGCCGGTCGTCCCGGCCACCGGCCAGGAGTGCGGCAGCCGCTCGTCACCGGTGAGGATCTTCTCCACCACCGTCCAGCACGCCCCGCCCGTCGCCTCCGCGAGCCGCCGCAGATAGCCCTCGGGGTCGGCGAGCCCGTCCGGATGGTCGACCCGCAGCCCCGACACCACCCCGTCCCTGACCAGCTCCAGGATCTTGGCGTGGGTGGCGTCGAAGACCTCGGGGTCCTCGACCCGGACCCCGATCAGATCGGTGACGGTGAAGAACCGGCGGTACGTCAGCTCGGTCCTGGCCAGCCGCCACCAGCCCAGCCGGTACCACTGGGCGTCCAGCACGGCGACGAGATCGACGTCCGGCCCTTCGGGGACGGTGCCCGGCCGCAGGGGGAAGCGCCGCTCCCCGTACTCCAGGGCGTCCCCGCCGATCCGCAGCCGTTCCAGCTCCGTACCGAACGGACCGGCCAGGACCGGCAGCAGTACCCGGCCGCCGCCCGCCTCCCAGTCGATCGCGAACCAGCGGGCGTACGGCGACTCGGGACCGTTGCGCAGTACGTCCCGGATCGCCGGGCCGTGCTCCGGGGCCAGCGCCATGTGATTGGGCACGATGTCCACGACCAGGCCCATGCCGTGCGCCCGTGCCGTATCGGCCAGTTCCCGCAGCCCGGCCTCGCCGCCCAGCTCCTCGCGGACCCGGGTGGGATCCGTGACGTCGTAGCCGTGGGTCGAGCCGGGGACCGCCTCCAGGACCGGGGACAGATGGAGATGGGTCACCCCGAGCCCGGCGAGATACGGCACCACGGCGGCGGCCCGGGCGAACGGGAAGGCGGGCTGGAGCTGGAGCCGGTAGGTGGCGCCGGGGACGGCGGGTACGGGGCCGGGCGCAGGGACGGGGGAGGTGCTCATACCGGCGTACGTACCCGTCGCGCGGACGTTCCTGTCACCGGCCCCGTCCGGTCCGGACCGGCGCTGGGCCGGACGGGGGAACACCGCGGGATCCGCCCGATCGCCCGTCCGGGGGCCTTCCCCGGCCGAGCCGCCGGAGGCCGGGCCGGGCCGGACGGGCCGCCCGCTCGTGAGGGCCGGGGGTCAGGCCGGGCGGCGCAGTACCGTCAGACTGTGGCACGGAAGCCGCAGCCGGGCCCCCGCCGACACCTTCGCCCCGCCGCCCGGCGGCACACCCTCGGGCCGGGCGGTGTCCACGACCACCCGCCAGTCGCGGCCGTGCCGGGCCGGGACGGTGAAGCCGAGATCCCTCGGGCCCGCGTTGAACATCAGCAGAAACGAGTCGTCGGCGATCCGCTCACCGCGCGGCCCCGGCTCCGAGATCGCGTCCCCGTTGAGGAAGACCGTCAGCGCCCCGGGCCGGGCCGCCTGCCAGTCCCGCTGGGTCATCGGATCCCCCTCCGGCGTGAACCAGGCGATGTCGGTGAGCGCCCCGGGCGGCCCGCCGGGGCCCTCGGCGTCGAGCGGGAGGCCCCGGAAGAACCGGCGGCGCCGGAAGACCGGATGGTCCCGCCGCAGCCACACCATGGTCCGGACGAAGTCGAGCGGCGACTGCTCGCCGGGCGCCGTCACCTCGCCCGGCTTGGGCCAGCGCACCCAGGACAGTTCGTTGTCCTGGCAGTAGGCGTTGTTGTTGCCGTGCTGGGTGCGGCCGAACTCGTCGCCGTGGCTCAGCATCGGCACCCCCTGCGACAGCATCAGGGTGGCGATCAGATTCCGGGTCTGACGGTCCCGCAGCTCCAGGACCGCCGGATCGTCCGTCTCGCCCTCCGCCCCGCAGTTCCACGACCGGTTGTGGCTCTCCCCGTCGCGGTTCCCCTCCCCGTTGGCCTCGTTGTGCTTGGTCTCGTACGACACCAGATCCCGCAGGGTGAAGCCGTCGTGGCAGGTGACGAAGTTGATCGAGGCCAGCGGGCGGCGGCCGTCGCACTGGTAGAGGTCCGACGAGCCGGTCAGCCGGGACGCGAACTCGGCCAGCGTCCTCGGCTCGCCGCGCCACAGATCCCGGACCGTGTCCCGGTACTTGCCGTTCCACTCCGTCCACAGCGGGGGGAAGTTCCCCACCTGGTAGCCGCCCTCGCCGACATCCCACGGCTCGGCGATCAGCTTCACCTGGCTCACCACCGGATCCTGCTGCACCAGATCGAAGAACGACGACAGCCGGTCCACCTCGTGGAACTGCCGGGCCAGGGTGGCCGCCAGATCGAACCGGAAGCCGTCGACATGCATCTCCGTCACCCAGTACCGCAGCGAATCCATGATCAGCTGAAGTACGTGCGGGGACCGCATCAGCAGGGAGTTGCCGGTACCGGTGGTGTCCGTGTAGTGGCGGCGGTCCTCCGCCAGCCGGTAGTACGAGGCGTTGTCCAGCCCCCGGAAGGAGAGCGTCGGGCCCAGATGGTTCCCCTCGGCCGTGTGGTTGTAGACCACGTCGAGGATCACCTCGATCCCCGCCCGGTGCAGCGCCCGGACCGCGTGCTTGAACTCCAGTACCTGCTCGCCCCGCTCCCCCCAGGAGGCATAGGCGTTGTGGGGGGCGAAGAAGCCGATCGTGTTGTAGCCCCAGTAGTTGCGCAGCCCCGCGTCCACCAGCCGGTGGTCGTGCACGAACTGATGGACCGGCATCAGTTCCAGCGTCGTCACGCCCAGCTCGGTGAGGTGCGAGATCACCGCCGGATGGGCCAGCCCCGCATAGGTGCCGCGCAGCTCCGGCGGCAGCTCCGGATGGAGCATCGTCAGGCCCTTCACATGGGCCTCGTAGATCACCGTCCGGTGGTACTCCGTCCGGGGAGGCCGGTCGTCCCCCCAGTCGAAGTACGGATTCACCACCACGGACGCCGGGGTGTGCCCCGCCGAGTCCAGGTCGTTCCGCGACTCGGGGCGGCCGAAGTGATATCCGTAGACCGGCTCGCCCCAGGTCACCCCGCCGCTCAGGGCCCGGGCATACGGATCGACCAGCAGCTTCGACGCGTTGCACCGCTGCCCCTGCTCGGGCGCGTAGGGGCCGTGGACCCGGAAGCCGTACCGCTGCCCCGGCATCACCCCCGGCAGATAGGCGTGCCGGACGAACGCGTCCGCCTCCCGCAGTTCGACCCGCTCCTCCGTTCCGTCGTCGGCCAGCAGACACAGCTCGATCCGCCGCGCCGCCTCGGAGAAGACCGCGAAATTGGTGCCGGCGCCGTCGAACGAGGCACCGAGGGGATACGCCTGCCCCGGCCAGACCTGCATGGAGGAACTCCGCCCCTTCCGATCCGGGTGGGTGGGGGAAAGGGCGCCCGGATCCCGCTCGAACGTACCGTGACCACCCCCGGCGCGCCCGGCCGGACGACGCCGCGTCAACAACGCGAGAACGACCGTCACCCGGACGGCGGAACGGCGGGGGCGGGTTGCCGTCGAGGGGCGCCGGGCGACCGCCGCGCGCGCCCGGACCCGGCCCGGCGCGCACGGCGGCCATGAGCGGCCGGAGCCGTACGGGCCGGTGCGCCCGGTGCCGGTCCCGGGCCGGGCAGGACCCGCGCGGTACGCCCGTACCGCCGTACGGCTCCGGCGCCGCGCCCCGGCCCCGGGCGGATCCGCCACGCGGCGACGGCGGTACACCACCGGAGACCCGACGGCGCCCGCCGGGGCGGATCCGGCGCGGACCAAAGGCTCCACGGCGGCCGATCCGCTATGAAACCGCTCACTCCACCCCCCGTCGACGGCCGGAACACGCCGGATCGGGGCGGCAGTTGGTAAAGCGGCCCGACGATCCGGCTGCACCTCGTCCCGCTCCCGGAGTAGTCTGCGTTGATCTTTGGTGGGGGACGGGAAGGGGACGCGGGTGAGTGCGGGAGGGCTGGAGCTACCCCCCGGTGACGGCGGTCACGAGGGGGATTCGGCCGACGTCCCGCCGGGGGCGGTGTCCCTCGCCAGACCGCTGGAGATCGGCGCCGAACTCGACTGGGACGCCGAATCCTGGATCGAGGTCCGGACCCGGGCCCAGCGCGCGGGCCGGGCGTACATCTGGCTCAATCTGGTCGAGCAGCGGCTGCGCGCGGTCGTCGCCGCCGTACTCCGTCCGGTGTACGAACCCGTACACGGCGACGACTGGGTGGTCGCGGCGGCGGGCCCGGCCGGGCAGGAATGGGTCCAGCGGGCCGTCGCCGTCCGGGAGGTCTCCCGCCGCAAGGGCTATCTCCTCGACCCCGCCGACGACAACGTCCTCTCCTTCCTCACCCTCCCGCAGCTGCGGGAGCTGATGGTCCAGCACTGGCCCTGCTTCGAGCCCTACCTCGACGACCGGCGCGACGTCGAACTGGCCCTGGACGAGCTGGAGGTCGCGCGAAACGTCGTCTCCCGCAACCGGGCGCTCAACGAGGCCGTACTCGCCCAGGCGGAACGGGCCTCCGCCCGGCTGCTGGACATACTCGGCAGCGGAACCGGCTCCCGCTCGGCGGACCGGCTCCCCGTCGACGCCGTCGAAGACCTCGTCGGCGACCGGTACGCGGACGTGGTCTCCGTCCACCCCGACCGGGTCAGACTCCAGCGCCAGCTCCCCGCCGAGGACCTCTTCGGCGGAGCCCGGCGGCTCGACGCCATCGGCATCGGACTCAACCTCCTGGTCCAGAACTTCTCCGGCCGCAGACTCGTCCGGCTCGCCGAAGGCGGGGCCCGGGTCCGGCTGGCCTTCCTCAACCCCGCCAGCAGCGCCGTCAAACGCCGCGAACGCGAACTCGGCCTCCGCAAGGGCGAACTCAGCCGCACCGTGGAGATGAACATCCTCCATATGCGGCGGGTCCGCTCCCGGCTCCGCGACCCCGGCGCCTTCGAGATCCAGGTCTTCGACGAGACCCCCCGCTTCACCGCCTACCTCGTCGACGGCGACGGGCCCGACGGGGTCGCCGTCGTCCAGACCTACCTCCGCAAGGCGCGCGGCATCGAGGCACCCGTCCTCGTCCTGCGCGGCGGCGGACGGCGGTCCGTGGTCCGCCCCGGACAGCCCGGCGACCCGGCCGACCCCGGCGAGCACGGCCTCTTCCAGACCTACCGCGAGGAATTCGAGTCGATGTGGGCCGACTCCCGTCCCGTCTCATGAGTGTCAGTGGCACGTGACAGGGTGAGGACATCAGGGGGAACAGCACCACAGAGGAGGGGGTCCACCATGACCTGGCACACGCAAGAACTCGTCGGCTTCGACCTGGAGACGACGGGCACGGAGCCCCGCGAGGCCCGGATCGTCACCGCGGCGGTCGTCAGGACCGGCCCCGACGGCGTCCTCGACCGCCGGGTCTGGCTCGCCGACCCCGGAATCCGCATCCCCGAACAGGCCGCGGCGATCCACGGCATCACCACCGAACGCGCCACCGCCGATGGCCGCCCGGCCCCCGAGGTCGCCGACGAGGTCGCGGCGGCGCTCTGCGGACACTGGGCGCGGGGGGTGCCCGTCGTGGTGTACAACGCCCCGTTCGACCTGACGCTCCTCGGCGCCGAACTCGACCGCCACGGGCTGCCGTCCCTCGCCGACCGGCTGGACGGCGCGGCACCCGGCCCGGTGATCGACCCCCTGACCGTCGACCGGGCCGTCGACCGCTACCGCAGAGGCAAGCGCACCCTGGAGGCCGCCGCCGCGGAGTACGGCGTCGCGCTCGCCGACGCGCACGACGCCACCGCCGACGCGGAGGCGGCGGTCGCGGTCGCCCGCGCGCTGGCGGCCCGTCACCGTACGGTGGCGGCGCTCACCGTGCCCGAACTCCACGAACGCCAGATCCGCTGGTACGCGGCGTGGGCCAAGGACTTCGAGTCCTTCCTCCGCCGCAAGGGCGACGCGTCCGCCTCGGTCGACGCGACCTGGCCCTTCCACGAGCCCGCGGACGCGCTCACCTGACGCAGGCCGTCGCCCGGGTGCTTCGGCTCTCTCGGGCCTCGCCCCCAAGACCGGGACGCGCCCGGCGCCCTGGTGTTGTCGGCGGTCTGCGGCCCGCCTTTGGCTTGTCTCGCAGTTCCCCGAGCCCCTCAATGCTCTCCCCGGCACCGCCCCTGGAAAAGGGCCCCGCCCCCGGGTGAGCGGGGGTGGTCGCTTCCCAAGGGCGTTCAGGAGGGCAACCCAGGGGCGCGGGGAACTGCGCGACCAGCCACGGACGGCGCGCGGGCGCTCGACGGCGCTCGCCCGGCAGGGCATTTGGCGCAAATCCCGACCTGGAGGCCAAGGGGCTGGGGTCCACGGACCAGGGAGACGGCACTCGGCGTCAACCTGAAACGGCGCGGCGCTGCCCACGGCGGGAGGCGCCCGGCGTTAGAAGGGGTACCACCTCGTCGCGACGCCCTCGCGGAGGGAGTGGACCCTGCGGGTGAACTCCTTCAGCGCCTTCGGGTTCGTCGGGGCGTGCTGGGCCACCCACGCACAGCTCGCCGTCTCCCGCGCGCCCCGCAGCACCTCGCAGCCCTCCCACTCGCGGACGTCCCAGCCGTACGCCGTGACGAACGCGTCGTACGCCTCCGCCGGGAGCCCGTAGCGGTCGTGCGAGAGGGCCATCACGACCAGATCGTGCTCGCGCAGATCCGCCGAGAAGGTCTCCAGGTCGACCAGGACCGGACCCTCCGGCCCGATATGGACATTGCGTGGCAGCGCGTCCCCGTGGATCGGCCCCGGTGCCAGCCGGGGCGTCAGCGCGGCGGCGGCCGCCGCGAAACCGTCCCGCCGCTCCCGGAGGTAGGCCGCGTCCGCCGGGTCGATCGCGTCGCCCGCCAGCCGGAGCCACCGTTCCACCCCGCCGAGGAGTTCACGCGGCGGCAGTACGAGCCCGGGCGGCGGCTCCGGCAGTGCGTGGACCCGCCGCAGCAGCGCCGCGAGATCCGCCGGGCCCGCGGGGCGTACCGGGTCCGGCAGCCGGTGCCAGACCGTCACCGGGTGACCGTCGACGAGCCGGGCCGCGTCCTCCGCCGGGCGTACCGCGGGCACGTCCTCGGCCGCGAGCCACGCGCCGACGGCGACCTCCCGTTCCGCCCGGGCCAGAAGTTCGGCCGTCCGGCCGACCTTGACGACGAGGCCGCCCGCCGTGAAGACCGCGTTCTCGCCGAGGGCGATCAGTTCGCCCCCGGGCAGCCCGGCCGCCGCCAGCACCTCGCGTGCCCGTGTCGCGTCCACCGCCGTACCGCCGTCCTTCCGTGTCCCGTGTCGTACGCCGTGCCCGGTGCCTCGTGCCCCGCTCACCCGTACGAACACGCCAAAGTGTCGCATCCGCGGCAGGTGTGCTTGACGGGCCCCCGGCCGCTCAGGACCATGACCTGGGCCAGTGACGGGGGTCACACCGGCCGGGGCCCGCCCCGGTCCGAAGTGAAGGAGCCGAATCGGTGACAGGTGTGACGGCGGCACCGGAGACCGGCCGAACCGGGGCCGGGAAGGTTCGGCGGACCCGGAAGACCCGGAGAGCCGGGCCCGGGCGGACGGGGCCCGCGAAACCCCTCGACCACGGCGCCTGGTTCCTCGTACTCCCCGCCCTGATCCCCATCCTGATCCTCAGCGTCGGCCCCCTGCTGTACGGTGTGGCGCTCGCCTTCACCGACGCCCAGTCGGGCCGGACGGAGTCGACCCAGTGGATCGGGCTGCTCAACTTCCACGATCTGCGGCAGGACACCCTCTTCTGGGAGTCCTTCGGGATCGGGCTGGTGTGGGCCGTCGGGGTGACCGTCCCCCAGTTCCTGCTCGCCCTCGGTCTCGCCCTGCTGCTCACCCAGCGGCTGCGGCTGCGCTGGCTCGCCCGGTCGCTGGCGATCATCCCCTGGGCGATGCCGGAGGTCGTGGTCGGCATCATCTGGCGGCTGGTCTACCACCCCGACGCGGGCGTCCTCAACGAGACCCTGCGCGATACCGGGCTCGGGGACGGCCGGGACTGGCTGACCGGTCTCGGTACGGCCCTGCCCGCGGTGATCGTGGTCGCCGTCTGGGCGGGGATGCCGCAGACCACGGTCGCCCTGCTCGCGGGCCTCCAGAACACCCCGCGCGAACTGCACGAGGCCGCCGCCCTGGACGGCGCGGGCGCCTGGTGCCGGTTCCGTACCGTCACCTGGCCCGCGTTGCGGCCCGTCGCCCTGGCGATCACGGCACTCAACTTCATCTGGAACTTCAACGCCTTCGCCCTGGTGTGGGTGCTCACCAGCGGCGGACCCGGCGGACGGACCCGGCTCCCCACCCTCTTCGCCTACGAACAGGCTTTCAAGTACGGCCAGTTCGGCTATGCCGCCGCGATGGGTCTGGCGATGGTCGCGGTGATCTCCGTACTGCTCTCGGTGTATCTGGTGGGACGGCTCGGAGGAGGCGACGAGCGGTGACCCGGACACCCACGGCGGAGCCGCGACGGCCCCGCACCCCGCTCCCCGCCGGGACCCGGCCCCGATCCCGGCCCCGGAATGCGCGCCGGGCCGCCGGCCGGGCCGCCCAGTACGCCGCCCTCACCGGCTATCTGCTCTTTCTCGCCCTGCCGTTCCTCTGGCTGGTCTCCACCGCCTTCAAACCGGCCCGGGAACTGGCGTCGCTCCACCCCGCCTGGATCCCCGACGATCCGACACTCGGCAACTTCCGGCAGGCGTTCGACGAGCATCCGCTGCTGCGGGCCGCCGGGAACAGTCTGCTGGTCGCGCTCGCCGCCGCCGTGATCGCGGTACTGATCGCGACCCCCGCCGCGTACGCCGTCGCCCGGATCAGGGGCAGGCTCTCCACGGCCACCACGGTCTGGGTAGTGGTGAGCCAGGCGTTCCCCTTCGTCCTGGTGATCATCCCGCTGTTCCTGGTCCTGAAGAACCTCCGGATGATCAACACACTGTGGGGGCTGATCCTGGTGTACGTGGTCTGGGCGCTGCCGTTCGCCCTGTGGATGCTGATGGGATACGTCCGCGCCGTCCCCAGGGAGCTGGAGGAGGCCGCGGCCGTCGACGGCGCGGGACGGCTGCGGACCCTGGTCTCCGTGACGGCACCACTGCTCGCGCCCGGGATCGTCGTCACGGCGCTCTTCTCCTTCATCATCGCGTGGAACGAGTTCTTCTTCGCCCTGGTCCTGTTGAAGTCACCGGAGAAACAGACCCTGCCGGTGGTGCTGACCCACTTCCTCGGCGCGGAAGGCGTCGCCGACCTCGGGCCGCTGGCGGCGGCGGCGTTCCTGGCCACCCTCCCGTCGCTGGTGATCTTCGCGCTGATCCAGCGGCGGATCACCGGCGGCGTCCTCGCGGGGGCGGTGAAGTGATGCGGCGCGCGTTCGCCGCCGCGGCGGCCCTGCTCCTCCTCCTCACCACGGCCGCCTGCACCGGCGGCGGCGCGGACGGCGCGGACGGGGTGATCCGGCTCAGGTTCCTCTCACTGGCCTGGCAGCAGGAGTCCGTGGCCGCCAACAAGGAGCTGGTACGGGAGTGGAACGCGGCCAACCCCGGGGTACGCGTCCAGTACGTCCAGGGGAGCTGGAGCAGCGTCCACGACCAGCTCCTCACCTCCTTCGAAGGCGGTGAGGCGCCCGACATCATCCACAACGCCTCCGACGACCTCGCGGACTTCGCCTACGGCGGCTATCTCGCGGACCTCCGCACCCTGCTGCCGGACCGGCTGACCGCCGACATCCCGGCGGCGAGCTGGCAGACCACCACCTTCGGCGACGGCGTGTACGGGGTGCCGTTCCTCCAGGAACCGAAGGTACTGATCGCCAACCGGGACGCCGTCGAGAAGTCGGGCATCCGGCTGCCGACACCGGAACGGCCCTGGAGCTGGGAGGAGTTCCGGGCGGTCACCCGGGAACTCACCCGGACCATGGGGGAGGGGCGGCACGCGGTCGCCTGGCCGCTGAAGGAACCCGTCGCCACCACCCTCAACCTCGGCCTCTCCGCGGGCGGCCGGCTCTTCCACCGGGACACCGACGGAAAGGTCCGGATCCGCTTCGGCCCCGGCGACGCGCTGGTGCCCGGCGTGATCCGCGACCAGGTCAACGAGGACGGCACGGCCGCCAGGACGATCCTGGGCTCCGGTGGCTCCGACGCGCTGCCCGGCTTCTTCGGCGGCAAGTACGCGATGGTGCCGCTCGGGTTCTCCTACCGCCAGCAGATCGCGCAGCAGGCGCCCGAAGGCTTCCGCTGGACGGTCCTGCCGATGCCGGTCGGACCCGAAGGCCCGGTCCAGGGCGTCAGCCCGCAGACCCTCTCCATCTCCCAGGACACCCGGCACAAACGGGCGGCGGCGGCCTTCGTCGACTTCCTGCTGAAACCCGCGAACACGGTCCGGCTCGCCCGGGGCGACTGGATGCTGCCCACCGGGCGGACGGCCCTCGCGGACCCGGCACTCACCGTCCCCGACGACGGCTGGTCCGTCGGCACGGCACTCGCTCGGGGACTGCGGTCCGCGCCCGCGCAGTCGGTACGGGGCTACCCCGAATGGAAGGACAAGGTGGCGACCCCGGCGTACCAGGAGTACTACAACGGGGCGATCGGGGAACGCGAGCTGAAGCGCCGCCTGGAACGCGACGGCAACTTGGTCCTGGCGCGCTACCAGCGCGACTGACGCCGCGTCTTGGCCCTCCGGCTCGCCGCCTGTCCGGGCCGCGCCCGGCGCCCGTGCGTTGTCGGCGGCCCGCGGGCCGTCCCGGGCTTGTCGCGCAGTTCCCCGCGCCCCTGGGTTGCCCTCCTGGCCGCCCTTGGAAGGAGACCGGACCTCGTACCTGGGGCGGGCCCCCTTTCAGGGGTGGTGCTGGGGAGGGCATTTAGGGGCGCGGGGAACTGCGCGAACGGCCCAGGACGGCCCGCAGACCGCCGACGACATCAGCTCGCTGGACGGGACCCGGGTTGTGGAGCTCACCCGGAGGGCCAAGGCGCTGGGGGCGGAACCGCGCGACCAGTCGCCCGCCGGGCGCTAGCCGACCGGGACCGGGGCCGGGTTCGTGGTGGGGGCGGCGGGCTCCGGGGAGACGGGCTCGTCGTGGGTCAGGTCCGGCAGGCGGTGGAGCCACTTCGGGAAGTACCAGTTCGCGTCGCCCAGGAGCGCCATCACCGACGGCAGCAGCACTCCCCGGATCACCGTCGCGTCGATCAGGACCGCCGCCGCGAGGCCGACGCCCATCTGCTTCATCGACTGCATCGACAGCGTGCCGAAGATGGCGAAGACGGCGACCATGATGACGGCCGCGCTGGTGACGACGCCCGCCGTGGTGACCACGCCGTGGGAGATCGCGTCCCGGGTGTCCATGCCCCGCAGCTTCGCCTCGCGGATCCGGGAGACCACGAAGACGTGGTAGTCCATCGACAGCCCGAACAGGATGACGAAGAGGAAGAGCGGCAGCCAGGCCACGACCGCCCCGACGCCCTCCGCGCCGACGAGCGACGCGCCCCAGCCGTGCTGGAAGACGGCGGTGAGGATGCCGTACGCGGCGCCCACCGAGAGCAGGTTGAGGACGATGGAGGTGATCGCGATCGTCAGCGAGCGGAACGACAGCAGCATCAGGACGAAGGCGAAGACGACGACGAACGCGAAGACCGGTACGACCGCGCCCGACAACTGTTCGTTGAAGTCCTTGGATCCGGCGACCTGGCCGGTGATCGGTGCCTCGACGCCGGAAAGGGTGCCGAAGACCTCGGGCCTGACCTCGTCCCGCAGCAGGCCGAGGCTCTTCTCGGCGCGTTCCTGGTCGGAGCCGCCGACCAGCGGTACGGAGATGAAGGCGATATTCCGGTCGGGGTGGCTCTCGACCTTCACGGGGCCCTGGGACGCGCCCGACGACACCGCCCGCTCGGTGAAGGTCCCGATGGCCCGCTTCACCGGCGCCGCGTCGATGTCATCGGCCCGGACGACCACGGTCGCGGGCTCGGCCCCGCCGGGGAACGCCTCGTTGAGCCGCTCGTACGTCGCGACGATCGGGACGGAGGAGCCGAACTCCTGGTCCAGCTTCAGCTCCTGGGTCTTCATCCCGATCGCGGGCAGCGCGATCGCGGCCAGCGCGCCGGTGGCGATCACCAGGGACGCGACGGGGCGCTTGAGGACCCGGCCGAGTACCGCCCGCCAGAACCGGCTCTCGCCGTTGCCCTTCTTCAGCCGGGCCAGGAACGGTACGCGGCCCTTCTCGACCCGCTCGCCGAGCAGCGACAGCAGCGCCGGGAGCACGGTCACCGAGCCGACCATCGCGACGGCGACCACGATCAGCGATGCCAGGCCCATGGACTCGAACTCGCCGATGCCGGTGAAGAGCATGCCGCCCATGGCGACACAGACCGTGACACCGGAGACGACCACGGCCCGGCCGCTGGTGGCCGCCGCGATCCGGATCGCCGTCGCCGCGTCCCGTCCGGCCGCCCGTTCCTCGCGTTCGCGCCGCAGATAGAAGAGGCAGTAGTCGACGCCGACGGCGAGACCGACGAGCAGCATCACCGAGTTCGCGGTATCCGTCATCGGCATGACCTGGCTGACCAGGCCCATCAGCCCGATCGTGGCCATGATGGCGGTGATCGCCAGGAGCACCGGGACCAACGCGGCCACCAGCGCGCCGAAGGCGATCAGCAGAATGCCGAGGGCGACGGGGACGGCGGAGTACTCGGCCTGCTTGAAGTCGTCGCCGAACGCCTTGTCGAAGACCTTCTCCATACTGGCGCCGCCGATCTGTTCGATCCGCAGCCCGGGGTGCTGGTCCTGGGCCTTCGCCACCGCCTTCAGCAGCGGGTCGACCCGTTCGGGCGCGGTCTGTGGATCGCCGCGTACGTCGAACTGGACGAGGGCGCTGCGGCCGTCCTCGGATATGGCCCCGGTGTCGTAAGGGGAGGACGGCTCGGTGGCCTCACCGGTCGCCTTCACCTCCTTGATCACCGCGGCCACGGCGGCCCGGAACTCCGGGTCCTTCGCCCCGGGCCCCTTCGCGTCCCGCGCGGTCAGCAGGACCCGCTCGGTCGCCGGGTCCTCGATCCCCGCGTCCTCGATGATCCGGGCCGCCTGGGACGTCTCGCCCTTCAGCTGGTCGCTGTCCTTGAGGTCCTTCTGCCCGACCGCCGTGCCGGCGACCATCGTCACCAGGACGAACAGCACCCAGATCCCCACCGCGGCCCAGCGGTGCCGGGCGCTCCACCCCCCGGCCCGCGCGGCGAACCCACGCGGCCCCGCGCCCCGCCCGCCGTTTCGCCGCCCGGGTCTGCCGCCCGGCCCTCCGGCCGTCTCCGTCTGCCCCACTGTCCGCGCCATGAGCGTCCGCGCCCCTCCCGGCCCCGCGCCGGCTCCGTACCGGCGACTTCAGGTCACGGACAACGACGCTAGGGGCGGCCGTCGGCCGGGGGATCCGTCTCACCGGTGAGCCGGGAGCCGCCGCTCTCATCCGCCGGTACCGGTCGCGTCCCCGACGCGGAAGACCGCGACCCCTTACACCTATCGCCCTGACGGGACGGCTGCGGCTCCCGGGGAGCACGGCCTAGGCTGAGCCCATGACCACGGGATACGCGGCACTGCTACGGGGGATCAACGTCGGAGGGCACCGCAGAGTGCCCATGGCCGAACTGCGGGAAGTCCTCGAAGGACTGGGCCACGGCGGCGTCGCCACCTATCTGCAGAGCGGCAACGCGGTCTTCACCAGCCCCCGCGGGGACGAGGACGCCCTCGCCCGGGAGCTGGAACGCGCCATCGAGGAGCGTTTCGGGTTCGCCGTCGACACCCTGGTCCGCGATGCGGCCTATCTTCGGGCCGTCGCCGACGGCTGTCCCTTCCCGGCCGCCGAGCTGGAGGGCCGCCGGCTCCATGTCACCTTCTTCTCGCAGCAGGTGACCGCCGAACGGTTCGCCGCCGTCGACCGCCGGGCGCATTCGCCCGAGGACTTCCGGCTGGGCGACCGGGCGCTCTATCTCTACGCCCCCGACGGCCTCGGCCGCTCCAAGCTGGCCGACGCCCTGGCCCGCCCCACCCTCACCAGGGGCCTGGTAGCCACCACCCGTAACTGGAACACCGTCAGAAAGCTCGTCGAGCTGACGGGCTGACGGCGCCGGGCCGGGTGCCGCCACCGGGCCGTGAAGCGGAGCGGCGGCTCAGTGGCGGTGCCGCCGGTCCCGGCGGAGCGAGAAACCACCGGGCAGCCGTACGGCGCCGCCGCGCGCCCCGCGCCGGTCTCCGGTGATATGCGCCCGGCGTCCGCCGAGCGACCAGGACCAGCCGTGGCGGCTGATGGTGACATGGAGCAGCTTCGGGATCACGGTGATCCGCTTGTGGTAGTGGAACGGCATACCGGGCCTCCTTCCCCTCGGGTACCTTCCCAAGGCACCTTCTCAAGGCACGGTATCCATGATGCGCCGTGACCGGCCCGGTCCCGTCACCGCCCCGCGACGATCGTGTCACCGGTGGCCCGGCCCGTATCCCCGGCTTCGACCCCGAGACGTCCTCGGGGTCGGGCAGCTGTGGATCAGGCGCTGACCCCGAGGCGGCCGAGCGCGCCGGGGACCGGTTCCGAGGCCGTCTTCGCCGGGGTCGCCGCCGCCACGGCCTCGTCGAACCGCCGGACGACCAGCCGGGCCAGTTCGGGGCAGGGGCCCAGTACGTCCGCGAGGACGTCCGCGTCCCGGGCGCCCTCGGCGATCCGGTCCGGCAGCCGGCCCGGCGCGATCACATACGGGGCGACGGCCACCCGGGCGCAGCCGTCGGCCCGGAGCAGGCGTACGGCGTCCTCCGTACGCGGAAGGGATGCGGAGGCGAACGCAGGCCGCACGGAGCACCAACCGGTGCGCCTCAGCTCCCGCGCCATGTCTGCGATCACTGCGATCGCCTCCGGGTCCGTGGAGCCCGCCGAGGCCAGTACCAGCCCCGTCGAGCGTCGTTCGGCGGGGGTGCGTCCGGCCCCCGCCTCGTACAGCCGCCGCCGTACCGCCGCCGTCAGCAGCGGTGACGGGCCCAGCACCCCGGCCTGCCGGATCCGTAGTCCGGGCAGCCGGGCGGACGCGTCCGCCAGTACCGCCGGGATATCCGACTTGGCGTGGAAGGCCCTGGTCAGCAGCAGGGGAAGCGCCACGACCTCGGCGCCCGGGTCCTCGGCGGCGAGCCGTTCGAGGACCCGGGGCACCGTGGGCGCGTCGAAGTCGAGGAACCCCGTCTCCACCCGCAGCCCCGGCCGCAGCGACCGGACCCGGCGCACCAGGGCGTGGACGGTCGCGGCGTGCCGGGGATCACGGCTGCCGTGGGCGACGACGAGGAGACGGGGTCGGTCCATGACTGCGCTCAGCTCTTGACGAGGAGACCGCGGCCCCGAAGGATCGCGCGCTCCAGTGGACTGAAGATGAGCAGATCGATGGCGATGCCGACCACCAGGATCAGCAGGATCGCCAGGAACACCCCGGGCATGTCCGAGTTGTTCCGGCCGTTCTCCAGCAACTGGCCGAGACCGAGGCCCAGATCGGGCGACGAGGCGATGATCTCGGCCGCCATCAGGGACCGCCAGGAGAACGCCCAGCCCTGCTTGAGTCCGGCGACGTAGCCGGGCAGCGCGGCGGGCATCACGATGAACCAGGTGCCCTTGAGCCCGGTCGCGCCCATGGTGCGGCCCGCCCGGAGGAAGAGCGGCGGTACCTGGTTCACCCCGGAGACCAGTCCGTTGGCGATCGACGGCACGGCGCCCAGCAGGATGACCGCGTACATCATCTGGTTGTTGAGCCCGAGCCAGATCACCGCCGGGGGCACCCACGCCACCGAAGGCAGCGACTGGAGACCGGAGAGGATCGGCCCGATCGCGGCCCGGACGAACTTCACCCGGGCGACCAGCAGCCCCAGCGGGGTGCCGATCGCGAGGGCGAGCAGAAAGCCCAGCAGACCGCGGGAGACACTCGTCCAGACGATCTCCAGCAGGGTGCCCTGCATCCACAGGTCGGACACGCTGTCCCAGACCGCGGACGGCGCGGGCAGGCTGCCCTCCTCGGTGACCTCGGTCGAGACCAGGGTCTGCCAGATCACCAGAACCAGTGCCACCGCCGTCAGCGGCGGCACCACCTTCTCCAGCAGTACCTCTTTGAACGACGCACGCTGGGTCTGGACGGAGTCCAGGGCGTCGAGCCCGGCCTCCAGACCGGCGAGATCGTGGTTCCCGCCGTCGTCCCCGGCCCGGCCCTTCGCCGGGGACGGTGTCTCAGTGCTGGCCATGTCGGCGGATCTCCCCCCGCAGTTCCTCGGTGATCTCGACGGACAGTTCGGCCACGGCCGAGTCCTCGATCCTGCGCGGCTGTTCGATGCCGACCCGCCACTCCCGGGCGATCCGGCCCGGTCGCGACGACAACAGCACTACCCGCTCGGCCAGCCGCACGGCCTCACGGACGTTGTGGGTCACGAAGAGCACCGAGAGCCGGGTCTCGCGCCAGATCCGGGTCAGCTCGTCGTGGAGCACGTCCCGGGTGATGGCGTCCAGCGCCGCGAACGGCTCGTCCATCAGCAGCAGCTGACTGTCCTGGGCGAGCGCCCTGGCCAGTGCCACCCGCTGCCGCATACCACCGGAGAGTTCGTGTACCCGCTTGCCGTACGAGCCCGACAGCCGGACCAGCTCCAGCAGCCGCTCCGCCTCCGGACGCCGCTCGGCCTTGGGGACGCCGCGCAGCCGCAGCGCCAGTTCGATGTTCTTGCCCGCGGTCAGCCACGGGAACAGGGCGTGCTCCTGGAACATCAGGGCAGGCCGCCCGCCGGGGGTCTCGATCGACCCCGCGGTCGGCGCGTCGAGCCCCGCCACCAGATTGAGCAGGGTGGACTTGCCGCAGCCCGACGCCCCCAGGAGGGTGACGAACTCGCCCGGCGCGACATCGAGGCTGATGTCGTCGAGGACGAGTTGCCGCCCCCCGGGCGTGGCGAAGGTCTTCGACACGTGTTCGATGCGTGCCGCGTGATCCGCCGGGGCGGTCTCGGAACCGGAATCCGTCCGGCCCTTCGGCAGTGTGGTGCTGGCCATGGTCGTCACCTCCTGGGATTCAACGCGTACGGCTTACTTGACGCCGAGCCCGGCATCCGAGGCCCCGGGCTTGCCCTCGGTCTTCAGGACCTTGTTCAGACTCGTCAGGTCGTAGATCCCCGCCAGGTCGGGCTTCTTCAGCAGCCCGGCCTCCACCGCGTAGTCGGCCTGCGTCTTCAGCGTCGCGGCCAGCGGGTCGTCGAGGAACGTGATCGACGGCCAGGCGCTGTCGATGATCTCCTTCGGCAGCTCCTTGCCGGTCAGGGCCTTCAGCCGGGCGTTGGCGGACGCCTTCGCCCGGTTCGGGTCGGCGTTGATCCAGGCATTGGTCTTCACCGTGCCGCGGACGAACGCCTCCACCACGTCCGGGTGGTCCTTCAGGAACTTCTGGGAGACGATCACATGGGTGATCACGAACTTCTTGTCCGGCCAGAGCGTCGACTCGTCCAGCAGGACCTTCGCGCCCTGGGCGACCAGCCGGGACGCGGTCGGCTCGGGAGCCCAGGCGCCGTCTATGGAGCCCGACTTGTAGGCGTCCGGGGCGATCTTGTTGTCGGTGCGGACCACGGAGACGTCGCCCTTGCCGCTCTGCGGGTCGGTCTTCCAGCCCCGGGTGGAGATCCAGTTGAGGAAGGCCACGTCCTGGGTGTTGCCGAGCTGCGGGGTGGCGATCTTCTTGCCCTTGAGGTCGTCCAGGGTCTTGATCTTGTCGGGGTTGACCACCAGCTTCACGCCGCCGGAGGCCGAGCCCGCCACGATCCGCAGATTCTTCCCCTTGGACTTGGTGAACCCGTTCACCGCGGGGGAGGGGCCGATGAAGCCGATGTCGATGGAGCCCGCGTTCAGCGCCTCGATCTCGGAGGGACCGGCGTTGAACGTGGTCGACTTGATCTGGGTGCCGCCCAGCTCCTTCTGGAGGATGCCCTCCTGCTCACCGACGAGCGCGGTGGCATGGGTCAGGTTGGGGAAGTAGCCCACCCGGACGGAGTCCGCGGAGAGCTTCTCACCCTTGGCCACGGGGGCCTTGTCGTCCTTGTCGGACTTCTCGGAACCGTAGCCGCAGGACGCGAGGGCCCCGATCAGCAGCGGCAGTGCGGCGGCCGCGGCGAGCGAGCGGCGCAGCGGGGTTCTGGACTTGGCAGGCACGCGAGGGTTTCCTCTCGTAAGCCCCGGGGCACCCGCCGCGCGGGCGCGGCGACCGGGACATGGGTGGTGGATGCAGCCGTCCGGAACGGACGGATCGGACGGATCGGGCGACGGGTCATCCCGCACATCGCGCGACACCTCCCGATCCGGAGCCGAGCCTGCCGCTGCCCACCCGGCCACCCTCGACGGCGAAGGTGGCGAATACATTTCTCATCAGAAGTCCCACTCCGCGTCCTGGCCGGTCGTGGTGTTCGGGTCCGCCGGGGCGGCCCTGTCGGCGGTGGCGAAGGACTCGCCCGCCATCCCCGCCGCCAGCGTCGTGCCGTCGGCGGGGTCGATCAGAAGGAATGAGCCGGTACGCCGGGACTCCGCATAGGCGTCCAGGGCGATCGGCTCGGCGGTCCGCACCTTCACCAGACCGATGTCATTGGCGACCAGCTTCCCGGGCTCCGGGTGGTGGGAGAGATCGTCCAGGGTGACCCTGGCCGGTATCTCCTTGACGATCGCCTTCACCGTCCGGGTGGTGTGCTTCAGCAGCACCCGGTGGCCCACGGTCAGCGGCTGGTCGGCGACATGGCAGACCGTCGCCTCCAGGTCCCGGCCCGGCTCGGGCGCGTCCGCGGTCGGCACGATCAGATCACCGCGCGAGATGTCGATGTCGTCCTCCAGCAGGAGGGTCACCGACTGCGGGGTCCAGGCGACGTCCACCCGCTCGCCCAGCAGATCGATCGCCTTCACCGTGGAGGTCCGGCCGCCCGGCAGCACCGTCACGGACTCACCCGTACGGAACGTGCCCGCCGCGATCTGCCCCGCGTACCCCCGGTAGTCCGGGTGTTCGGCGCTCTGCGGCCGGATCACGTACTGCACCGGCAGCCGGGCGTGGCAGCTCGCCAGATCATGACTGACCGGCACCGTCTCCAGATGCTCCAGCACCGTGGGGCCGCCGTACCAGTCCATCGTCGCCGAAGGCTCGACCACATTGTCCCCGGCCAGGGCCGAGATCGGGATCGCGGTGATCTCGGGGACCCCGAGCGCCGTGGCGTACGCGGTGAACTCCTCGGCGATCGAGGCGAACACCTCCTCCGCGTACTCCACGAGGTCCATCTTGTTGACCGCGAGCACCACATGCGGCACCCGCAGCAGGGCGGCGACGGCGGCATGCCGGCGAGTCTGCTCGACCACCCCGTTCCGGGCGTCGACCAGGACCACCGCGAGATCGGCGGTGGACGCCCCGGTGACCATGTTCCGGGTGTACTGCACATGCCCGGGGGTGTCCGCGAGGATGAACCGCCGCCGGGGCGTGGCGAAGTAGCGGTAGGCGACATCGATGGTGATGCCCTGCTCCCGCTCGGCCCGCAGACCGTCGGTGAGCAGCGCCAGATCGGGGCCCTCGGCGCCCCGGCTCCGCGAGGCGTGCTCGACCGCCTCCAACTGGTCGGTCAGGACCGACTTGGAGTCATGGAGCAGCCGTCCGACCAGGGTCGACTTACCGTCGTCGACCGAACCGGCGGTGGCGAACCGCAGCAGCGTCGTCGTCGCCGACAGCAGCGGGTCCGCCGCGCTCGTGCCGTCGGTGGTGGGGGTGGATGTCATGATCTAGAAATAGCCTTCCCGCTTGCGGTCCTCCATCGCCGCCTCGGACAACTTGTCGTCCGCGCGGGTCGCGCCCCGTTCCGTGAGCCGGGACGCCGCGATCTCCGCGATCACCGCTTCCAGGGTGGTGGCGTCCGAATCCACGGCACCGGTGCACGACATATCGCCGACCGTGCGGTAGCGCACCAGCCGCCGCTCCACCGGCTCGTCGTCGGCCGGACCGCCCCAGTCCCCGCCGGTCAGCCACATCCCGTTCCGGGCGAAGACATCCCGCTCATGGGCGAAGTAGATCTCCGGCAGCTCGATCTTCTCCCGGGCGATGTACTGCCAGACGTCCAGCTCGGTCCAGTTGGAGAGGGGGAAGACCCGGACGTGCTCACCCGGCGCGTGCCGGCCGTTGTAGAGCTGCCACAGCTCCGGCCGCTGCCGCCGCGGATCCCACTGCGAGAACTCGTCCCGGAGCGAGAACACCCGCTCCTTGGCCCGCGCCTTCTCCTCGTCGCGCCGCCCGCCGCCGAAGACCGCGTCGAACCGCTCGGACGCGATCCGCTCGGTCAGCGGCAGGGTCTGCAGCGGATTACGGGTCCTGTCCGGGCGCTCCCGCAGCACCCCCCGGTCGATGTAGTCCTGGACCGACGCCACATGCAGCCGCAGCCCGTGCCGGGCCACCGCCCGGTCGCGGTACTCCAGCACCTCGGGGAAGTTGTGCCCGGTGTCCACGTGCAGCAGGGCGAACGGCACCTTCGCCGGGGCGAACGCCTTCAGCGCCAGATGCAGCATCACGATGGAGTCCTTGCCGCCGGAGAACAACACCACCGGCCGCTCGAACTCGCCCGCCACCTCGCGGAAGATATGCACCGACTCCGACTCCAGGGAGTCCAGGTGCGAGAGCGCGTACGGACTGTCGTCCACGTCCTGGCTCGCACCCGTCACCACGCCACTCACACCAGGCCCCTCTCGGCCAGCAACGCCCACACCGCGTCCGCGGACTGGGCCACGGTCTGGTTCTGGGACTCGATCCGCAGATCGGGGGAGTCCGGTACCTCGTACGGATCGTCCACACCGGTCAGCCCGGTCAGCTCACCCGCCGCCTGCTTGGCGTAGAGCCCCTTCACATCCCGCTCGGAGCAGACGTCCACCGGCGTCGCCACATGCACCTCGGCATAGCCGGTGCCCTCGGCCTGGTGGCGCTTGCGGACCGCCTCACGGCTCTCCTCGTACGGCGCGATCACCGGTACCAGGACGATCACCCCGTGCGAGGCGAGCAACTCGGCGACGAAGCCGATCCGCCGCACATTGGTGTCCCGGTCGGCCCGGTCGAAGCCCAGCCCGGCGGAGAGGAACTCGCGGATCTCGTCTCCGTCGAGTACCTCGGTACGCCGCCCGCGGGCCCGCAGCCGGCCGGCGACCTCGTGCGCGATCGTGGTCTTTCCGGCGCTCGGCAGGCCGGTGAGCCAGATCGTGGCCCCGGTCATGTGATTCTCCGATTCGTCATCAGCGGCTTCGTCATCGGTGGCGGAACGGCGCGGCCCGGGTCGGCCCGTCGTCGTCCGTCCTGTGGTCGGCGGTCAGCCGTGCAGTCCGCACTCCGTCTTGCCGCGTCCTGCCCAGCGCCCGGCGCGGGCGTCCTCGCCCGCCGCCACCCGGCGGGTGCAGGGGGCGCAGCCCACCGAGGCGTAGCCGTCCATCAGCAGTGGATTGGTCAGTACCCCGTGCTCGGCCACATAGGCGTCCACGTCGTCCTGGGTCCAGCGGGCGATCGGCGAGACCTTCACCTTCCGCCGCCGCTCGTCCCAGCCCACCACCGGGGTGTTCGCCCGGGTCGGGGACTCGTCGCGGCGCAGCCCGGTCGCCCAGGCGTCGTAGCCGGCCAGCCCCTCCTCCAGCGGCCTGACCTTCCGCAGCGCGCAGCAGAGGTCGGGGTCGCGGTCGTGCAGCCGCGGCCCGTACTCCGCGTCCTGCTCGGCGACGGTCTGCCGGGGCGTGAGGGTGATCAGCCGTACGTCCATCACGGCCTCGACGGCGTCCCGGGTACCGATGGTCTCCGGGAAGTGGTAGCCGGTGTCGAGGAAGACCACGTCCACACCCGGTCTGGCCCGGGCGGCGAGATGGGCCACGACCGCGTCCTCCATGGAGGAGGTGACACAGAACCGGTCGCCGAAGGTCTCGGCGGCCCAGGTCAGGATCTCCAGCGCCGGAGCGTCCTCCAGGTCGTGCCCGGCCCGCTCGGCGAGGGCCCGTAGCCCGGCCGTCTCCGTGACCGTCATATCGCGTCCTTTCCCCCGTCACCGCTGCCGCGCTCACGCAGCCCCCGGGCGAGCAGCCCGAGGAACTTCAGCTGGAAGCCCCGGTTGCACGCCGCGCACTCCCAGGCGCCGTGCCCCTGCTCGTTGGGCCGCAGGTCCTCGTCCCCGCAGTAGGGGCAGTAGAACGGGGCCGCACGCTCACTCATCGGGTACCGCCCTCGGGGGCATCGTCGTTCTGTTCGCTTCTCCGCTCGCGCGGCGTCGTGCGGGTTTCGTTGCCGTCCGCGGCCCGGCAGCCGCGCGCGCGTCGCTCACGGTGTTTGTTCTGTTCGCTTCTCCGCTCGCGCGGCGTCGTGCGGGTTTCGTTGCCGTCCGCGGCCCGGCAGCCGCGCGCGCGTCGCTCACGGTGTTTGTTCT